>JBDTNT010000123.1:0-16061 GCA_039933615.1 Flavobacterium sp. | reverse complement strand
GAATTGTTTTTATGCAGTTCTGGAGCTGAAGCAAACGAAAATGCATTGAAATTAGCTTCTTTTCATAACGGGAAATCCAGAGTTGTAGCTTTTCATAATTCTTTTCACGGAAGAACTTCTGCAGCCGTTGCCGTTACAGATAATAAGAAAATCGTAGCGCCAATAAATGCACAGCAAGAAGTTACTTTTTTGCCGCTAAACCAAATCGAATTAGTAGAAGCAGAACTTCAAAAAGGAGATGTTTCTAGCGTAATTATCGAAGGAATTCAAGGAGTTGGAGGTTTAGATGAAGGAACAACTGAGTTTTTTCAGGCTTTAGAAAAAGCTTGTAAAAAATATGATGTTGTTTTGATTTTGGATGAAGTACAGTCAGGTTACGGAAGAAGCGGGAAGTTTTTTGCCTTTCAACACCACGGAATTAGCGCGGATATTATCTCAGTAGCAAAAGGAATGGGAAATGGTTTTCCTGTTGGTGCTATTTTAATTTCACCAAAATTTGAAGCAAGTTTCGGTTTATTAGGAACGACTTTCGGTGGAAGCCACTTGTCTTGTGCAGCTGGAATTGCTGTTTTAGACGTAATTGAAAAACTGGATTTACAGAAAAATGTAAACGAAGTTTCGGCTTATTTTTCAGAGCAAATAAAACGAGTTCCCGGAATCAAACAAGTAAAAGGAAAAGGATTAATGCTCGGAATTGAATTTGATTTTGATGTTGCGGCTTTAAGAAAGAAATTGATTATCGAGAAACATATTTTTACAGGAAGTGCAAACAATAAGAATTTGTTGAGAATCTTGCCGCCACTTACAGTTAAAAAATCTGATATTGACACCTTTATTGTGGCTTTAAAAGAAAGTTTGGAAGAGCTTAAAAATTAAGTTCGACAAACCTGACGGGTTTCAAAAAACGGTCAGGTTTAAATTTAAATTTCGATAAAAAGAGACAACCAAAAAACAACCAACTTTAAGATGTTAATTCGTTTAATCGTTCATTCGTTTATTCGATTAAACAAAAAACGATTAACCGATTAAACACAAAAAAAATGAACCACCAATTATCAATTGAAAAGCGAAATTTGGTTTTACTGTCGATGGCAAAACTTGTCGAACAGGAACGAAACCAAATTATTCTGATAAATCAATCTGATTTACTGGCTTATGATGGCTCTGATCTTGCCATGGAAGAACGCCTGAAAGTAGACGATAAAAAAATTGATGAAATGATTTTGTCGTTGAATCAATTGGCTTTACAGGATGATCCGGTTGGAGTGGAACGGTTTCATTTTGTACATGATAACGGGATTAAAGTCACCAACAAAACAGCTGCTTTCGGAACAATTTTAATCATTTACGAATCCCGTCCCGATGTAACTATTGAAGCTGGCGGAATCGCTTTTAAATCCGGAAATAAAATTTTATTAAAAGGTGGAAAAGAAGCTTTACAATCTAATTTGAAGATTGTGAGTTTATGGCATAAGGCTTTAGAAGAAAATAAAGTTTCGAAAGAGTGGGTTGAATATCTGAATTTTAATAGAGCCGAAACACAAGCTTTCTTACAAAAACCAACACAAAAAGTAGATTTAATTGTACCTCGTGGCGGTGAAAAATTGATTGAATTTGTAAAAGCACATGCAACCTGCCCGGTAATTGTAAGCGGACGCGGAAATAATTTCGTTTACGTTCATTACGAAGCCGATACAGATATTGCATTAAAAGTAATTTTGAATGCAAAAACGTCTAAAATCTCGGCTTGTAATGCATTGGATAAAGTTTTAATAGATTCAAGATTACCAAATTTTGAAGGTTTCGTAGCTATGCTAAATGAAGATTTATTAGAATCAAATGTTGAAATTATTGTAGATGAAACTTTAGCTTCGTTTAAAAATACAAGCGTTCTAAAAGATGAAAATATCTGGTACGAAGAGTTTTTAGATTACAAAATTGTAATTGGAACTATAGATTCAGAAGAACATGCAATCGAAAAAATAAATAAATATTGCGGCGGACATTCGGCTTCAATTATTACCAGAAATAATGCTGTTGCACAGGAATTCATGGAAAATGTAGATGCTGCAGCCGTATACCAAAATGCATCAACCCGCTTCACGGACGGTGGACAACTTGGTTTAGGTGGAGAGTTAGCGATAAGCACAGATAAATTACATCAAAGAGGACCAATTGGTTTACAGCATCTTGTAACCAATAAATGGTATATTTATGGTGAAGGGCAAATTAGGTAATTGAAATAATGTGATAATTGAGACAATGAGATAATTGGGTTTTATTAGATTAAAATCTTACTGCCTTAGTATCTTAGAAACTTAGCATCTTAAAAAAAATGACTAAAAAAAGGATTTTATTAAAAATTGGAAGCAATACGCTGACAAAAGAAACCAATCATATTTCGAGAGGAAAAATTGAAGACATCGGAATGCAGATTGCGGCTTTAAGCAAAGATTACGAATTTGTAATTGTAAGTTCCGGAGCCATTGCGGCTGCGAAACAATTTGTAAAACTCGAAAGCAAAGGGAAAGAGATTGCATTGAAACAAGCTTTGGCTTCTATTGGACAGCCTCATTTAATGCGGATTTTTCATGAAAATTTCAGCGATTTAGGTTTGTTGACTTCACAATGTCTGCTTTCTTATTCTGATTTTGAAAAAGAACAGTCAAAAATAAATATTGTAAATACAATAAACGTTTTAGTCGAGAATAATTACATTCCGATTATCAATGAAAATGATACCGTTGCCACAGATGAAATTCGGTTTGGGGATAATGATAAACTGGCGGCTTTAACAGCAGTGCTTTTAAATGTTGACATTTTAATCATTGCAACCAATACAAACGGAATTTACACGAAAGATTCAATTCATGATGAAATTCCGGAAACGATAAAATTAGTAGAAGACTTAAAACTTTTAGAAAAAGAAATCGGAGAGTCAAAATCGTCACACGGAACAGGGGGAATGCAGTCAAAAATTGAAGCTGCCGGAATCGCGAAAGCAGCCAATATCGAAACCTGGATTGTAAATGGTTTAAATGATAATTTTATTTTGAATGCATTAAAGAACGAAATTTCTTTCACAAAGATAATCTAATGAGTCAATTAGGAAATTAGATAATTTCAATGTTATCTAATTATCTAATTAATTTTAAACAAAAAATTATGAACTATATTTCAATAAATGACATAAACTCACTATCAAAATGGGTGAGAAGCGCGTTAAAAATCAAAAAGAATCCGCTTAAAAATCAAAGCTTAGGAAAGAATAAAACCTTAGGAATGTTATTCTTCAATCCGAGTTTAAGAACGCGTTTGAGTACTCAAAAAGCGGCGTTAAATTTAGGAATGAACGTTATGGTAATGAATTTTACCAATGAAGGCTGGACTTTAGAGTTTGAAGATGGAGCAATAATGAATTCCGGAGCCTCAGAACATATTAAGGAAGCAGCAGAAGTAGTTTCACAATATTGTGATATTATTGCCATTCGTGCTTTCGCAGGATTAGAGGATAAAGAAAAAGATTATGCAGAAACTGTTATTTCAGGATTTTTAAAACATGCAACAGTGCCAATCGTAAACATGGAAAGTGCTGTTCGTCATCCACTTCAATCTTTGGCAGATGCCATCACGATGGAAGAATATAAAACAGAGCACAAGCCAAAAGTAGTGCTTTCGTGGGCACCGCATCCTAAAGCTTTGCCACAAGCCGTTGCCAATTCATTTGTGGAAATGATGCAAATGCAAAAAAACATGGATTTTGTAATCACACATCCAGAAGGTTACGAGTTAAGCCCGGAAATCACAAAAGACTGCAAAATCGAATACGACCAGAATAAAGCTTTCGAAGATGCTGATTTTGTCTACGTAAAAAACTGGAGTAACTTTAACGACTACGGAAAAGTAACTAATATAGACCCGGAGTGGACGGTTACAGCCGAAAAAATGGCATTAACTAACAACGGAAAATTCATGCATTGTCTTCCGGTACGTCGTAACGTAATTGTAAGCGACGAAGTTATAGACAGCGAAAATTCAATTGTAATCCAGCAGGCGAATAATAGAACGTACGCAGCACAATTAGTGTTACAGAAGATTCTAAAGAAATTATAATTTTTAATAAAGTTGCTAAGGTTCTAAGTGTCTAAGACGCTAAGAAACTTTAGCTAAAAAAACTTAGTACCTCAGAACCTTAGCTCCTTAGAAACTAAAAAAAATGAACGTATCAGTAATAAAAATAGGCGGAAATATAATTGACAATCCAACGGAACTAAAACAGTTTTTAACTGATTTTTCTAAAATTGAAGGATACAAAGTTTTAGTTCACGGAGGAGGAAAATCGGCTACAAAAATGGCCGAAAGTATTGGTTTGGTTCCGCAAATGATTGAAGGACGTCGAATTACAGACGCCCCAATGCTTGATGTTGTGGTGATGATTTATGCAGGCCAAATCAATAAACATGTTGTGGCGCAATTGCAGTCTAAAGACAATAACGCAATTGGTTTTTCCGGAGCTGACGGAAATTTAATTCAATCAGTAAAAAGAAATCATCCAACAATCAATTACGGTTTTGTGGGCGATGTAAAAAAAGTTAATACAAAATTATTGGCGACGTTGCTGGAAAACGGAATTGTTCCTGTTTTCTGCGCGATTACACACGATAAAAACGGACAATTATTAAATACCAATGCTGATACGATTGCGAGCGAATTATCAATTGCATTAGCTGAAGATTTTGATGTGACGCTGACCTATTGTTTTGAAAAACAAGGTGTACTGTCAGATTCAGAAGATGATTCATCCGTAATTACAGCAATAAATGAAGTTTTATACAACAAATTAAAAGCAGAAAAAATAATCCATTCCGGAATGATTCCAAAATTGGACAATTGTTTCAACAGTTTATCAAGAGGCGTTCAGAAAATAAAAATTGGGCATCATAAAATGCTTCAAAATCCTGATGTTTTGCACACAACGATTACATTGTAAAGAAAAAAGTTGCTAAGTTTCCGGGAAACCATGACTTTTGCATCTTACAACCCCAGAATCTTAGTACCTCAGTACCTAATAAAAATGAAAAATATAGAAACGCTTACCCAGGAGGCCATTGTTTTATTGAAAAACCTGATTGAAACACCTTCATTTTCAAGTGAAGAAGATCAGACAGCACTTTTAATAGAGAATTGGTTCAATCAAAATGAAATTCCTTTCAAGAGAGAAAACAATAATGTGTGGGCTTTCAATAAATATTTTGATGAAAATAAATCAACGCTTTTACTGAATTCTCATCACGATACTGTAAAACCAAATCAGGCCTATACAAACGATCCGTTTAAAGCAATCGAAAAAGACGGTAAATTATTCGGATTAGGCAGCAATGATGCCGGAGGCTGTCTGGTTTCTTTACTGGCGACTTTTGTACATTTTTATAATAATGAAAATTTACCCTACAATATAGTGGTCGTAGCTTCTGCAGAAGAAGAAAGCAGCGGTAAAAACGGATTAAACAGTGTTTTAAAACATTTACCGGAGTTGGATTGTGCTATTGTAGGGGAACCAACGTTAATGCAGCTGGCTGTTGCCGAAAAAGGTTTATTGGTTCTTGACGTAAAAGTAAAAGGAACCGCAAGCCACGCAGCACATCAAAACGACGATAATTCATTATACAAATCAATTCCAGTAATGGAGTGGTTTAAAAACTATAAATTCGATAAAATATCTGAGGTTTTAGGTCCCGTAAAAATGACCGTAACGCAGATTAGTGCAGGAAAACAGCACAATGTGGTGCCGTCAGAATGTGATTTGGTTGTCGATATTCGTGTAAACGATTGTTATTCGAACACTGAAATTCTTGAAGTAGTAAAAGCAAATGTAAACGCTGAAGTTACGCCGAGATCAATGCATTTAAATGCTTCATCTATTCCTGTAGCACACGGTTTGGTTCAGGCCGGATTAGTTTTAGGAAGAACAACATACGGTTCACCAACACTTTCGGATCAATCGGTTTTAAGTTGCCAGTCCTTAAAATTAGGACCTGGCGAAACTTTGCGGTCACACTCAGCAGATGAATTTATTTTTGTCAATGAAATAGAAGAAGGAGTCGATCTTTATATTAAAATATTAACTGATTTCTTTAAATTATAATATTCAACCTAACAGGTTTTTAAAACCTGTTAGGATTTCAAATAGCATCTAACCGGAAAATCTGGATAGTTCAAGAAGTAAATTTCAACTGCTCGAAAAATTGGAGTAGTTCAAACCAAAAACAAAAGTTATGAAACTTTGGGAAAAAGGAATACCAACAGATAAACAAATCGAACATTTTACTGTTGGAAATGATAGAGATCTTGATTTGGTTCTCGCTAAATACGATGCTTTAGGATCTATTGCACACGCTAAAATGCTGGGTCAAATCGGATTATTAACCTCAGAAGAAACTACTTCTTTAGTTGATGCATTAAACGAAATTATTGAAGATATCGCAAAAGGAAACTTCATAATCGAAGATAGTTTTGAAGACGTCCATTCTAAAATTGAATATCTGCTAACGGTAAAATTAGGCGATGCCGGAAAAAAAATCCATACAGCACGTTCCCGTAATGATCAGGTTTTGGTCGATGTTCATCTGTATTTAAAAGACGAAGTAAAAGCTTTAAAAGAACAGGTAAAAACACTTTTTGATTTGCTGATGGAATCTGCCGAAAAACATCAAAATGTATTATTGCCGGGATATACGCATTTGCAAATTGCAATGCCATCTTCTTTCGGAATGTGGTTTTCTGCTTACGCCGAAAGCCTGATTGACGACATCACGATGTTGAATGCAGCAGCGAAAATTGTAGATCAAAATCCATTGGGTTCTGCAGCAGGTTACGGAAGTTCATTTCCAATCAACAGAACATTTACCACTCAGGAATTAGGTTTTGAAACTTTAAAATTCAATGCAGTTGCTGCGCAGATGAGCCGTGGAAAAGCAGAAAAAACAGTAGCTTTTGCAATGAGCAGTGTAGCGGCAACTTTATCAAAATTTGCGATGGATGTTTGTCTGTATATGAGCCAGAACTTTAATTTTATTGGTTTGCCGTCCCATCTTACCACTGGTTCGAGCATTATGCCTCACAAGAAAAACCCTGATGTATTTGAATTAATCAGAGGAAAATGTAATAAAATTCAGGCTTTGCCCTATGAAATTACTCTAATTACAAATAATCTTCCAAGTGGTTATCACAGGGATTTACAATTATTAAAAGAAGGCTTGTTTCCTGCGATTCAAAACTTAAAAGCGTGTTTGGACATTGCAATATTTTCTATAAAAGATATCACAGTAAAAGATCATATTCTAGAAGATAAAAAATATGATTATTTGTTTACCGTTGATACTTTAAACGAAATGGTGGTGGCCGGAATGCCATTTAGAGATGCTTATAAAGCCGTTGCGGAACAATTGGAAGCGGGAACGTATCAATCTCCAAAAGAAACAAAACATACACATGAAGGAAGTATCAATAATTTGTGTTTAGATGCTATAAAACATAAAATGCTCATTAACTATTAGTTATGATTTTGTTTTTTTAATAAAATTTATTTTGTTAAAATTTTGTTTATTTTTTATCTTTTTTCAGTGTATATTCGTGCCAAATTTTAAAAAAATATTTATAATGATTAACATTACAAAAAAGATTGCTTTAGTATTATTTGTTTGTGGAACTGTTTTTACAAGCTGTTCAAGTGATGACAAAAATGAAAATGAAGTTGTAGATACTGCTACATTAAAAACTTTTAAAGACGTAAGTTTTTCTTTGGATGAAGAAGAAGGCTTTACTGCAACACGTTATTTTTCAACTGAAACGGGAAAATCATACAAAAAATCACAAATTGATGCTACTATTGCACCAAAAATTGATATTGCATTTTATGGTGAAAATGCTTCTTTAAATTATTTCGTGAGCCCTAATGATCCCGATGATGGTGTTGCCAATGCAACCAATACTGATTTTATCAATTATGTTACTAATCAATACACAATTGATCAATTTAATAAATTGGAAAATGGAGCAGATTTAAATGGTTTAACTATTACTGATGATGGCGAATCGTTTCCTGACAGTAAATTACCATTAGTTGTTTTATTTAAAAATGCTGCTGGTAAAAAAGGAGTTATCTATGTAAAATCTGTTCACAGAGTTGGTGGAGATCCAAGAATTGTTGCAGATATCAAAATTCAAAAATAATTCCGCATAAATCCCGGTTATTAAAAATAAAAAATGCGTTATGATTTCATAACGCATTTTTTATTGAATAAAACCTTTTCACTTAAGACAGAAAATCCATGCTAAATACATACATTTGAGAATCAGTTATCTTAAAGTAACACTATGGCAGAATTTGAAGAACAGCAGGCTACTCAAAATCTTTTTGAGAAAAAATTTATTACCGAAGAGCAATTTGACCAGATAAAAAATTACCGCAGTTTAGGTGTTTTTTCCCTGAATGCTGAATTAAAAATGTTTCTCTATTTATCGGTTTTGCTTTTTACATCCGGAATTGGAATTTTAATTTATCAAAATATTGATACGATAGGACATATTGCAATTTTGTCTTTATTACTGATTGTTATCGTAGTCTGTTTTTATTTTTGTTTTAAAAACTCAAAAGGATTTCAGAAATCAGAAGCCACTTTTGAAAGTCCAATTTTGGAATATTTGGTGCTTGCAGCCAATATCCTGACTTGTATTTTTATAGGTTATTTACAATTTCAATACAAAACTTTCGGGACCCATTATGGTTTGGCAACATTAGTGCCTACAACAGTCAGTTTCTTTTGTGCTTATTATTTTGACAATAAAAGCGTTTTGACAATTGCAATTACCGGTCTGGCTGCCTACATTGGTTTTTCCGTAACACCACAGGATTTGCTTAAAAACGATTTTTATTCGCATCAGGATTTAAGTTATTCTGCGATAATATTAGGAGGGTTATTGATTTTATGGACGATTTACAGTTCCCGCATACAGCTAAAAACACACTTCAGTCTAATCTATCTGACATTTGCACTGCATATGATCAGCATCGCTTCAATAAGTAATTTAGTAAGTGATAATGGATTTATCTGGTTGATTTCTTCTGTTGTTCTTGCTGTAGCCTGTTGTTATTTTTATAAAGCCAGCCATGAATTAAAAGCGATTTCCTTGTTTGTTTTTATGATTATCTATGCTTACATCGGAATAAATATATTTCTTTTCAGGATTTTCGAAAACGTGGATTTCTCCGATATTTGGATGTTATTTGTTTTGGTCATCCCGGGATATTTTATTGGTTCAATTATTCTGTTTATAAAATTAATTAAGAACTTCAATAAAGAAATTGCAAAATGATAGTATTAGATAAGCGTAAATTAGAGAATTCAATTTTACTTGAAGAAGCAGATTCATTAAAAAATGCAGGGTTTATAGGTAAAGAACAGTTTGATTTTATAAAAAAAGAACTTCCTGTGCTTAACAGTCACAAAAATATTCTGGTACGGATTGGTTTCTTTTTGCTGGGGTCTTTTTTATATTCTTCTTTATGTGGTGTAGTTTCCCTTTTAGGACTTTCCGGAATTGATGAGACATGGAAGTTGTTTCCATATATTTTTGCTATAGTAGGTATTGTCGGATCAGAAATTTTGACAAAACAAGGGTATCATAACCACGGATTGGATGATGTATTTATTTTAGGCATACAGTTAAATATTGGTTTTGCTATTGGAGTTTCAACAGATGGCGAAAATATACTGGCAATTACAATTGCTGTGACAATAGCTTCACTGATATCGTATCTGAGATATGTTCATTTGCTGTCGGCATTGGTTTTTTATCTGGCATTAACAGCAACATTGGGATATGCAATATTTGAATTTCTGGAAGCAGGACAAGCCATTTTACCCTTTTTTATGATGCTCTTCAGCGTTGGAACTTATTATTTTTGCAGGACACTTATAAAGAATTTGAAAGAACCGTTTTATTATAATGGAATTGTTTTAATAAAAAACATCAGCTTGATTCTACTTTACTTTTCCGGAAATTACCTGGTTGTAAGGGAATTTTCTGCAAGTTTAGCCAATACCTATTATGAAGTAAGTCCTGAAATTCCGTTTGCATTTTTCTTTTGGATTTTTACATTTGGTATTCCACTTCTGTATTTGTTCTTTGGATTAAAAAACAAAGACAGGATTCTGCTTTGGATTAGTTTTCCTGCGATTGCTTTTTCATTGTACAGTTTTCGATTTTATTATTCTGTTTTGCCAATAGAAATAGCCTTAACACTTGGAGGTTTGGTTTTATTTGCAATAGCATTTTTATCCATAAAAAAATTAAAAGAAAAAGAAACGGGATTAACATTTAAACCGGACAGAATTTCCAATTCAAATACATTTTTAAATGCAGAAGCATTAATTATAGCTTCAACATTTGGAATGAAACCGGAAGTAAAATCGCCAGACTCACCAATGGAATTTGGTGACGGAGGCTTTAGCGGAGGAGGATCCGGAGGAAGTTTTTAAATCTTGTAAAATATAAGATATTTTCTGTGAAATGTAAAAAAGACAAAACCCGGAATTCCAATTCCGGGTTTTGTCTTTTTTACAATAATTTTTGTGATGTTGTTCATTTCAGATCTCACAAAAAAAAATCACATTTAAATTTTAGCTTTCAAAGCTTCAGCGTCAATATCGCTGTGGGAAACATTATAAATTGCTTTTCCATTTTTAATTAAAAGCAATTGTGGTGATTCGTGATACACATTAAATCGATTTGCTATTTCGTTGGACACATCACGGTGTGCAATTAAATCCAGAAAGAAAGCATCGACTGTCTCGTCTAAATCATATTCTCTTTCGAATTGTTTCAAAGCCATTCTGCTAATACTACAGCGAGTACTGTGCTTAAAAATTACGATAGGCTTAATATTAGAATTGGTTCCAATCTCGTCTAACTGAGTTAGATTTGTAAGAGGAATCCAGTTTATATTACTTTTTTGGGAATCAGATTTATCTGAATCTCCGAAGATTGAATTTAAAAAACTCATATTTTGACTGTTTTTATGACTTTTTGACACTTCTATTAAGCTAAAACTTAATATTTAACGCCATTTTGTCTGTATTTTTACTATGGAATATAATTTGAATAAGACAACAAAGTTATATCATTTAAAATTAAATTTTGATGCAATAAATTCAAATTTTGATGATATCGAATTTTCACAATAAAAAAACAAACCTAAATCATACAAAATGAACATAAATAAATTCACTACTAAATCTCAGGAAGCTATTCAGCTGTCACAGCAGTTAGCTCAACGGAATGGGCAACAGCAAATAGAAAACGAACACATTTTTAAGGCTATTTTTGAAGTTGATGAGAATGTGGCGCCTTTTATTTTAAAAAAACTTAATGTAAATGTACCGTTATTTTTGCAGGTACTGGATTCCACAATTCAAAGCTTTCCAAAAGTTTCAGGAGGAGATATTGTACTTTCAAGAGAGGCAAACAAAGCATTGAATGAAGCAGAAATAATCGCACAAAAAATGAACGATGAATATGTTTCGATCGAGCATTTAATTTTGGCAATTTTCGATTCAAAAAGCAAAGTTGCACAGATTCTAAAAGATCAGGGCGTTACCGGAAAAGCTTTAAAAGCAACGATAGAAGAACTGAGAAAAGGAGAAAGAGTAACTTCAGCTTCAGCAGAAGAAAATTATAATTCATTAAATAAATACGCTAAAAATCTAAACGAATTAGCCCGTACAGGAAAACTGGATCCCGTTATCGGCCGTGATGAAGAAATTCGACGTGTACTACAGATTCTGACCCGCAGAACAAAAAACAATCCAATGTTAGTGGGGGAGCCAGGAGTTGGTAAGACGGCTATTGCAGAAGGTTTAGCGCACAGAATTGTTGACGGCGATGTGCCTGAAAACCTAAAAGATAAAATTGTTTTCTCTCTGGATATGGGAGCATTGATTGCCGGAGCAAAATACAAAGGAGAATTTGAAGAAAGATTAAAATCGGTTGTAAAAGAAGTTACGGCTGCCGAAGGTGATATCGTCTTATTTATTGATGAGATTCACACGCTTGTAGGAGCGGGCGGAGGAGAAGGTGCTATGGACGCGGCCAATATCTTAAAACCAGCCCTGGCCCGTGGGGAACTGAGAGCAATCGGAGCAACGACATTAGATGAATATCAGAAATATTTTGAAAAAGATAAAGCCTTAGAGCGTCGTTTTCAAAAGATTTTAATTGATGAACCGGATACCGAAAGCGCGATTTCAATTTTACGCGGAATCAAGGAAAAATACGAAACACATCATAAAGTCCAGATAAAAGATGAAGCAATTATTGCAGCCGTAGAACTTTCACAACGTTATATTACAAATCGTTTTCTCCCGGATAAAGCGATTGATTTAATGGATGAAGCGGCTTCCAAATTACGTATGGAAATCAATTCAAAACCGGAAGAATTAGACGTTTTGGATCGTAAAATAATGCAGCTTGAAATCGAAATTGAAGCCATTAAACGAGAGAAAGAAGAAAGTAAGCTTAAAATTTTAGGAATGGATCTGGCCAACCTGAAAGAAGAACGAAACGAAATCTACACCAAATGGAAAACGGAGAAAGATGTCGTAGACGGGGTTCAGGCTGTAAAACTTGAAATTGAAGAGTTTAAACACGAAGCCGAGCGTGCGGAACGTGAAGGTGATTACGGAAAAGTGGCCGAAATCCGCTATGGAAAAATCAAAGAAGCACAGGAAAGATTGGATGTTTTGTTGAAACAATTACAGGAATACCAATCCGGTAATTCTTTGATAAAAGAAGAAGTAACCCGTGAAGATATTGCTGAAGTGGTAGCAAAATGGACAGGAATCCCGGTGATGAAAATGCTTCAGACCGAAAGAGAAAAACTGTTGCACCTCGAAGACGAATTGCACAAACGTGTTGTGGGTCAGGAAGAAGCAATTGAAGCCGTAAGTGATGCTGTCCGCAGAAGCCGTGCCGGTTTGCAGGATATGAAAAAACCTGTTGGAACATTTCTGTTTTTAGGAACTACCGGAGTTGGTAAAACGGAATTAGCAAAAGCCCTTGCGGAATATCTTTTTGATGATGAAAATGCTATGACCCGTATTGATATGAGTGAATACCAGGAACGTCACAGTGTGAGCCGTTTGGTTGGAGCGCCTCCGGGTTATGTGGGTTACGATGAAGGAGGACAATTAACAGAAGCGGTTCGCAGAAAACCATATTCTGTAATTTTGCTGGATGAGATTGAAAAAGCGCATCCGGATACTTTCAATATTTTATTGCAGGTGTTGGACGAAGGCCGGTTAACAGATAATAAAGGGCGTCTGGCTGATTTCAAAAACACGATTATCATCATGACATCCAATATGGGAAGTCAGATTATTCAGGAGAAATTCGATAATCTCAAAGGAGGAATCGAAGCCGCCACCGAAGCTGCAAAAGTAGAAGTATTAGGTTTATTAAAACAAACAGTTCGTCCGGAATTTATAAACCGTATTGATGAAATCGTATTGTTTACGCCGTTGACAGTCGAGAATATTTCCAGAATTGTGAGTCTGCAGCTTAAGAGTGTTACCAAAATGCTGGCCTTGCAGGGTATCACGATGGATGCAACTCCGGAAGCGATTAAGTATTTATCAGATAAAGGATATGATAGTCAATTTGGAGCCAGACCGGTAAAACGGGTTATACAAAGAGAGGTACTAAATCAATTGTCTAAAGAAATTCTGGCGAATAAGATAACAACCGATAGTATCATTTTAATCGATGCTTTCGATGGAAAATTAGTCTTTAGAAACCAGACACATAATGTTTAATAATTTTGTTTAGTTAATTATTAAATCTGAAGAAGCATCAGTCGAAAGACTGGTGCTTTTTTGTTTGAAGAATTTTGAATCCGTAAATAATGAAACTTTTTTTAAAAGTAATATAAACCGAATTAAAAATTAAGTCCTGAAATTTACTTCTAACTTAAAACATAAAATCATGAACAATATTTTTAGAGGATTAATAGCAGGTTACGGTGCAAAAAAGTTAGGCGGAGGATGCTTCGGCACTATCTTTGTTTTTATAATTATCTGGGTAATTTTAGGACAATGCAGTTAATTTTTCAGGAAAAAATTTGATAAAAAAGTATTAGATTCGCGTACATAAAAAACAAATAAAGCAGATCAATTTAGGTGCTAAAAACCAATTGATTACATAATTCTTAAAATAAAAATTATAATGGCATCAGGTTTTTTCGTACTATTAGATGATATCGCAGCAATCATGGACGATGTTGCAGTAATGAGCAAAGTGGCAGCAAAGAAAACTGCCGGTATTTTAGGAGATGATCTGGCTGTTAATGCCGAAAAAGCTTCAGGGTTCGCCTCTTCAAGAGAACTTCCTGTTTTGTGGGCAATCAGCAAAGGGTCACTATTAAATAAAATCATTATCCTTCCTGTTGCGTTTCTTTTAAGTGCCTTTTTACCAGTTGCTATCACCATAGTTTTAGTGCTGGGAGGTCTTTTTCTGGCTTATGAAGGTGCTGAAAAAATATACGAATTTGTATTTCCACATGAACATGCTTCAGAAGGGATTACCGAAGAAGCCCTTACAGAGGAAGAGATTTTAGCTGTTGAAAAAGACAAGATAAAATCTGCTATTGTAACCGACTTTATTCTATCGGTAGAAATCGTAATCATTGCATTGGGAACAGTAATCAGCGAGCCTATTACATCTCAGATTATTGTAGTTTCAATCGTTGCATTGATTGCTACAATTGGTGTTTACGGAATTGTTGCACTAATTGTCCGAATGGATGAAGTTGGGTTTAAGATGATTCAGCACAGTAAAAAAGAAAAAAGCATTTTAAAAACCGTAGGGAATATACTCGTACAGGCACTTCCAAAAGTTATTAAGGCTTTAACTGTTATAGGGACAATCGCTTTGCTTTTGGTATCCGGAGGTTTATTTGTTCATAATATTGAATTTTTTCATCATTTATTTCCGCAATTTCCTTCCATTGTAAAAGAATTTATAATTGGAATGGCAGTTGGATTTATAGTTTTAGCAATTGTAAATCTCTTCAAAAAACTTTTCGGAAAGAAAGCACATTAATTAAAAGCGCATTTTTTATCATATCAGAACATCAGTTGCAAAGCTGGTGTTTTTTTACGCCTTTTTTTTAAATAATAAAATTTTGATTGCCAGTTGTTTACTGTGATATCTGAATTATTTAACATTTCATCAAAGCAACCTTATCCATCTATTTCCCTCTTCATAATAAAATAACAAACAAATATTTATTATGAAAAAGTTTAGATTAAAATCTGTATTATTAGTATTATTCTCGTTAACTGTATTTGCTTCATGCGATAACGATGATGACAAAGCACCTGATCCGGTAACTGAAACTGTAAAAAATGCTTTGGCAACTGAGGTAAAAGGACCGGCAACCGGAAAAGTAAATGTAGAACTTAGCTATGAGGTAACATTTTTGCCAGACAATGCTTGTGGTGAATTTACTAAGTTTACAGAAGCAACTATCGGTACCGTAAAAGGTTTGCAGGTAGAAGTAAAATATCCTGAGGTTTGTACGCAACAGGTTGCACAGCCTAAAAAAGCAGTTTATAAATTTAAATCGGCAGAAAAAGGAACTTTCGAAATCAAATTCAAAAAATCAGAAACTGAATTTATAATCCAGAAAGTAGTTATTGATTAATTCACTTTATCTTTAAAAAAGGAACGTTAATTTGTTTCGTTCTATTAAATAATTTCATCATTATTTCCTTCAATTAAACACCAGTCTCAGATTGGTGTTTTTTTTTATTTTAGAAGCAAAAAGACTAGTTTCAAAACACCAATTGTCCCGCTATTTGTTCCAATCTTTTATGGCGAACAACGCCATAAAAGGATTTCCACGTCTATCGGGGCTAGAGTAGAGAGTTTCGTTTTTATGAGAAGTTATTTTAAAAATTACTATTTTTGCACTCTAAATTTTATGTCATGCCGAAAAGAAAATA
>JBDTNT010000122.1:0-26988 GCA_039933615.1 Flavobacterium sp. | reverse complement strand
AGTAAAACAAATTGTACTGTTTTCTTCATCAACCAGTTGAGAGAGAAAATTGGTGTTATGTTCGGAAATCCTGAAACAACAACCGGTGGTAATGCTTTGAAATTCTATGCTTCTGTACGTTTGGATATTCGTCGTTCTTCTCAGATTAAAGATGGAGAGAATGTAATCGGAAACAGAACTAAAGTAAAAGTGGTTAAAAACAAAGTAGCTCCGCCATTTAAAACTGCCGAATTCGACATTATGTACGGAGAAGGAGTTTCTAAAACAGGTGAAATTTTAGATTTAGCTGTTGAATTTGAAATCGTTAAGAAAGCAGGATCATGGTTCAGCTATGGAGATACCAAATTAGGTCAGGGTCGTGATGCCGTAAAATCTTTAATTAAGGATAATCCGGAATTAGCAGATGAATTAGAAGTAAAAATTAAAGCGCATATTAAAGAATTGGCTAACGCTTAAAGCATTAAATAACTGCATGTTGCATAATTTTATAGTATCAACCCGACAGGTTTTAAATCTGTCGGGTTTTTTTATTTTTAAATTTTAAAAAATAATTTTGTTTTTCGCGCAACCTTTTTCTGTTTTCACTCTCTATATAAATGTGATGTTGGCATTACGACGACCAAAAGTTCAAAAAAGTATACGCTTTATAGCAGTTAAAATAATTAAACGTTAGATTTTGAATATAAAAGGGGTTTTAAATTCAAAAGAAAACCCGGCATGATCATACTCAATGCCGGGTTTAATATTACAGGATTATTTAATTTTTTACTTTCTTTTTAAATTCAAGCAATCCTTTATAAATCAATTGTCTGACCTGATCTCTTAGGTCTTTTCTACTTTCACTTGTAAGGCCTTTTGTTTCTACAAACGGCAATATTTTTACTCTCATTTTTCCGGGACTTCCGCTTAAAAAAGTATATGAAAACCGTTCTTTGTTATCGGCAAACACAATCGGAACAATCGGAATCTGGTGATCAATTGCCAGTCTGAAAGCACCGTCTTTAAATTCGTCCAGTAAAATTGTTTCATCATCCGGAACTCCTCCTTCAGGGAAAATGCAAATACTTAATCCTTGACTTAGACGGTTTTGTGCTCTTTTGAAAACCTCATTTTTACTTCTGGAAGAATTTCTATCCACCAGAATACACGTTCTTTTATAGAAAAATCCAAATAACGGAATCTTTGAAAGCTCTTTTTTCCCAACAAAAACAAACGGATTTCTAACCACTGCAAGCATCAGCATAATATCTGACATTGAAGTGTGATTGGCTACAATCATGTAGCTTTTATGTTTTTCAAGCTTTTGTTCGCGTTTGACTTTATAATAAAATCCCATTCCAAAAAGAATGAATTTTGCCCAGATTCGGGCCATTTTAAAAAAATACGGATAACCACTTTCGGTTATAATAGACACCAGTAAAAATGGCAGCATAATCAATATCGGAATGGCCATTAAGATGTAAAACCAAATGCGCCAGATGACCCAAAAAACAATTTTTATTCCTTTCATAGTTTCAAATGTAATAAATCGGAGTTGATTTTTAATAAAAGAATTTACTTTCACAAAAACTTTGCTGACTTTGCAAAAAACTTTGCGAACTTTGCGTTCAAGAAAATATAAACTTTGCGGACTTTGCGGTTAAAAAACAACCTTTACAAATTACGCGGACAAGAAAAAATCAGAATGGCAAAAATACTTACTGGTGTTCAGAGTACTGGAACGCCGCATTTAGGCAACTTATTAGGAGCAATTATTCCTGCAATCGAACTATCGAACAATCCGGCAAACGAATCTTTTTTGTTTATTGCTGATTTACATTCGATTACACAAATAAAAGAGGGCAAGACTTTAAAAGAAAACACTAATAGTACTGCCGCCGCGTGGCTTGCCTGTGGTTTAAATCCGGAGAAAGTAACTTTTTACCGACAGTCTGATGTACCTCAAACAGCAGAATTAACCTGGTATTTAAGCTGTTTTTTTCCTTTTCAACGTTTGACTTTGGCTCATTCTTTCAAAGATAAATCAGATCGTTTAGAAGATGTAAATGCAGGACTTTTCACTTATCCGATGTTAATGGCTGCAGACATTTTGTTATACAATGCTGAGTTTGTTCCGGTTGGAAAAGACCAGTTACAGCATTTGGAAATAACCCGTGATGTAGCTTCCCGTTTCAATCATCAGATGGGAGAAACATTTGTAATTCCTGAGGCTAAAATTCAGGAAGACAGTATGTTGATTCCCGGAACAAATGGTGGAAAAATGAGTAAATCTGCCAATAATATTATCAATATTTTCCTGGATGATAAAACGCTTCGTAAACAGGTAATGAGTATCGAAACGGACAGCACACCACTGGAAGAACCTAAAAATCCGGATACCTGTAACGCATTTGCTATCTACTCTTTATTGGGAACAGAAATTCAGATTGCGGAAATGAGAGCCAATTATGTACGTGGAAATTATGGTTACGGACATGCCAAACAGGCTTTGTTTGAATTGATTACAGAAAAATTCAAAACTGAAAGAGAAAAATACAATTACTACATCAACAACCTGGATGAAATCGATGCTTTATTAAAAAAAGGAGCTGAAAAAGCGGCCAATGTAGCGAATCCTGTTTTACAAAAAGTACGTGAAAAACTGGGATTTGGAAAATAGATATTCTAAACCCGTCAGGTTTTAAAACCTGACGGGTTTTATTTTAAATCGCTTCAAACAATTTCCCGGGCAAAGGCCGAATTACACCTTTTAGTTCCATATTTATTAAGATTCCCGAAATTTTATAAATCGGAAAATCACAACTTAACGCGATAGAATCAAGTAATTCTTTTCCGTTTTTTAATAGATAATCGTAAATTTTCTGTTCATCATCTTCGAGTTCTACAAACAGCTGCTTCTGAACGGATTTCCCTTTACTTTCAATATCCCAGTTGAGAATATAAACCAAATCGGCAGCACTTGTAAGCAAATTTGCTTTTTGGGTTTTAATCAGGTTATTACAACCCTTGCTGTAAACATCTGTGGTTCTTCCCGGAACTGCAAAAACATCGCGATTATATTCATTTGCCATATTTGCTGTAATAAGTGATCCGCCTCTGTCTGCTGATTCAATAACAATTGTGGCCTCCGAAATTCCGGCAACGATGCGGTTTCTGCGAACGAAATTTTCCCGGTCAGGATTAGAAGAGCTCCAAAACTCTGTAATAAAACCGCCATTTTCTTCCATTTTGGCTACATACTTTTTGTGCGTTTTTGGATAGACCTGATTCAACCCATGGGCTAAGACTCCAATTGTCTGCAAATTATTTTCCATTGCCAGCTGATGCGCTACAATATCAACTCCGTAGGCAAAACCACTCACAATTATAGGATCCAATGGCGCTAAATCTTCTATGAGTGATCTGCAAAATTCTGTTCCATAAGAAGTAATTTGGCGGGTTCCCACAATACTGATTATTTTTCTGTTCTTTAAATTAATATTACCGGCAGAAAAAATCAAAACAGGAGAATCAAAACAATGCTTTAGCCGATCCGGATAATCAACATCCTGAAAAAAAGAAACATTGATATCATTAGCCTTTATAAATTCTAATTCTTTATCTGCTTTTTCAAAGACGGTTTTATCTTTCATGTTTTTCAATAAAACGGAACCAACACCATCAATACTGCCAATCTGATTAAATTTTGTTTTAAAAATGGACTCCGCATTCCCAAAATGCGTTAATAATTTTTTAGCCATTACATCTCCCACTCCATCCACTTTAAGTAAGGCTAATAAGTAAAATAATTCCTGATCTGACATTGCGTGAAAATATTATGTAAAATAGAGTAGAATAAAAATCCCATCTGATGTGGCAAATATCATTAAAATAAAGTAATTTCTTAATAAAAAATAGTGTTAATGTTTTAAATATACTGTTTCTTAAAGAACACAAACATTTAACTATTTGAAAGTTAATTGACTATAAAATAAATCGGATTGTTAATAACAATTGTGAATAAAATTTTGATAACTATATGCATTGCCTAACTTTGTTACCATGAAAATCGAAAATTACATCTCGCAATTATTATATCGTTACCAGTGTGTAACGGTTCCAGGGTTTGGAGCATTTTTAACAGAAATTCACTCCGCTAAACTTAATGAAAGCACCAATTCGTTTTTTCCACCAAAAAAAACTATAGCGTTTAACAGTCTTTTAAAAAACAATGACGGGCTGCTGGCAAATCATATTGCCCAGTCAGAAAATACTTCTTATGGTTTTGCTGTAACTGCTATTGCCCATGAGGTACTGAACTGGAAAAAAGCATTGGAAGAATATGGTGTTTTAACTTTAAAAAACATTGGAGATATTCGTCTGAATGCTGATAAAAATATGGTTTTTACGCCAAACGATCAGACCAATTATCTTTCAACATCTTTCGGATTAAGTCCGTTTGTTTCTCCTTTGGTTAAAAGAGAAATTTTCGAGAAAAAACTGGAAGAGATTCAGGAAAGAGAAACTGTAAATTTATATGAAAACGAAGAGCAAGTACGATCTTCAAGATCCTATTTACGATATGCTGCCATTTTTGTCTTAGGTTTAGGAATTACCGGAAGTATCGGATATCCTTTGTACCAGAATCAAATAGCAAACCAAACGCTTGTTGTTGAAAGTGCCGTTCAGAAAAAAGTACAGAACAAAATTCAGGAAGCAACATTTTTTATACAAAATCCGTTACCTGCTGTAACTCTTTCTGTGGATTCAGCTAAAACTGAAACGGTAGAAATAAAAACAATGCCTTACCATATTATGGCTGGTGCATTCAGAAGTGAACAAAATGCCAGAAAAGCTTATAATCAATTGGTAAAAGATGGTTATAATGCCCGAATGCTGGGTGAAAACAAACATGGTTTATTCCCTGTTTTATACGGAAGTTACCCAACAATGGCTGAAGCTGAAAAAGCACAAAAAGAAATTCAAAAAGGAGAAAATCCGGATGCCTGGATTTTAGTTGAAGCATTATAAATTCCATTTACTACTTACTTATTAAATCCTTTTTTCAAAATGAAAAGAGGATTTTTTTTTGTAAATAATTAATATAGAGAATTATATATAATTTCAAAAGAAAATATTTTTATAATAAAAAAAGCTGTTAAAAATATATTTGGTTTATGATGAATATTGAAAAGCCATATTCGAAATCAAATACGCAAAATAAGCCATCATTTTTATTCCAAATGATGAGGAAGTTTATTCTTTTATAAAAAAGCTTTAAAGAAGTTAAAAAAGCCCTTAAAATAGATTTATTTATTTCGAAATCAACTTTGCATCCTGCGATAAAATTTCTTTTCCATTTTGATAAATAATTAATGCCGCAGGCGCCGAATTTTTTTCGCCTAATACAATGATATCACATTTATAAAGAAAATTGCCTTTTTGGAAATCATAATGATGGTTTCCTCCTGTTCCGTCAGTGATGAATTTTCCGTTCATAATTACTAAATCCGGTTTTTCATTCATCATTTGTTTTACGGACCAGGATGCATATCGGTAACTCCCATCTGCTAACTCATCAATTCTAATCCTGAATTTAGAAGTTTCCAAAACACAAACCGGAGCTTTAAATTTAGCGATAGAAGTATGCAATTTATTCTTGTCGGTTGCTATGAGTTTTGTTTTCTGATCTTTCTCTGTTTTCGATTGATAATTTATAGCAATCAAACGACCGTCTTCATCTATCCAAACATCGCCTTGGTTCAGCATAATGCCCCTCCAGCCCACTTGTGACCAATCTTTGGCCGGATCGGATTTTATAATTTTGTTTTTAAGTGTACTATCAAAAACAGCATCATATCTTTTTACAAATTCTGCTTTGTTTTTGATAATCGGAATTGGGTATTCTCTTTCAAAAGGAAACTTTACCAAATTAGCTACGGCCTCTTTTTTATTGTTTTTCACACAATCGATAAAATAGCTGATTCCTTTTTGATATTCTTTTTTTAGTTGCTGAGCCTCTACAAAATTTACTAAAAAAGAAACTAAAATAAACATCACAATTTTTGCCTTCATCCTAAAATATTTTATTGTTAATCCCTGTTTTACGTGGAACAATTAACTTAAAGATAATTAATTTATGCTTGCCTTAAACATTTTTAGTTCGTCCCAGGAAAATTCATCCCCGTGTTTTTCTTTTAGACCGTTCAGGGATTCTTCCTGATAAAACTGAAAAGCTTCCCGTAAAGCCAGTATTTTATCGTACGGCAATACATCCGAAATTTCAACTTTTTTAGCCTGAATCAATTTAACTAAATGCGTTTCAATAGTTTGCGTCGTAAGTTTTCTGATTCTGGCAATATCCTGAACAGAATTTTTTTCGATCCACAAATCATAAGTTTCTTCAACAGTTGTTTTTTTAACCGTTTTAGGTTCATTTTTGTCCAGCTTTTTTGCTGTATAACGAACGACAGGATCATCTAATTTAAAGATATCGGTATTGCTCATTTTAAACTCTTCCCGAATCTTTTCCAGCTTATTTGATTTGAAATTTTGTATGGCAGATGACGTTAATTTGTCTTTACAGATTGTTTCTCCGGCAACGACAATTTCAATTAATAATTTGGCTTTCATTAAACGTAAAACTGCCTTTGTCTGAAGATCATCCAAAAAAGCAAGTTCTTCATAAAATTCTTTTACTTTTTTAAATTTCTGAATTTCAGCCATTTTCTGCAAAAGCTCCGTCACCAACTTGTCCATTGGTTTGAAGAAATACTCGTAGGCCGCCTCTACCCTTTCCTGAACAAAATACAAATCAACCGTCTCCTTATTGAAAATTTTATTAAGCTGATTGATGAATTTCTGAGAAGGATCCGACAACTGCTCGATAATCTCCAAACGTTTATGTGCCCAAACTGAATGTTTGGCTTTTTCTGAAGCTGCAGCATTTTCATTGTAACTAAAACGGTGATTTCTCCATTCCTGCGTCAAATCTGTCCAGTTAAAACTGTTAATCAAATAGTTATGAATAAAATTTTTCGTTTCGAAATGTAATGATTTTTCTAAAATATCATCTGTGGCTTTATTCAAGGCGTAATCCATGACATCCTGATCATTAGAAATTCCATTCATCTGCATGGGAGAAAGCAAAATAAGCCCATTTAAAGACCTTAATCGTGAAAGTGCAACATAGGCCTGTCCGGGAAGAAAAACCTGCGATACGTCAAGCGCAGCTTTATCGAAAGTTAATCCCTGACTTTTGTGGACTGTAATTGCCCAGGCAAGCTTAAGCGGATAATGCGCAAAAGTCCCTAAAACTTCCTCTTCAATCTCTTTTGTGAGCTCATTAACTTTGTAACGAATGTTTTTCCACTCATATTTTTCTACCTCGATTGTTTTATTCTCTTCCGGGAAATGAACAAATATTTCTTCCGGGGAAAGTGACTTGATGACGCCCATTTTTCCATTAAAATATCGTTTTTCAAAAGACAGGTCGTTTTTGACAAACATGACCTGTGCGCCCACCTTCAGTTTCAGGTTTTCTTCAACAGGGAAAATTTTCTCCGGAAAATCACTTACGATAAAGGGCTGAAAGGAATATTCTCTTCCGGCCAAATCATTAATTGACTGTTCATTGATAGAATCTGCCTTAGCATTGTGCGTGGTTAAAGTAATATAACCTTCATTATTTTTTAAATCGAAATCCGGTTTTACATATTGATTTAAAAACTGAATATCCTGTGGTGAAATCTGATTATTTCTAAGATTATTCAAAACAGAGATAAAATCATCATCCGTCTGGCGGTAAATCTTAGACAATTCGATGTATAAGGGAGGATTTTGCTGTATTACATGCGAATGGAAAAAGAATTTTCCTTTGTAATAATTTCGCAGCGTTCTCCATTCCTCATCCCGGATTACGGGCGGCAATTGCAATAAATCACCAATAAAAAGTACCTGAACGCCACCAAAAGCATGTGAATTTCTGCGAACAGTCTGCATCATGAAATCAATGGCATCAAGCAAATCAGCGCGAAGCATACTTACTTCATCAATAATCAGCAATTCCATGTTGCGGATCACATTTCGCTTGACATTATTCATTTTAAAATGCCTGCGCAGTGTTTCTTTATTTTCGAATTTTACCGTTTCCGTAAACTGTGGATTAGCCTCATAAGAAGGAATGAAAGCGGAAAAAGGCAGCTGAAACATAGAGTGAATCGTCACTCCTCCAGCGTTTAAGGCAGCAATTCCCGTAGGTGCCACAACAACGGTATTTTTATGGGTAGTGGCAATAATTTCGCGCAAAAGTGTCGTCTTTCCTGTCCCGGCTTTGCCGGTAAGAAAGATAGACTTTTGAGTCTGATTGATGAATTGTAAGGTGTAAGCAGCTGCTTCTGTAACGTTTTGCATTGGGCTTGTATTGAAAAACTAAAAGTATCGTATTTTTATAAAAGAAAAAACCTAAATCTGATATAGATTTAGGTTTTTAAATTTAGTTAGTCTGGTCGTTTATTTTTTAGCTTCTTCACCTTCTTTAGCCGGAGCTTTTTCTTCTGTTTTAGGAGCCGCTTTGTATTTATCGTTCAGAGCTTTAATGATATCTTTTGTAATATCATATTTCTCTTCTGCATATAAAACTGTTGCAGCATCACCCGTTCCGTAGATATAAGAGTAACCGTTTTTCTTACCGTATTCTTTGATGAATTTCTTAACTCCGCTCACTAGAGAGTCCATTTCTACACCACTTTCCTGCTGTAATTGCTGTGATAATTGTTGTTGAGCATAACCCAATTGCTGCTCTCTTTTTTGCAATTCAGCTCCTCTTTGCTGTGCCCATGCCTGACCATTTGCCTGTGCCTGACTTTGAAAACTGGCAGCGTCTTGTTTAAAACGAGTAATTTCAGCTTGTAGTTGTCTTCCTTTTTCTTCTGCCTGAGATTTGTATTTTGCTTCAAGATCTTTTGCTTCAGTGTACTCTTTCATTAAAACCGAAGTATCAACGTAAGCTGTTTTTACTTCTTTAACTTCTGCTGTTTTACCACATGAAACAACGAAAATTGAAACCGCGATAATTACTAATGCTTTTTTCATTTTATTTAATTTCTATTTTTTTAATGTTGAAGACAAAAATATAAAAAAATAAACAGCATCAACATAAAGTTTAAAAAATGCGCTTTTTTTCTTGTATCAATTTTTGTTATCGTACTTAAATTATTTATAATTTACTGTTATTAATAATGGGTTTATTAGCTTAAATTTAAGCTGTTTTCTAAAAAAAGACATATTGAGAGTCCTTTTTACTCAAAAAATGCGCTTAAACAGGCTAAAAATAAGTTTTAGTTGTTTTTTAGGACGTAAATGTGCGAAGAATATTCTAATGTGCGCTTCGCTTTCAGATTTGACTTTAGACCGACGAAAAATGCCTGGATATAATTCATTTTTCCGGTTTTGTATTTTTCAGATAATAAGCTCACATAAAAAGAATCAAATTTCATCGGAAGCACTTTTTCCAATTTCATATCTACTTTTTCAAAAAGAGATTTAATCGCTTTTTTTGAGAAATGCCAAAAATGAATTGGCACATCAAAAGCTGCCCAAAATTCGCCGTAATGTTTTGCGTCGTATGATTTAAAATTTGGAACCGCAATAATTAATGTTCCAGTTGGTTTTAGCAAACGCTTCAATTCCTGAATCTGTAATTCTAAATTTGGAACGTGTTCTAAAACATGCCACATTGTGATTACATCGAAAGAATTATTTTCAAGAACACTAATTTCATCCACGAATGAAATTCCTTTTTTTATTGCAATTTCTTTTGCTCTTTCGCTGGGCTCTACTCCAACGGTTTTCCAACCGTCGTTTTTTGCTGTCAATAAAAAATCTCCGGTTCCGGCACCAATGTCTAAAATTTTACCCTTTGCGGATTGTTCTGAATTAATTAAATCCAATTTATTTTTCAGCGCTATATTTTTTACAAAGTGATATGCTTTTTCAAATACAGAACGTTTGTTGTCTGTGTGCGAAATATAATCTTCGCTTTCGTAATATCTTCCTAAATTTTCTAAATCCGGCTGCGGAGATGTAATTAGCATATCCAAATTTTCATCATGGTATAACTCAAAAATTTCTTTAGAAACTGAGTGATCTTTTACAGTAAGAAAATGTTTTTTATTTAAAACGTCCATTTTATAATTATAGGTATTTTGGTTTAATTTCACAGCAAACCCTAAAAATGAAATTGTCACTTTTAGGGTTTATAGTTTTATGTTTTTTTAATGTTTCCAATTTATTTTGACAGTTGACATTTTTTCATTTTCCATTCTTGTCTCTTTGCAGATTACAAATCCATTTTTAATATAAAATAACAACGGGGATTTATATTTGTCTTTGTTTAGTTTCAAATCATTTTCATGATCAACAACCCAACCATTCAAGCTGTCTTTATTCTTTTTTAATTCATTTATTAAAAGTGAACCTTTACCTTTTCCTTGTATATCCTGATTCAGAATTATAGCAAACCAATCTTCGTCGTTTCTCAAAAAAGTAAATGCCCAGCCTTTTATTCTGTTCTTATTGTCAATTAATAAATAATGATTCTTTTCAGACAAAGCATCCAGATATGAATCAAATTCATCCATTGTCTGATAATTTAATTTTTCCGGATATTCATTATTCCAAAGCTGCAGCAAGGCTTCTTTATCCTGCAATGATAAAACTTCTTTTTCAATTATCTTCATGACTAAACAATTAATTAAATGAGGTTTTTACAAAATAGTTTCACGTGGAACAATTTAATTTTAGATTATGTACATTATTAAGTTAATCTAAAATCTACACTCTAAAATCATTTACCTCCCCATGTAAATCAACAATACAGAAATATCACTAGGAGAAACTCCACTAATTCTTGAAGCCTGGGAAATTGTCACAGGACGAATTTTACTTAGTTTTTGTTTTGCTTCAATCGACATTGATTTGATTTTATTGTAATCGAAATTTTCCGGAATTTTCACCTCTTCAAGTCTTGTCAACTTATCAGCGTTGTTTCTTTCTTTTTCGATATAGCCAGAATATTTTACCTGAATTTCTGCCTGCTCTAAAATTTCCTGATCTAGGTCATGTTCTGCAATATATTCTTTTACTTTCTCAAACTTTATGATGTCTTCCAAATCAATTTGAGGACGGGAGAATACTTTGAACATTTTATCTCCCTGAGTAATTAAGGCTGTATCTTTAGATTCTAAAATCGGGTTTGCCTCTCCAATTGAAACACTTGTTTCTTTGAA
Organism: Flavobacterium sp.; assembly: GCA_039933615.1. Taxonomy (GTDB): domain Bacteria; phylum Bacteroidota; class Bacteroidia; order Flavobacteriales; family Flavobacteriaceae; genus Flavobacterium. The sequence continues at coordinate 15,721 of JBDTNT010000122.1, read as the reverse complement.
AAAGGCAACCATCTTTTCAGACTCGTTTAATTTATGTTCCATTCTGCGTAAACGTTTTTCAGAAGCTAAACCAATTTCATGTGACATTGGTGTTAATCTGAAATCGGCATTATCCTGACGCAACAATGTTCGGTACTCTGCTCTTGATGTAAACATACGATAAGGTTCTTCCGTTCCTTTCGTAATTAAGTCATCAATCAAAACTCCAATATAAGCTTCATCACGTTTTAAAATTAATGGCGCTTTTTCGTGCACTTTTAAATGTGCATTAATTCCTGCCATCAAACCTTGAGATGCTGCTTCTTCATATCCTGTCGTTCCATTTATTTGTCCGGCAAAATATAAACCTTCCACTAACTTCGTTTCCAAAGTATGTTTCAATTGCGTTGGAGGAAAATAATCATATTCGATTGCATAACCCGGACGGAAAAATTTCACTTTCTCAAAACCGGCAACAGAACGCAATGCTTTAAATTGAATATCTTCCGGAAGTGAAGTTGAAAATCCATTTACATAAACCTCACAAGTATTCCATCCTTCCGGTTCCACAAATAATTGGTGTCGTTCTTTATCAGCAAAACGATTTATCTTATCCTCTATCGAAGGACAATATCTCGGGCCGATACTTTTGATGCGGCCGTTGAACATTGGCGAACGATCAAAACCTGACCTCAAAATATCATGAACATCCAAACTTGTATAAGTCATATGACAAGATCTTTGGTGAACCAAAGGCGATGTCACATCCGAGTATGAAAATTTATCCGGCTTGGCATCTCCTTTTTCTTCGTTCATTTTAGAATAATCCAAAGAACGTCCATCAACACGTGGTGGTGTTCCTGTTTTCATTCTTCCAGACTCAAAACCTGCAGCAACCAAATCTTCGGTAATTCCATATGCAGCACTTTCCCCAGCTCTACCTCCACCGAATTGTTTATCTCCAATATGAATCAAACCATTCAAAAAAGTTCCGTTTGTCAAGACAACAGATTTCGAACGAATTTCAATTCCAAGTGAAGTTCTGATTCCTTTAATTTTTCCGTTCTCGATAATCAGACCTTTCACCATCTCCTGGTAGAAATCAAGATTTGGAGTTGCCTCCATCATTAATCTCCATTCCTCAGCAAAACGCATTCTGTCACTTTGAACTCTTGGCGACCACATTGCAGGTCCTTTTGATTTATTCAACATCTTAAACTGGATTGCAGTTTTGTCAGAGACAATTCCAGAGTATCCGCCAAGTGCATCGATCTCACGAACAATCTGTCCTTTTGCAATCCCACCCATTGCAGGGTTGCAAGACATCTGTGCTATGTTCTGCAAACTCATTGTAACCAATAAAGTTTTTGATCCTAAATTTGCGGCCGCTGCCGCGGCTTCAGATCCTGCATGGCCGGCACCGACCACAATAACATCGTATTCTTCTAAAAACATTTTGTTTTTTTATTCTCTGGAAACCCTTTAAGGTGGTTCTCAGAATTAACTTTATTTCTTTTGTTCCACGTGGAACAGATTGCTTTGTTTCAAGTTTCAAGTTTACGCAGAAGTTTGATGTTCCACGTGAAACACTTAAAAACATAATCTAAATTAAATGTTTCACGTGGAACACTTGGATTCGTATAATCAAAATAGAAATATGTTTCACGTGAAACATATTGATACAAATATTCAAAGATATTTATATTAGAGTTCCACGTGGAACATCGCGATTTTTTCGTCTTCCTTTGAACGCATCAACTCTGCATCAATATCAGTTTTGTCTTTATATCCACAGTAGTGTAATATACCGTGAGCTAAAACACGCTTCAATTCTTCTTCAAAAGAAACATTAAAATCTTTAGCATTGTCTTCTACTCTTTCTACAGAAACAAAAATATCCCCGTTTAATTCGTTACCGACAGTGTAGTCAAAACTGATAATATCTGTCAGCGTATCGTGATCTAAATATTCTACATTGATTTTATGAAGATATTCATCGTCACAAAAAATGTAATTTATCTCTCCTTCGTTTTTCTTTTCAGAAACAATAACAGCACTCAACCAATCAGTAAATGCTTGTTCGTTTTCTAAATTAAAATCTGTTTCGTAATTAAAATTGATCATTTTGTATTAAAATATTCTTGAACCTTTTGATTAAAATTCGAGCGCAAAGGTAGTGATTGTCTGTTTAAAATCTCTACACTGTTTAAATAATCCAATAACGAGCTTGGTAGTACATTAGTCCGATTTGCAAATTCAGCCTTGTTTGTTTCAGATTGACGCTTGGTATCCTGACCTTGTTGCTGAACTGCATTGTTCAATTTTAATAATTCCTGTTGGATATTTAAAATTCTCTGCAGGTTCTCATTCTTAAATCCTTTATTTAATAGTTGTTTCTCTGATTGTTTCATCTGATCAATAACAGATTTTCCTTGTGAATCTAATCCTTGTTTGGCCAACTCTTTTTGTAATGCTTCCCTAAGTTTAACCTGCTCTTTATAAATTTCCATTATTGCTTCCGCATTTCCTTCTCCATCATCACCATCTTTTCCTTCCTTCTCACCTTTACCATTTTTACCCTCTTTACCGGAAGAACCTTTATCACCACTTTTATTTCCCTGACCCTCTTTTCCCTGACCACTTTGTCCCTGTCCGGGTTTCTGACCTTGTCCTTGTCCGGGTTTATCACCTGGCTTGTCACCCGGCTTCATTCCCTCTTTCATTTTATCAGCTAAACTTTTTTGTTTTTGAATAATATCCGGCAACTGCATTCCTTGTCCATCACCTGGTTTTGGTTTTCCTGCTCCCGGTTTAGACATAGACATTTGCATGTTGTTTAATAAATCACTTAAAAAGTCTGCCAGTTTATTGGCAGAGGAAACGGCATACTGCTGGTGCGAAACTCCTTTTAGAACCTGAACATCCGTTAAGGATTCAATAGCTTTGTCTACATTATATTGTACGTTTCCGATTTCCTTTGTTACATCTTCAGCTACTTTTGGATTACGTAAAGACAAAGCAAACAAACTATCATCAACATGTTTAAATTGTTGTTTTAAATTTTGTTGCACCTTTATATTCTTCGTATATGCAGAAGAACCTAATCTCATCGTTTTAAATTGCTTCATCACATCTTCCTGAGATAAAGAATACGCCAAAAGATTATCCAGAACCTGACGAAGCATCGCAACATCTTCTTCAAGTTGTTCCTGTTCTCCACCTTCCATACCAGACTCCATTTCCTGAGACATGGATTTCATTTTCTTAGCTGCACTTTTTTGTTTTGGCTTAGCAGAAGAAGTATTCTTTTTATCTAATTCATCAGATGCTTTTTTCAAATCATCTTCCACTTCTTTCTCTTTTGAGGCATCGGAAGGAATATCCAAAGGAGCTTTTAATGATTTATTTTCTTCTTTAAGCTCTTTTAAATCTTCCTGTATTTTATCGAAAGACTTATTGATTTCTTCCTGTTTCTCTAAAGTGTTTTCTTTGTCTTTATTAGAAAGCTGTTCTTGCTTCTCTGCAAGCTTTTCCAGTTTTTCTGCAACCTGCTCTGCTTTCTTTGAAACATAAAAACGTTTGGTAAGCTCTACTAACTGTTCTAAGTTTTTAGATTGGTTCTTACTGATTTGCTTGAATTTTTCCATTTTATCAAACAAGTCGTCGCTGTTTAATTTATCGTTTAGGTTTTTAAGCTCCTCTAATAATTTTTGGTTTTTCTCCAAATCCTTATCTGCGTTTTCTAAACGCTTTTGTAAATCTTCGGCAGTTTTATCCTTTTTATCCTCTTTGAATTTATCCAGATTCTTGTTCATTTTCTCCGCAAACTCTTTCATCATCTCGTCCTGTTGTTTCTGACGCTTGATAAAATCATTGATTTTCTGCTGATCTTTAAACTCTAAATTATTTTTTTCTTTTCCTGAATTCTGGATTTTATCCATTTCAGAAAATTGCTTCGTTTGGTTCTTTAAAGATTTTTCTAAACTATTTATGTTCTGGTTTTGCTGCTGCAATTCTAAATCATGAACTTCATCTGTTGTAGAAACCCTATCCGAAAAAACAGAAGACTTGGTGCTCTTAAAATGATGTGGTGCATCATTATCAAAAACTTCAAAATAGTATTCATAAGACACTCCTTCTTCTACCGCTAAATTACTTGGAAAAGAAAAAACGAACTGATCGAATACGGCTTGCTTCACAGGTATAGTTCCTCGTTTAGCAGTTTGTGATTTGTTACGTTCGTAGTATACAATCTGTAATTTTGATAAACCGTAATCGTCACCTAATCTTCCTAAGACATAACTTTTATCCAGCTTCAGACTATCCGGTGCTGGCGCAACGGTGATTGTTGGATGCTGATCTTTAATAACAGACAGCTGATAATCTAATTTTTCGTAGTTTTTGACCTTATCATTAGAAGTAAGGATTTGATATTCTGTATTTTGACCAATATTTTTACTCCATTTAAACTCATTTTCAGCTTTATTGAACTTAAAAACTGACTTATCATCCTTCCAGACAATCTCCTGCGTAAATTGTGTATTCATTTTCCAGGTCACCAAAGTTCCTTCCGGAACGATAGCATTCCCGGTTCCCTGAATTGTTTCTGCTTTCTTTTTTAAGTAAGATGGAAAATTCAATACCATTTCGAAGTTGGCAATTGAAGGAACAGTGATTACTTTCAATTCATATTCTTCAGAGGAAACCGAATTTCCTTCAAAAGAAAAAGAGATATTATCTACTGGCTTCTCTATTTTAAATTCAAACTTTCCTGGTTGCGAAGATTCCATAAAATAGCTTTCATCACCAATATGAATCATTACGTTCTCAGGAACAATATTCCCTATTGATTCCATTTGTACAACAAAATCTTTGTTCTGTTCTGTCTGCAGCTTTTTATTCAATACCACAAATTTGAAAGGTGCCGGAGGTAAAAATGTAGCATTGAAATGCACTACTCTATTTAAACTTTGAGAAATAATAGTACTGTTGCCTGAAATATAAAACACTGCAAAAAGTAAAACTGGGATAATCGCCAATGGTAAATACTTTTTATTCGAATTAAAATTTACAGCATTCCCAAATGGAATTGGTTGTAGTGAATTTGCTTTTTGTTCTATGGAAGCCAACATTAATTCTGAACTTTCAAGAGAATTTTCAGAGGCAGACAGCTGTAAAAAGTTGGTTAGTTTATCACTTACTTCCGTAAAATGATTACCAATAATAGTTGAGGCCTGATTGTAATCAATTCCTTTTTGAAGTTTGAATAACTTAAAAACTGGAAATAAAATAAAACGGAACAAAAGAAAAACTTCAACACCAATAAACAGCCAGAATAAGACTGTTCTTCCAGTGGGTTTTAACCAAAGGAAATACTCGATAAAAAGCGTAAACAAAAAATACAAAAGCCCGAAACCGGTAAAAAGAAGTATTCCTTTTATAAGTTCATTGGTATAATATTTTTTAATAAAAGCTTCAAGCTTTAGATATATGGCAGACGTTGTTTTCAAAATGAATCTGTTTGATTTGTAACCTATAAAAGTACTAATTTTAATTAGAAAATGATCAATTAGGAAATTAGTCAATTAAGCTACAAACAAGACTTTATCTAATAAGAAAATGATCAATTTAGAAAATTAGTTAATTAACTTCAGAGTAAACTTTATCTCATTATCATCCTTTTCAAATTATCTAATCAGTAGTTGTATCTTTGCAACAAAATTTAAACAAATGTCAAAGCAAGTTCGTGTGCGTTTTGCACCAAGTCCAACAGGACCTTTACATATTGGCGGCGTTCGTACTGCCCTATTTAATTATTTATTTGCCAAAAAAAACAATGGTGTTTTTTATCTGAGAATTGAAGATACAGATCAAACCCGTTTTGTTCCGGGAGCTGAGGCTTATATAATGGAAGCACTGGAATGGTTAGGAATTGCTCCCGAGGAAACTGTTGGAAAAAATGAAAAATTTGGTCCGTACAGACAAAGTGACCGTAAGGAAATATATCAAAAATATGCAGATCAATTGATCAATTCTGGGTGGGCATATTACGCTTTTGATACTCCGGATGCTCTTGATACTTTGAGAAAAGAACATGAAGCGGAAGGAAAAACATTTATTTACAATCATCACAATCGTGAAAAGTTGGATACTTCATTGGTGATTTCTGCTGAGGATACTTCAAAAAGAATTGCCAATGGAGAGCATTATGTGATTCGTTTTAAAACACCGGTTGATGAAACTTTACATTTAAAAGATATCATTCGTGGTGATGTTAAGTTTGAAACCAATCTTCTTGACGATAAAGTTTTATTTAAAAGTGACGGAATGCCAACTTACCATTTGGCCAATATTGTTGATGATCATCTGATGGAAACTTCACATGTAATCCGTGGTGAAGAATGGTTACCGTCTATGCCTCTTCACGTTTTATTATACAGAGCTTTTGGTTGGGATGCTCCGGAATTTGCACATTTACCTTTGATTTTAAAACCAATTGGAAATGGAAAACTATCCAAAAGAGATGGTGATAAATTAGGATTTCCAGTATTTCCATTAGAATGGAAAACCGAAGAAGGCGTTTCATCCGGTTACAGAGAGAAAGGATTTTTCCCGGAAGCAGTTATAAACTTCCTTGCTTTACTGGGCTGGAATGACGGAACAGATAAGGAATTATTTTCATTAGAAGAATTAGTTGAGTCTTTCGATTTAAACAGAGTTCATAAATCCGGAGCAAAATTTGATCCGGAGAAAAACAAATGGTTCAATCACCAACATTTAATAAAACAAAATGATGCTGATTTAGCGAATGAGTTCACTCCTATTTTAGCTGAAAAAGGTTTCACTCCATCATTCGAAATGACAAGAAGAATCGTTTCTTTAATAAAAGAACGTGCACATTTTGTATCTGAATTTTGGGATTTAACCGATTTCTTTTTCCAGGCGCCAAGCTCTTATGATGAGAAAGCAAGCAAAAACTGGAAGGAAGAAACACCAACTTTGATGCAGGAATTAATTTCAGTTTTAGAAAATATTGAAGATTTCACTTCCGTGAATATCGAAACAATCGTAAAAGACTGGTTAACCAAAAATGAGATTGGAATGGGTAAAGTAATGCAGCCTTTCCGTTTGAGTTTGGTTGGAGCATTAAAAGGTCCTCACCTATTTGACATTGTAGAAATCATCGGAAAAGAAGAAACTATTTCGAGAATTCAGAAAGCAATTGCGACATTATAAAAGCAAAAAAGCTCCCAAATTGGGAGCTTTTTTTTAGTCTTATTTAAATATTTTATAATACAAAATTAAAGAGAGACTGTGTAACTTACCCTCTAAAGAAGGTCCAGAATAAGTATTTGTTTCAGAATAATTATCTGTTTGAACACCGTTTAAAAAATTGGAAAGTCCAAGATTATATTTTAAAGCAAGTCTAAATCTGTTATAACCTCCGGTTACTCCCAAAGAAACTCCATAATTAAATTTACTAATATCTGAGAAGCTGTTTTCAGTAAGTCGATAAGGTAAATAATATTGATCATTTGCATTTTCCTTAGGACTAAGCTGACCACTACTTATAGATGCATAGACACCTGCCGAAGGGCCAAAATAAAATTTATCTTCATCGGGAGTTATAATATAATAATTCATATTAAAACCAAAATCAATATTTTGAACACTATATTTTGCCTGTTGAACAGTCAAAGCCTGAGCATCTACATAGTCCAATTTTAATGAATTGCTACTTACTAAAGTAGTAATCTCATAATTAAAACTTTCATGGTATCCCATATTAAAAGCAATTCCTGCATTATAACTTAAATTTGGATCTGAAAGTAAATCATCAGAATCCAACATGGTTTGATTCATTCCTACACCAACGGAAAATCCACGAGGAACCTGAGCATTAATAGTAATAGTAATAAATAAAATAAATAAGTGTAATTTTTGTATCATAATTGTAATATAAATATTAGTTACATTTTAAATAAATAGGTGAATCAAAAAAACCAAGAATTCCCATAAAATATTCATCATTAGTATTATAAGATTCCATTCTTTCAATAACTTTTGGGCAGTTTTTAAAATTTCTTTTAATAAATTCTGGTACCTTCTTCCTTAATTCAACATTCGTTTCTCCTCTGTTAGTACCTTTGAAATCTAAACTTTCAATAATATTATCATTTAAATCTAAAACCAAAATATCATAATAAGTAATTGTAGAAGAAAGACTTTTACCTTGTGTAGATGTGACAGTAGTAACAAGACAAACCAATCGTCTGTCAATATCATCAACTAAAACAAAATAACCTTTATGTCTGTTTTTAATTAAAAAAGATTTAAAAACATATGGACCAAAAGATGCATAATTTAAATCTTTGTATGTTATGTATTTTTCCCAGGTTTTTCCAGGAATTACATATGAAACTCGCTTATCGATATTTATAATATCAATGGCATTGAAGTCATCGGTTATTGCAATTTTAGTTCCGTCTTTTTTAAAAATAAAAGAATTTTGAGAATAAGAATTTAAACTAAAAAGCAATACTAAAAAAAATAATTTTTTCATTTTTTAATAAAAATTAATATTCGGTAAACTTAGATGAAGCAGTAAACGATCCAGTTTTGTTTATACTTTTTATATTATCAAACGGAACGTCGCAAAAAGTAACTACAAATTTTCCATTTGAAAATGAAACAGACACATCTCCAGATAAAGCCTCATAATATAAAATATATTGATAATTAAACTTTACATGAACAGTATTTTTAGTAAGATCTGTAGATGAATTAACAATTGTATAATTACCTGTCTCAGGAATATCATTCCCTTTAAAAAGAATATCTAAAGAAATATTACTGCTTCCTGTACTTATTTCAAAAACGTTATTAATGATTGGGCCTCCATCAGTATAATGTGGAATTAAACTTTGCGAAGGAAAAGAAGCATTTACAAATTCTAATCTATAGTTGGCAATAGAACAAGTTGCTATATTTTTAACTACACTTACATTAGTAGATAATTCTTCAGTTTTGCAAATACCTATTGAAGTAACAAGTTTATAATCTCCGGACATATTCACTGTTGATTTCGAAATAACAGGATTTTGAAGATTAGATTCAAACCCATTTGGTCCTGTCCAATGATAAGTAGCTCCTTCAAGTATAGGTGTTTCTAAAATAATGTCATCACCAGAAATAATGGGTGAATTGCTACTGATAGTTGTTTCAGAAAGAATACAACGCATCTCTCCCTTCTCAACACAACCCGAAAATAAAATTCCAACAAAAAAAATTGGAAATAAAATTTTTTTAGAATTCATAGATATTAATTAAATGTTAAAAAGCACGAAAGTAAATTAATACTTAATAAAAAAACGATTTTTTTATTTGTATTTTTAAAAATTATTAAAAATTAAATTATATCACCATGAACACAGCATTAATTATCCTTTTAGTCTTCGGATTTTTCATTTTCATGTCTTCATTTTTTACCGTAAAACAACAATCATCTGTTGTAATCGAAAGATTTGGTAAATTTTTAAGCGTAAGAAATTCAGGTTTACAACTTAAAATTCCGATAGTCGACAGAATTGCAGGACGTGTAAATCTTAAAATTCAACAGTTAGATGTTATCATCGAAACCAAAACCAAAGACAACGTTTTTATCAAAATGAAAGTTTCGGTTCAGTTTAAAGTTATTCAGGAAAAAGTATACGATGCTTTTTATAAACTGGAATACCCACACGATCAGATTACGGCTTATGTTTTTGATGTCGTTCGTGCCGAAGTTCCCAAACTAAAACTGGATGATGTTTTTGAAAGAAAAGATGATATTGCAATTGCAGTAAAAAGAGAATTGAATGAAGCAATGACTACTTATGGTTATGACATTATCAATACTTTGGTTACTGATATTGATCCGGATATCCAGGTAAAAAATGCAATGAACAGAATCAATGCAGCCGACAGAGAAAAAACAGCAGCAGAATTTGAAGCTGAAAGTTCAAGAATCAGAATTGTTGCAAAAGCAAAAGCTGAAGCTGAAAGTAAACGTTTACAAGGTCAGGGTATTGCAGATCAGCGTCGTGAAATCGCAAGAGGTTTAGTAGAAAGTGTTGAAGTGCTGAACAATGTTGGTATCAATTCCCAGGAAGCTTCTGCCCTGATTGTGGTTACACAACATTACGATACGTTGCAGGCAATTGGAGCTGATGCCAATTCTAATTTAATCCTGCTTCCTAATTCTCCACAAGCCGGAAGTGATATGTTGAATAATATGGTTGCTTCATTTACAGCATCAAATCAAGTTGGTGAAATGATGAAGAAAAACAATAAAAAGATTGAAAAACCAAAACCAATTCAGCCACAATCCGGTTACGAAGATGACATAACTCCAGAAATTAAATAAATATCAAAAACGAGAAAGAGGCTTAATTGCCTCTTTTTTTATTTATAAACCATCCGATTATTTGTGGTAAAACAGATTGAAAGATACTGCCATAAGAATTAGAAAAGTACTCTTTATAGGAAGATAAAAAACCATTTACCAAATTTTGTGGTGTGATGTTTTCTTTCGTTTTCTGAAAACTCAAAACTAATTTATGATAATTAATTTCTTTCTGCAGTTTTAAAATTTCAAGATCTCTTTCAATCTCAGCGTAAGAAGCGTATTTTTTTGTTTCCATAGATTAGTCGTTAAAAAAGATTTCTGAAAATTTCTCTAATATTGGACCTTCAACTATTTTATCTTTTATAAAGAAAAGTAAAATTGTAGCAAACAAATACATCCCTCCTACTGTCAAAAATCCTAAAGTATAACTTCCGAACATAGTACTGAAAGCAAAAGCTGCAGCGACAGAACCAAATAAGAGTAGCATACTAAAACATAATAAAATCAAAGTAAACTTAAAAATAAGAGTTGTTGATTTCATTGCAACCTTAAAACCCCAAAGTTTATAATATGCTAAATGACTGTCTAAATACTCTTTAGCCTGATCCTGCATATTTTCAGTATGTTCCTTTAATTCTTCAAAAGCCATAATTTGATTTTTAGTTAAAATAATAAAGCACAAAACGCACTTTTAAAATTGCATATTACTTAATAAAAGTAACCAAATAAATTTGAAATGCAATTCAATAAAAAGTTCGTTTTGTGCTAATCTTTAAAAATTTACTTTTGAAGTTTGGCGTTTTGAGTTTTCAAATCTGCCAGTTTAGATTCTAAAAAGGAAATTACTTCTTCTGTTTTATAACTCATATTTGAAAGTAAATCTTCATAAGTTCCGTCAAGGTTTTCTTTAGCATGAGCAAATTTCTCACGCAGGACTTCAGAACTTGCTTCAAAAGAATCTTTTAGATTATGAGTGGCATCGTCTAAACCTTCTTTTAGTTTTGAACGGGTTTTAGATCCTTTATCAGGAGCAAATAAAATTCCTATTGCAGCCCCAACAGCTGCTCCAGCCAAAATGGCTGCGATTGTATTTGAATTATTAGACATAGTATTAAATTTAAGTGATTAACTAAAGGTACACTTTTTTGATATGATAAATAACTGATAAAAAGTAATTTACATAAAATTAACAATGAAACTAATACACGTAAGCAACAGCTTCATATTTACCATTATCTTTTTCTACGATACTCACAAACGGATAACCATTTGATGCAGATTTTGTCTTTATCAGCATTGCAGTATGTTTTTGCTGTGCAATTGGCGGCTCCCCTTTTGTATTAACTGAAACTCCCGAAAATTTAGCCGCTTGTTTTAATCCAATTGTTTTTTCCTGAGAAAGAACCTGTACCAATTTGTAATCAGATTTTGAATCGACGATTATTTTATCAGATATATTCTGAGTTTGACTGGTCTGTTTATTTTTTACATTAGAAACAGCAAATTTGCTAATTTTAAATTCTTCCTGACTTCCGTTTAAGGAATAATAAATTAGATCATTTTCACTTTTAATAAAATTAGCGTCCAATTGTTCACCATTATGTTTTGTAATTTGATGTGTTTGAGAAATTGCAATATTTGCAAATAATAACGATAGCGTAAAATATAATACTTTCATAATTTAGATTTAAAATTAATGTCGGGACAGAAATCTAAAATTTAAGAATAACATGAAATCAATTTTATGGGATTTTAAAAATTATGAAACCAAATTGAAAAATACCTTTTACGCGAAATATTATCAAAACTGAATCACAATAAAAATTAGAACATAAAATTGTTTTTTAGTATCAATTTGGAATACATCTTCTAACAAAAACTGTCATTTTTAATTTTAAAGCTATCCCGATCTGAATCCTTACAGAAAATCTCAAATTTGCAAAATCTTTACTGACTCTTTGATTACTGATAAAAATACCAACTTTATAAACAATTGTATGTTAATAACCCGTTAAACTAAGAAAAACAATAACAAAAACTTAAATAAAGCTCGAAAATAAACAATAATTCAAAAGAGGGCTAACTTTATGAAAGAAATAAAAAACAGTCTTAAAATCAATTTATGGAAGCTGTTTTTAATATAAATTAACTATTTAATTATTATTTTTAATAGATTATATAAATAATAGAGAAAAACATAAAATTAATATATATTAATAATTTAAATTGATTTAAAGAAAAAAGAAAAGGATTTTGATATAATATGTCATTTTTAAATAAAAAAGATGAAACGTTCAACTTTATAAACAATTGAATGTTAATAACCCTCTAACCAAGGTAAAACAAGAGCTAAAACTAAAATAAAGCTGTTTTTTAAATCATTTTTTAAAAGATGATTAATGAGTGGGAAGAATAAAAAATAAGCCTTAAAATTAATTTATGAAGGTTATTTTTAATGAATAAAATTATGAAAATATAAATTTCAATAGAAAAAACAAATAATAAAAAAAAGCGCTTATAAAAGCGCTTTTGATAAATAATATTGATATTAAATCTTCACCATCTCTCCTAGAATTTCAATTTCTCTCTCTGAAGCATTTTTTGGTGGATTTGAAAATAATTTCAAAATGTCATCATCAAATTGATTTTTGAAATCCTGATTTTCTAAATCTCTTAAATTTAAAAGTGCTTTCGACCTAACATAAGTAGATTCACTTCTTAAAGACATTGTGTATAATTTTTTGATTTCTTCTTCTTCAAAATCCGAAGATTTCAAAATTGAATATTTCAAAATAAATTGAGCAAATAATAAAGAGCTTTTATTATTGTTTATATTTTTCTTTAATGAATTTTGCAACAAAGAGAAACTGGAAACATTTCTGATGCTCTCCCCTATTGCACTTTCAATTGCAATACGTTCAGGTTTGCTTTCAACTTTAAAATATTTATTGATTTCCTTTAAAGAATTATTGATACTATTTTCTTCTTTTTTACCTTTTTCTTCCCAGGCATCTTTTAAGCCAACAGTTTTGTTAAATACTAATTTTGAAGCAGTTGAATCTTTATCAACCGTAAAATATCCTAAACGTTGAAACTGGAATTTATCTTCATTTTGAGCTATAGCCAAACTTGGTTCCACAAATCCTTTTACAATTTCCAATGAATTTGGATTGACAAAATCTAAGAAGTTTTTATCTTTATAACTGTCCGGTGCCTCATCTGTAAACAAACGATCATACAAACGAACTTCGGCTTCAACAGCGTGAGAAATAGAAACCCAATGCAAGGTTCCCGATACTTTTCTCTGGCTGGCTTCTGTCCCACTTCCACTTAAACTATCCGTGTCATAGGTGACATGAATCTCTGTAATATTTCCTTCATTATCTTTTATAACACTTTCTCCTTTAATGATATACGCATTTTTAAGACGTACTTCTTTTCCTAAAGTCAAACGGAAATACTTCGCCGGAGCTTCTTCTAAAAAGTCTTCTCTTTCTATATATAATTCTTTGGAAAAAGGTACTTTTCTGAAACCGGCACTTTCATCTTCCTGATTATTTTCCGCTTCCAGCCACTCCTCTTTTCCTTCCGGATAATTTGTAATTACCAATTTTACAGGATCTAAAACAGCCATTACACGAGGTGCAATTTTGTTTAAATCTTCACGAATACAAAATTCTAAAACCGATACATTTATTAAGTTATCACGCTTTGCAATACCAATCGTATTGGCAAAATTACGTAAAGAAGCAGCGGTATAACCTCTTCTTCTTAAACCTGAAATAGTTGACATTCTTGGATCATCCCAACCGTTAACGTGTTGTTCTTTAACTAATTGCTGTAATTTTCTTTTACTAACAACAGTATGTGACAAATTACGTCTTGCAAATTCCCTTTGCTTTGGACGCAGTTTATTTTCGTCTAAAATCTGATCTAAAAACCAATCGTATAATTCACGATGAGGCAAAAATTCCAACGTACAAAATGAGTGTGAAATTTGTTCTAAATAATCACTTTGTCCGTGTGCCCAATCGTACATTGGATAAATTTTCCAGGTATCACCTGTTCTATGATGATTTTTATGCAAAATCCTGTACATAATAGGATCACGCATCAGCATATTGGTAGATTTCATATCTATTTTTGCACGAAGAATATGAGTTCCAGCCTCAAATTCACCATTTTTCATTCTTTCGAATAAATCTAAATTTTCTGCTATAGAACGATTTCTGTACGGACCGTCAACACCTTCGGTTGATGGAGTTCCTTTTTGGATTGCCATATCTTCAGAAGACTGACTGTCTACATAGGCTTTATCTTTTTTAATTAATAAAACAGCCCAGTCATACAATTGCTGAAAATAATCGGAAGCATAACGTTCTTCTGACCAGGTATATCCCAGCCATTCAACATCTTTTTTAATTGCATCAACAAATTCCTGCTCTTCTTTTTCCGGATTGGTATCGTCAAAACGTAAGTTTACAGGAGACTGATAATCAATTCCTAAGCCAAAATTTAAGGCAATAGAACTGGCGTGGCCAATGTGTAAATAACCATTAGGTTCCGGTGGAAAACGAAAATGAAGTTTAGTATTTGAAAGACCTGATTTTAGATCTTCTTCTATGATTTGTTCAATAAAATTGAGGGATTTCTCTTCTGATGCCATTATTTTATAGTAATTTTAGCAAAGATAAAAAAAAGGTTTCAGGTTTCAGGTTTAAAGTTACTTAAGTGGCGTAAAACATGAAACTTTAAACGTGAAACAATACATAAAATGGGAGTTATAAAATTAAAAAACATCAGAACTTTTTCCTACCACGGATGTTTAATCGAAGAAGGAAAAATAGGATCTGATTACACTGTCGATTTAAAAATTAAAGCTAATTTACAGAAATCAGCAGGAACAGATCACTTGTCAGATACGGTAGATTATGTGCATTTAAATAAAATTGTTACCGAAGAAATGGCAATTCGTTCGCATTTATTAGAACATGTGGCTAAAAGAATCGTGCTTCGTGTTTTAGCAGAGATTGCTTCGATAGAAAAAACAACAGTTTGGGTTTCTAAAATAAATCCTCCTATTGGCGGTGATGTTGAGTCTGTTACCATAAAAATGACGGAAACCAGAAAGTAAGTCTTATTAAAAAAGAAGTATTTTTTTAAAATAGTTTACTTTAAACTTTTGAATTTTAAAGATTTTAGTTACTTTTGCCGTCCGTTCAACTACGGCGTCGTGGCCGAGCGGCTAGGCTGGGCTCTGCAAAAGCTCCTACTCCGGTTCGAATCCGGACGATGCCTCAAAAACCTTCAAAGCAATTTGGAGGTTTTTTTATGGTTAATTTTTAAGAAAAATTA
>JBDTNT010000121.1:0-3588 GCA_039933615.1 Flavobacterium sp. | reverse complement strand
ACTGCTGAACAACCTGCCATGGTTGTAATTTTAATGGCTTCCGTTGCAGGTAAACTATCGTTTCTGTTTACTACTTCCTGCACGACATTTCGGGTTATTTCTTCAAAAATAGTTTCAATTACAGAAGCAGTCTGCAAAGCTGCCGGGCGGCCGTAATCTCCTGCTTCACGAATAGACTGTACAATTGGTACTTCACCCAGAAAAGGAACATCTAAATCTTCCGCCAGGTTTTTAGCCCCTTCCTGTCCAAAAATATAATATTTATTATCAGGTAATTCTTCAGGTGTAAAGTACGCCATATTTTCAATAATTCCCAAAACAGGAACATTGATGTTATCCTGCATAAACATGGCAACTCCTTTTTTGGCATCAGCAAGAGCTACTGCCTGTGGTGTACTTACAACTACAGCACCTGTAATTGGTAAGGATTGCATGATAGAAAGATGAATATCACCTGTTCCCGGAGGTAAATCGATTAACATAAAATCTAATTCTCCCCAGTCTGCATCAAAAATCATTTGGTTTAATGCTTTTGCAGCCATTGGACCTCTCCAGATTACCGCCTGACTTGGAGCTGTAAAGAACCCTATAGAAAGTATTTTGATTTCAAAACTTTCAACCGGTTTCATTTTTGATTTCCCGTCAACAGTAATAGAAATTGGTTTTTCATTCTCAACGTCAAACATAATGGGCATCGATGGCCCGTAAATATCAGCATCAAGGACACCAACTGCAAACCCCATTTTTGCCAGTGTAACGGCAAGATTTGCTGTAATAGTAGATTTACCTACACCGCCTTTACCGGAAGCAACAGCAATTATATTTTTGATTCCCGGAATAGCACGGCCTTTAATTTCGTTTTTCTCCGGAGTTTCAACTTTAATGTTTACTTTAATTTTTGCTTCAGGAGACACCAATTCAAGAATTGTTTTTTTAATATCGTCTTCTGCTCTTTTTTTAATGTGCATAGCAGGAGTGTGAAGTACTAAATCTACCACAACTTCATCACCAAAAGTAATTACATTGGCAACAGCTCCGCTTTCAACCATATTTTTTCCTTCTCCTGCTATAGTAATTGTTTCTAGAGCTTTAAGAATTTCTTTTCTGTCTAATTTCATTTTTAACGTAGTATTTTTCTATTGAGGGAAATTAATTTAAAAACTGTTTTTATTTAAACTGATTTCAGACTGCAAAGATAACGGATTATGTTCGGATTTTATCTTTTTTACATTGGATTTGTTGATATTGAGATTATTCAAAGTTATACCGCTGAAATTTATGTATGGCTCTGTTTTATGAAAAAGGATGCTTTTTTCTTTAATCTCAGCAGATGGATGTAAAGTAAAATAATATGAATTTTAATACAGAATTGTATTATTAAGAGTAATTAAATTTCAACAATGTTTATTATCTTTGAATTGCCTCGTTTATTGATTTTCAGTGTTTTAAAAAATGAGTAAAAGTTTATTGTGGTAATCCTGTATACTTTCGTTCATTTTTATATGAATTTATCCATAAAATTTAAATAATAAATTATGCGAAATTTTATCCCCTTTGCTTTAATTACAGCAGTTAGTTTTTTTATTTTTTCTTTTAAGCCATTGCCGGCTAATGACATAAAATCAAAAAGGACTTCTGAAAATACAGTTATTAATAGTCTTTCGGCGGTCACTCTGGACAGTGTAGCTGTCAATCAGTTTTTTAAAAAATATTCCAAACTAAAGAAATATAAAAATGATGTTTCGGATATTTATAGAAAAAGAGGATTCAAATCAATCTGGTATGATGAGAAAAAAATTACTGAATTTGCTCATTTACTGTATCAAAAGGTAAATGTCCTAAAAGACCAGGGAATCGAAAATACAATGCCTTATAAGGAAGAGATAGACCAGGCTTTCAACGAAAGTTCAGCTGAAAAACCATCTCAGATAGAAACAGAATTACTGCTAACTAATATGTATGTTTTTTATGCCAGCAATGTTTATTCCGGGGTTGATCCTGCAACTTTAAAGAAAATAGGATGGTTTTTACCAACCAAAACTATTTCATATCCCAGAATATTAGATTCACTTATTGTAGATTCAAACCGTTTAAATGAAGATGATAACCTGTTGTTCAGTCAATATTATAAGCTACAGGGCGCATTAAAAAAATACCGAAAAATGGAGACCGATAATTTGTGGCTGCCCATTACGATTGATGCGGCGACCTACAAAGATTTAAAACCTTTTGATGTATCCAATACGATTAAAGATATAAGACAACGTTTGTTTGTAGTAGGTGATCTTGCACAGGATTCTAAAAGTGATGTATATGACGAAGAGCTTATGGCGGCAGTTCTGAATTATAAAAAAAGATATGGTCTGAAGTTAAATTATGCATTGACCAAAGAACATATCGATCAGTTGAATGAACCTATTTCAAAAAGAATAAAAACCATCATGCTGAATATGGAACGCTGCAGATGGATTCCCGCCAAACTGGCAAAAGCCAACGAATACATAATGGTCAATATCCCCTCGTTTAGGCTGATTTATGTAAAAGAGGGGAAATATAATTTCGTATCTGATATTTTTGTAGGTACCAGAATGACGGAAACGGTCATTTTTAGTGGCGATATGGATCGAATTGTCTTTAGTCCGTATTGGTATGTACCGACGAGTATCATTCAAAATGAATTAAAACTTCAGATGGCGAGTGATAAAAATTATCTGGCAGAACACAATATGGAGTGGAACGGAGGACATGTCCGCCAAAAACCGGGGCCAAAAAATTCTCTGGGTCTGGTTAAATTTATGTTTCCCAACCCAAATGATATTTACCTGCATGATACACCCGCAAAAAGTTTGTTCGAATTCGAAAAACGTACTTTTAGTCATGGCTGTATCAATGTAAAAGAAGCAAAAGGACTGGCGCTTGCAATTTTAAAAAATGATCCCGACTGGCCGGCAGACAAAATTGATAAGGCCATGAGCGGAGAAAAAGAAACGACTTGTATGCTGAAAACGAAAATCCCGATCTATATAGGTTACTTTACTTCCTGGGTAAATGATGACGGTGAAATTAGCTTTTTCCCTGATGTTTACGATCGCGATGCCAGCTTAGATAAATTACTGTATTCGGATTCAGTAACGATGAAATAAAATAAAAAACCCGACAGGTTTTTAAAATCTGTCGGGTTTAAAAAAAATGGTCTACAGGTTATTCGTATTTTAAATATTTCAGGATATCAATTTTGGTTACCTGATAGGCTTTTGTCAAAACAATCAGTAAGGTCAAAACGATTAAAGAAACCAAAGCAATACTAAAGGGGACAAACGAAATTCCGATTCTGAAAGCAAAATTTTCAAGCCATTTTTGCAGTAAGATGTAAGCCGGCACAATTCCGATCACAAATCCCATCAGGCAGAAAACAACATATTGTTTTGATAATTCTTTCAATAAAATATCCGTTTCTGCACCCAGTGTTTTTCGGATAGCGATTTCTTTTAGTCTTCTTTCCATCGAAAAGGAAGCCAGAGCAAACAAACCGAAAATGGCAATAATAATCACAACAAGGTTTAAAATAAAAAACAAATCTTTTTGTTT
>JBDTNT010000120.1:0-4260 GCA_039933615.1 Flavobacterium sp. | reverse complement strand
TGGCAAAACCTGCAACAGTAAAAAAAATAGTTGAATCTTACAATAGTATTGGTGCCAGTTATGCTAACACTGACAAAGTAAAAGCAGTTGAATATTTCAATAAAACTTTAACTTTGGATCCTGCAAACGCTTATGCTGCACAATCTGTAAAAGCTTTAAAATAATATAAGCTCTTCGATATTAAATATAAAACCGATAGTTCAAAGAGAACTATCGGTTTTTTTATGTTCCGTATTTAAA
Organism: Flavobacterium sp.; assembly: GCA_039933615.1. GTDB lineage: Bacteria > Bacteroidota > Bacteroidia > Flavobacteriales > Flavobacteriaceae > Flavobacterium. The sequence continues at coordinate 4,020 of JBDTNT010000120.1, read as the reverse complement.
TGACTATCTTTGCACTTTAAAATAAAATAATGTTAGCAAAAGAAATACAATTAGAAGTGAATAAGGGTGCTATGTTACCTTTAATGGAAGAGTTTTATACCATTCAGGGAGAAGGTTTTCATACAGGTACTGCTGCTTACTTTATACGAATCGGAGGTTGTGATGTTGGTTGTCATTGGTGTGATGTGAAGGAAAGCTGGAATGCAGAATTACATCCGCCGACAAGTGTTGATTTGATTGTGAAAAATGCTTCGGCTTATGCAGATACTGTGGTAATCACAGGCGGAGAACCATTAACATGGGATATGTCTTTATTGACACAACAATTGAAAGACAGAAATTTAAAAGTGCATATTGAAACCTCTGGCGCATATCCATTATCCGGAACCTGGGATTGGATTTGTCTTTCTCCTAAAAAGAATAAATTGCCTACTCAAACCGTATATGATAACGCGCATGAGTTAAAAGTGATTATATATAATAAACATGATTTTATATTTGCAGAGGAACAAGCTGAATTGGTAAATGACAATGCGATTTTATTTCTTCAGCCTGAATGGAGTAAAAAAGAGGAAATGACACCATTAATTGTAGACTATGTGATGAATAACCCAAAATGGAGAGTTTCACTTCAGACTCATAAATATTTGAATATTCCGTAATTATACAAAACAATAAAGCTCTTCAATTGAAGAGCTTTATTGTTTTAAAAAGATACACACTGTGTAAAAAGGAAACAGAATGTATTTATTTCCAGTTTTTATTTTTTTTCAAAGTTGTAATATGAGCCAAATGATGATTTCCATGCCACGCATAAGTGGCAATCATCTGTTTAATTTTAATTTCAGAATTATTCTCGGGATGTATAAAGCTTTTTTCAAGTTGGGATTCAGATAAATTCTTCATAAGATATGCTAATCTAAAATGTAATCCTTCTAATAAAGCTAAAGTTGGGTCTATCGGCATCCTTAAATTATCAGGCAATTCAGACCATAAAATTTCATCATAAGCTTTTATTACAGGATTGTTTTCTGTCAATGACCATTTTATTCTTATAAAACAGTTCATATGGCTTTCAGCACAATGGTGAATGACCTGTCTTACCGTCCACCCGCCTGGACGATATGGTGTGTCAAGTTGTTCATCTGATAAATGTAAAGTTTCCTGTTTTAATTTTTCCGGGAATAGTGCAATTTCTTCAATCTTACTTAAGAGATATACTGTTGAATAATTCGATGGAGCCGTAAATTTTCCAATTGGATATTTTAATTTTTCTAAATCTAAATTTTCCATAAATCTAAAATGTAATATTAAATTGAAAGTTTAGCTAAATAATCATAATGGTCGCCTTCTAAAATTAGTTCACATTTTAAGCCATTCGAAGCTGCGGCATTCTGAAGTGTATTATAGTCTAAGTATAACCAATCAAAAGGCTCTTCTTTTTCTCCTTTATAGGAAATATTGAAAACAAGCTCACCATAATAATCATTATTAGACGGAATCCATTTTCCGCCATCTTCATCTTCATCAAACATATAGATAATATCTGAGCTGTCTAATAGGATTTGTCCGCCTGGATTTAATAAAGATTTTAACTTAGACAAATACTGATTGCAATTTTCCAACTTTCCAAAAATGCCAACACCATTCATTAATAATACAATCGTATCAAATTTTTCTCCTTCAAAGTTTAATATGTTTTGAACTGTAGCGTTTTTTACACCACGAAGTGTACATGTTGCTATTGCTTTTTCTGAAATATCAATAGAAGTAACCTCTAAATTACGGTCATTTTGTAATGATAAACTGTGACTTCCGGCTCCACATCCAACATCCAGGATTTTTCCACTCGCCAGTTGTAAAGCTTTTTGCTCGATTTTAGGCATTTCATTATAAGAACGGAACAAGTAATCAATGCTCATTTCGTCTTCTTCAGAAATTGAAGTTTCGGTAATAATGTTTTCAGGAGAATTATTAGTCTGAAAATCATGCATTGCTTTTCCAAAAAGATCTTTCATCGTATTTTAGTTCAAAGTTTAAGGTTTCAAGTTTAAAGTTGTTTAATTTTGCAGATCAACTTTAAAAAGTAAACTTGAAACAAATTTTAAATAACTTAAATAAGTTAGCCAAAGATAAGCATATCGAAAACAAAAAGTATTTTGATAAGCTCAAAAAGAAACAGCCTAAAAACATGGACTATGTTATGCAGGAATTGCATGATAAAGAATTTAAGAAGACAGACTGTTTGGAATGTGCTAATTGCTGTAAAACTACCGGACCATTATTTACTTTGGCAGACATCGAAAGGATTTCTAAATCTTTTAGACAAAAGCCTCAGCAATTCATTGAGAAGTATCTCCAGGTTGATGAAGACAAAGATTATGTGTTAAAAAGCGTTCCTTGTACTTTTCTGGACAGTGAAAATTATTGCACGATCTACGATGTTCGTCCAAAAGCATGCAGAGAATTTCCGCATACCGATCGTAAAAAGTTTCATCAAATTTCGGATCTTACCTTAAAAAATGTTTCGATTTGTCCTGCAGCATACAATATCGTTGAGGAGATGAAGAAACGTCTTCCGTTATAAATACTTTCCTAAGCTAAAAATAGTATAATTGTTTTTCGGTATAATTCATGTTTGCTTTTTTAGATGTATTTTTGACTCAGGTGAAAGCGAACTATTAATATAAGCGAACTGAAAATTGAATCTAGAATATTTTATTGCTAAAAGACTTATTACTGCTAAAGATTTTAAAAGCAGCATTTCGGCTCCCATTATAAAAATTGCTATTTCGGCTATTGCCATTGGTATCATTATGATGCTGGTATCGGTTGCGACAGGTATTGGTCTGCAGCAGAAAATTCGCGAAAAAGTTTCAGCTTTTAATGGTCAGGTGATTATTTCGAATTATGACAATAATAATTCCGAAGTAACATTAATCCCAATTTCTAAAAAACAGGATTTCTATCCCAATTTCAAGTCTGTTCCTGAAGTCAGTCATATACAGGCAATCGCTAGTAAAGCGGGAATTATTAGGACAGAAAGTTCCTTTGAAGGCGTTATTTTTAAAGGAGTTGGTGCAGATTATGATTGGAACAATATAAAAGAATATTTGGTTGAAGGTAAATTACCTGATTTTTCTAAAAGTCTAAATGAAGATGTTATAATCTCCAGATTTCTTGCTGACCGGCTAGGGCTTAAAGTTGGAGATAGTTTCAATACTTTTTTTATAAAAGAAGAGCACGGAAAGATGCCAAATAGCCGTCGTTTCAAAATAACAGGAATTTTTAATTCCGGTTTTCAAAGTTTTGATGCAACTTATATAATAGGAGATATACGCCACATTCAGAGAATTAATAAATGGAATCAGGATCAGGTTGGGGCTTTTGAGGTTTTTGTCAAAGATTTCGATGAAATTAAAACAACCGGTGATAAAATCTATGAGCAGACATCGTCCAGTTTGGATACTAAAACTATAATAGAGAAGTACAGCTATATTTTTGACTGGCTACAACTTTTCGATTTTAATATTATTGTCATTCTTGCGATCATGATTATAGTGGCTACAATTAATATGGTAGTTGCTCTGTTGGTTCTCATTTTAGAGCGAACACAAATGATCGGAATACTAAAAGCATTAGGTGCCAACAACTGGACGGTGAGAAAGATATTTTTGTACAATGCTTTTTATCTTATAATAAGAGGGCTCTTTTGGGGTAATTTAATCGGAATCTCATTATTGTTGATACAACAGTATTTTGGTGTCATTCAGCTAAATCCTGAAAATTATTATGTCAATCAGGCACCGGTATATATAAATTGGGCGTATGTGATCCTGTTAAATTTATTAACCATTACGGTATGTTTTGTCGTATTATTAATTCCTTCCTATATAATAACTAAAATATCGCCAGTAAAAGCCATTCGTTTTGATTAGTCTCATATTGTAATTCAAATACAACCCGACAGTTTTTTTGAAGCAGTCGGGTTTTTTATTTACACCTTATATATATTAATTA
>JBDTNT010000119.1:0-17962 GCA_039933615.1 Flavobacterium sp. | reverse complement strand
AGAAAAACAATTATCTCCGAAAGAAACGGAAAAAATATTCTTCTTTTTACAGATGAGAATTTTGCAAATAAAGATTCATTGAAAAAAAATATAGTCCTGAATTTAGTTGAAAATCCTGAATCTTTAAAGTCAATAAACAAAGTTAAAAACACCTTTTTTTTTAATAACAAAAAAATCCTGCTGATTGACAGTAGTGGTATATATAAGAAAAACATCCATCCAGACATTTTGATCCTTACACAATCTCCAAAGATAAATTTAGATCGTGTTTTACTTGATTTAAACCCGAAAATAATAGTCTGTGATGCATCAAACTCCTATTCAATTCAAAAATATTGGAAAATCAGCTGTTCAAAAAAAAGAATCCCTTTTCATTCCACGAGCGAAAAGGGATTCTACAAATTAGACTAGGAAATTAATATAAACTTGCCTTTATAACGGATTTATAATCAGATCAGATTCTGATATCCATGTTTTTACTCCACCACTTTTATAGGATAATTTTCCCATTGTCTCAAACATTGTTTTTCCATTTCTGGTACTAGCGTAAGCAAAGCACACTTCCGGCAGCTCTACAATATTAAAAGCGTTTCTTAATTTAATATTTTGTTCTTTCATTTCGCTGGATGAAGAATCAGACAAATCAAGTCTGACTAAAATAACTTTTTTACGGGACCATTTCTCAAATTCGAGCGTATTAAATACCTCTCTCTGGATATTTTCAGATGCTCCAATACCGGTAAACAAAATTAACATTGGCTTCCTTTGTTCCTTACTCATTGCGATTGCATCAGTGACATTTGTTGTCCAAACTACATCCTGTGCCTTCATCAGAAATGAAACTAAAAAAAATAGTAGTATAAGTAGTTTTCTATTCATAAAATTGGGTTATTATGTTAACAAAAAACTAAATTAATACAATGAATATAAAAAACAATAAATATTATCACCAAAAACACACCAAACATGAAATAAAATGAAATTTACCATTAAAACAATGAATATTTAATATAATTAAAAAAAGAAGGCATTTAAATAGTAATACTTCAGATGCAATTAAAAAAAATATCCCTTTTTACACAATGATAAAAAGGGATTCTACAAATTAAACTAAGAAACTTAATTTAAATTTTATTCATTCACTGGGATGCAAAATGGCGTTAGATTCTGAAATCCATGATTGTGCCCCGCCTGGTTTATAAGCAATTTTTCCTAATGCACTAAAAGTTGTTTTATTCTTTCTCATAGAAGCACTGGCATAGCATACTTCGGGTAAGTCTACAACACCAAAAGCATTTTTTAATCTGATATTTTGTTCTTTATCACCATCAGATGCATTGACATCTGATAAATCCAATTTTACAAGGATAACATTGTCTCGTGACCAAACAGCAAAATCTGGTGTTTTGAAGATTTCATTTTGAAGATTTTCAGACACTCCTGAGGCAGTGAATAAAATTAGCATTGGTTTTCTTTGTTCATTACTTATTGCAATTGCATCAGTCATGTTAGTCCTCCAGACTAAATTTTGCGACTGCATTAGAAATGAACCTAAAAAAAAGAGTAGGATGAGTAATTTTTTGGTCATATCGATAGATTTTGGTTAGATTAGCATAACGAAATTAACATAATATTTTAATTTTCCAATTTTTATTAATACAAAAAATAAATTATTTGTTTTTTTTATCGCAATTAAATATCATAATAACAATCTACATCTATAAGTGCATAATTTTTCTTACTAAACAAAAAAACTCCTTACGTTACCGTAAGGAGTTTACTAAAAAATTATTTTTTAAAATATATTCTCTTTTAAGATTTTTTCGGATGAACAATTCCTTCGGCAACTGCTAACCAAGCAGATGGCCCTCCGGCAACATATCCTGTCTGACCAAGACCTTTAAAATTAACCTTCCCATCTTTGGATTCAGCACTGGTAAAATAAATTGTTGGAAAACCCTGTATTCCGAAAGCTTGCTGCAATTCGTTATTCTGGCTTTTTATTTCCGGTGCCTGAGGTGTTCTTCTTGGATAGTCTAATTCTACTAAAACGACATTCTGACTTGCCCACTTTGTAAATTCTGGTGTTTTTAAAACTTCATTTTGCAAACGGATACACCATCCACACCAATCGCTTCCTGTAAAAAACAACAGCATTGGTTTGTTTTCTTTATTACTTACCGTAATGGCTTCTTTTACATCTGTATACCATTTCAATTCTTGCGCCTGCACACCAAATGCACCAACCAAAAAGAAAGCTATTAAAAATATTTTTTTCATGTTATCTTATTTTTTTACAAATCTAAACAAAATTTGAATTGTAAAATGTCGTCTATTTTACTTCTTGCATTAATTTTTTAATTAACGGAGTAGAAACAATTAAAACAATACCTGCAATTAATGCATATAATGCTAACTGGTAATAACCGTCTGTATAAGCAATAAGTTTAGTCATTAAGGTTGTTCCAGTATTAGAATTAGACATTTCTGATCCCAATTTACCAGCCGCTAATTGTCCAAAAGCACTAGACAAAAACCACAATCCCATCATCATACCAAATAATCGCTTAGGCGAAAGCTTGGTAATCACAGACATTCCGATCGGCCCAATACATAATTCACCCAGCGTATAAATCAAATATCCTAATGCAAAAACATTTAAAGAACTTAATCCTTTTGGATCAATAAAAAATCTTGCACTGTAAAAAATAAAAAATCCTGCAGCTAATAATATAAATGAAAGTCCGAATTTAATAACTGTGTTTGGCTCGATTTTTCTTTTGTACATAAATATCCAAAGTAATCCAACAAGAGGGCTAAAAATGATAACATACATAGAATTTATACTATTGTTTACCACATTTGGATCAATATTAAAAAACAATAATTTGCTTGATAAATTATCTTTTGCAAATAATGATAATGAACCACCTGATTGCTCAGAAATAGCCATAAACATAAAGTATCCAAAAATAAAAATAAACGCTGCCGCTAACTTGTATTGCTGTTTTCTATCTTCAATTTTAAACAATTCGTACAAGAAATACCCAACTGCAATAACGCCAATTGTATACATGAAATAATCTGTATAATCAGTGTTGATTACCATAATGTACACCAAAGGAATTACCAAAAATGATCCTAGATAAACTGCAATTTCGTATTTTTTCCTTTTTTCAGGTTTAGCATTTTCCAATGGCGAATTTCCAATTGGTGCTAAATATTTTTTAGTCAAAAGAAAGGTAACAACACCAATGATCATAACAATTGCTGATGAAAGAAAACACAAACTCCATGAATAATTTTTCCCTAAATATATCGGAATCGCACCACCTAACATTCCACCAATATTGATTCCGGCATAAAATAATCCGTAACCAGCATCCCTTCTTCCGTCTTTTTCGTGGTATAATTCCCCAACCATCGAAGACACATTAGGCTTGAAAAACCCAGTTCCAATAATTGACAATGTTATTCCGTAATAGAAAAAATCGTGAGGTGAAGCTGCAATAAGCAAATTTCCAAGAATCATTACGATACCTCCAAAAAGTAAAGATTTTTTAAATCCTAAAATTTTATCAGCGAAGATTCCTCCAATAAAAGTAAAAGCATAGACAAAAGCCTGAATTGCTCCATACTGAAGATTTGCCTTTCCTTCAAGTAAACCTAATTGATCTACCATGAAAAAGGCCAAAACACCTCTCATTCCGTAGAAACAAAACCGCTCCCACATTTCTACCAAAAATAAATACCACAATTGCTTTGGGTACTTGCCTTTAAAATTTTGAATTTCTTCTAATGTTATACTGTTTTCCATATTATCTAACACCATGCATCATTTTTTTCAAGAATGGAGTCAAGGCAAACAATACGATTGCAGCGATACCTGTAAGAACAACAAACACCATAAAGAATTCATATAGATTATGAATCTCGAACCCCACAAATACAGGATTCTGAGGGCTAATCTGATGCTTCTCTAAAAGAAGCAGCTGCTCTGCAGTTGGCGTAATAGTCTTATCTAAAATTGCCTGTAAATTAATCCCCAGTTCTTTTGCTTTAGCAAATTTATCACCTGTAGCCGGTAAAATAGAACCTAAAGTCCCTCCTAATGCATAACCTGAAGCATTAGATAAGAAAAACACTCCATATAATAATGATGCAAAACGTTTTGGAGATAATTTACCCACCAATGATAAACCAATAGGAGATAAACACAACTCAGCGCAGGTATTTAAGAAATATAATAGAATAAGCCATTTTACCAATAATAACCCTGAAGTTCCAATATAAGATACCTGAGTGGCAATCATGAAAAAGCTAATAGTAATTATGACCAAACCAACTGCTAATTTTACAGGAGAAATTGGCTCTTTGTCTTTCGCTCGCAAATAATCCCATAAAATACTAAAAGGAACAGCCATAACAACAACAAACAATCCATTAAAAATCTGAACCATAGAAGGTGGCATTTGATAGCCAAAGAAATTTCTATCTGTTTGGTTATCTGCAATAAAAGTTAATGAAGAACCAGCTTGTTCAAACGCAGCCCAGAAGAAAATAATAAAAAACGAAACAATATAAATTACAATAATCCTGTCTCTTTCAATTTTTGTTAATGAAGTATCAGAAATAATTAATCCTGCCAAGGCTAATCCACTTGAATAAATAAGTGTATAAATTAAATTCTGACCTACTGCATAATGAAAAAAGAATCCTAAAAGTACAAACGCTACTCCTGAAATAGCCAAAGATTTTCCTGAAAAATTAGCTTTTTGAGCTTCTCCTTCTTCAAAATCAGCCGCCTCATTTTTAGAAGGTAATCCACCTAGTGGTCTTCCTTCCGGAGAAACAACATATTTATTTTTTAGGAAATAAAAAAGAACAGTTCCTACAAGCATTGCGCCAGAAGCTGCCATAAATCCCCATCTAAAAGCATGGATATCTCTAATTCCACCTGTATCTTTTACATCTCCTAACAGAGGACAAATTGATTGTCCAAGGAAAGCTCCTATATTAATTCCCATATAGAATATAGTAAAAGCTGTATCTAATTTTGTTTTTTCTTGTTTTGGATACAAACTTCCAACCATACTGGAAATATTTGGTTTGAAGAATCCATTACCAAAAACAATAACGCCTAATCCACTATACATTATAGTTTTGGCCAATCCTAAGTTAGATTCAAAAACACTTCCACTAGCGAACAACAACATTTGTCCAATTGCCATTAATAATCCACCCAAAAGAATACAATTTCTGTTACCCAAAAAACGATCGGCAACAAAACCACCTAACATAGGTGTTAAATAACAAAGACCAAGAAAACCTCCATAAATTAATGAAGCTTCTTCTTCCTTCATCAATAATGAGTTTACAAGAAATAACGTCAATAAAGCACGCATTCCATAAAAATTGAACCTCTCCCACATCTCCGTTCCAAACAATACCCAAAGTCCTTTTGGATGCGCAGTTTTTACTTGAGTTTCTCCCATATTAGTCATTATTTTTTAAGGTTAATAAATTAAATTATAAATTTTCTTTGATAAAGTTAGTCATTTTATTATAAAGCTGAATTCTGGTTTTACCACCATAAATACCGTGGTTTTTGTCCGGATATATCTGAGAATCAAATTGTTTATTAGCCTGAATTAAGGCCTCCATCATTTGCATTGAATTTTGCACATGAACGTTGTCATCACCAGATCCGTGAATCAATAGAAACTTACCTTTTAATTTATCAACATGATTTATTGGAGAATTCTGATCGTAACCGCTTGCATTTTCTTGCGGAGTAGTCATATATCTTTCTGTGTAAACACTATCATAAAAACGCCAGTTCGTTACCGGAGCAACAGCGATTGCCATTTTGAAAACATCATTTCCTTGAAAAATACAGTTTGAAGCCATAAAACCGCCATAACTCCATCCGAAGATTCCGATTCTTGAAGCATCAACATACGAATAAGCTCCAATTACTTTAGCAGCATCAATCTGATCTTCTACTTCGTATTTACCTAATTCTTTTTGTGTTACTTTTTTAAAATCCGCACCTTTAAAACCAGTTCCCCTACCATCGACACAAACTACAATGTAACCTTGTTGTGTTAGCGAAAGAAACCAATAATCATCAGTATTATTCCAATCGTTGTTAACCTGCTGCGATCCGGGACCGGAATACTGGTACATGAAAACCGGATACTTTTTTGAAGCATCAAAATCTTTTGGTTTTAAAATCCATGCATTTAGCTCATTTCCTTTAGCTGTTTTTAAAACAAAAAATTCTTTTGCCGGTAAATTATAGTTTTTCAATTTTTCGGCAAGTGCCTGATTGTTTTCAATTACCTGAATTTCTTTACCCGTTTTTGCTTCGTTTAAAGTGTAAGTTGTTGGCTGAGAAGCGCTGGAAAAAGTATTAATAAAGAATTGGAAATTAGGGCTTAAAGTTGCCGCATTTGTTCCTGTATTTTTAGACAAACGTACTTTGTTTTTTCCGTCTAAAGCGATACGGTAAATATCTCTGTTGATTGAACCATTTTCAGTGGACTGATAGAAAATAGTTTTTGATTTTTCGTCGAAACCGTAGTAGGAAGTTACTTCCCAGTTTCCTTTTGTAACCTGATTTTTTAATTTTCCAGCATTATCATAAACATAAATATGATTAAATCCGTCTTTTTCACTTGTCCAGATAAAACTGTTGTCTTTTAAGAAAGTCAAATTATCCGTGACATCTACATAAGCTTTATCTTTTTCATTCAAAACCACTTTTGCAGCGGCCGTTGTTCCATCAACAAATAACAAATCTAAATTATCCTGGTGGCGGTTTAAAACCTGAGCAGATAATACATTATTATCGTTTGTCCACTTTAATCTTGCAATATAAAAATCATTATAGTTTCCTAAATCTACTTTTTTAGCCGTATTTCCGGCTGCATCATAAATATGTAAGGAGACTACTGAGTTTTTCTCTCCGGCTTTAGGATATTTAAAAGTCTCAATTGTCGGATATAAGTCTTTATGGAACATTGACATTGAAAATTCCGGAACAGCGCTTTCGTCAAAACGAATGTAAGCCAGTTTTTTACTGTCTTTACTCCAGTCGAATGCTCTAACAAAAGCAAACTCTTCTTCATAAACCCAGTCCGTAATACCATTAATGATTGTATTTTTCTTTCCGTCTGTAGTAACAGCTGTCACTTTTTTGGAACCCACATCATAGACATATAAGTTGTTTTCTTTGGCGTAAGCAATTTTGGTTCCGTCTGGAGAGAAAGTCGGTTCCTGAACCTGAAAATCAAAAAGTTTAGTTAGTGATTTGGAAGTTATATCATATAAAAAATAATCTGCCGTAAAGGAGTGGCGGAATATTTTATTAGAATGACAGGCTATTAAAATCTTTTTTTCTGAAGCATCAAAAGTATAACTGTCAATTCCGTCTGCGAGTTCTTTATGGTTTTTGGTATCAATTAAATTTGACACTTTTTTTAGTGTTGCAAAATCATATAAATCAATTTGCATACTTCTGCTGGCCTGATCAACATTCAATACCGTATATTGATCTGTATTTTTCAAGGATTGCAATTCATCCATTCCTTTGGCCCGGAAAGCTCCGCCATAAATATTCTCAACAGTGATTTTTTGCTGACCGAAAACGGTACCAACTAATAACAAAAATATTACAGTAATTTTACTTGCATTCATTAGAATTATTTTAAATATAAAAAAGAGACCAATTTTAGTAAAAAAAATAAACATAATACACATTTTAAGTGTTAAATGTTAAAAAAAATAACGATTGCGTGCTTTTCAATTTTCAAATAGATAGCAAACAAAACCCTATAATTGGTATATTTGCCGCAACATTACTATTTAATATACTGAGAATGAACAACGCCGTTGCCGGATTTTCCAAATTATCCAAAAAAGAAAAAGTAAACTGGATTGCAGAAACCTATTTTTCAACTCCTGATGAGGCACTCAAAATAATAGGAAATTACTGGAATTCAGACGACAAGCTCCAACAACTGCATGATGAATTCATAGAAAACACTATTACTAACCTGTATATACCGCTAGGAGTTGCTCCGAATTTCTTAATAAACGGAAAGTACAAAACAATCCCAATGGCAATTGAGGAAAGTTCCGTGGTAGCAGCCGCTTCAAAATCGGCAAAATACTGGGCAACACGCGGCGGATTTAAAGCAACTGTTATTAATACCGAAAAAATTGGTCAGGTTCATTTTACTTTCAACGGGGATGGCCAGAAACTACAATCGTTTTTCGATCAGATTAAACCCAAATTTTTCTCCGAAACGCAAAGTATTACCAAAAACATGCAACAGCGTGGCGGAGGAATTCTTGATATTCAATTAAAAGACAAACGAAACCTGCTTAACCATTATTTTCAGCTTCATGCCACTTTTGAGACCAAAGACAGCATGGGAGCGAACTTTATCAACTCATGTCTGGAGCAATTTGCATCAACATTGAAAGAGGAATTCCAGAATTCTGATTTATTTTCTGAAGAAGAAAACATCAATGTAATAATGAGCATTTTGTCTAATTATGTACCTAATTGCATTGTCAGAGCCGAAGTTTCCTGTCCCGTTGAAGATTTATCTGAAAAACATATTGCAAATCCACATGATTTTGCTGAACGATTTGTACAAGCGGTTCAAATTGCCGAAGTTGAACCCTTCAGAGCGGTAACACACAACAAAGGTATCATGAATGGTGTCGACGCAGTTATTCTGGCCACGGGAAATGACTTCAGGGCTGTAGAAGCTGGTGTACATGCGTATGCGTCAAAAAATGGTCAATACTCAAGTCTTTCACATGCTAAGATAGAAAACGGAATTTTTACTTTCTGGCTTGAAATTCCATTAGCTTTAGGTACTGTTGGCGGATTGACATCTTTACATCCTTTAGTAAAATTATGCTTAGAGATACTCGAAAAACCTTCAGCTGAAGAATTAATGCAGCTTGTTGCGGTTGCCGGACTGGCACAAAATTTCGCAGCTTTACGCTCGCTGACTACAACCGGAATTCAGGAAGGGCATATGAAAATGCACTTAAACAACATCATCAACCAGTTTGAAGCCAACGAAGAAGAGCGTCGTTTAGTTAAAACCTATTTTAAGAAAAACGCCATTTCTCACAGTGCCGTGGTTGAATTTATTGAAAACTTAAGAAAATAAGCATCCGGGGCTCAAAAAATAAAGCATGAAAACAACTTTTTACAGTAACGGAAAACTCTTAATTACCGGAGAATATTTAGTTTTAGATGGCGCAAAAGCGCTGGCTTTACCAACAAAATTTGGTCAAAACCTGATTGTAGAAAATGGTTTTAATCAGGAAGTCAATTGGGAAAGCTATGACTTTGACAATCAGGTATGGTTTAAAGATACCCTACTTTTTTCTGAAATAATAAATAATCCTGAAGCTAAAGTTGAAACTGTAAAAACAACGTTACTTACTATTTTACATGAAGCCTATCTCTTAAATCCCGATTTTATAAATACTTCTCAGGGGTACGAAATAAGCACTCAACTCACATTTCCTAAAAACTGGGGGCTGGGAACTTCATCTACTTTACTGAACAATATTGCTCAATGGACGAAGATTGATGCTTTTACATTGCTTAAAAACAGTTTTGGAGGTAGCGGATACGACATTGCCTGCGCGCAAAACAACACTCCGATTATTTATCGCTTAGATCAGAATTCTCCTATTGTAGAAATTGCAGATTTTAATCCTGAATTTAGAGAAAACCTATACTTTGTTTACCTTAATAAAAAACAGAGCAGTAAAATTGCTATAAGTGCTTATTACAATAACAAAAATGAGCATTTAGCAAAAAACATCGAAGACAATAACAAAATAACAGCTGCTGTTATAAATGCTAAAACGCTAAAAGAATTTGCTTCCGCTGTCGAAAAACACGAAATTCATTTAAGTGATATCTTAGAATTACAAACTATAAAAGAGGTTGCTTTTCCGGATTTTAATGGTGTGCTAAAAAGTCTTGGAGCCTGGGGCGGCGATTTTATTATGGCAATTTCGAAAGAAAATCCTAAGGACTATTTCGTTTCAAGGGGCTATGAAACTATTCTTTCGTATAATGATATGATTTTGTAGGTAAATCGGTAATCAATTATATTAAAATTAAAAACTTGTTTTAATAATTTACTTTTTTATTCTTAACGTGTTTCGTTTCGAGACGCCGGACTATCTGATTTTCGGGTTCATTTGAATCAACAACCGAATTGGATTCGATAAGCGTATTATGTAAACGTTCTGCCATCTTTTCTATACTGTTGGTAATCGAATCGTACACTACTTCCATTCTTCGGTGTTTTTCTTCTTTTACAGCTCTTAGAACATCCTCAACAAAAATTTTGTCGTATTTCTCAGCAACAGAATCACGGGTATTAGTCAGTCTGATTACGTTATCGTTTCCTAATATCGTTACTTTAAAGTGTTGTTCTTCATTGCTTAAATAATACTTTCCTCCCAGTTCATCACAGTTAATATCGGTACTGCCCACTTTTAACAGCTCTGTGATTATTCCAAAAATATGATTCTCAATTTTGGAATATACCCTGGGTTTCTTTTTAAAAAACTTAAACATAAAAATCATTAACCACTTGATTATTAAAGTATTTGTTCATCATAGTTTTCTTTATTTCATTTAATTTTTTCAGGCACGATGCCTTATTATCAAAATAAAAATCCGGACAAATTAACATTAATATTTTCAATAACCCAAATATTTTAAATTATATTTCGATTATTCCTATGTAATTAAAGAAAATCTGACTGATATTTATTACAAATCAGATTTCATTATATATAAAATTCTTAAAAAAACAGTATAAATAAAAAACCCGAAACATTCTTATGGATGTTTCGGGTTTTAATGTAAACTTAATTACTAACTGCTAGTTAGTAGTTAAACTGTAATCTGTTATCTTCAATTTTAGCATTATTTTTTAACGCTGGTAAAATTCTGCTTGCATCAGATGCACTTTGCGCTTTTACTTTTGCAACATATTCAGCATGGTTAGCAATAGCCGGAGCTTTTACTACACTAATATTTTTAACAACATAAACTCCTGTATTTCCTTCGATTGGAGCAGAAATTTTATTTGCAGTTAAAGCAAATGCATTACCTACAACTTTTGGCTCTTGTCCAACTCCTCCGGGTAAAACCGGATTATCCATAGTTACATTAGCAGCTTGCTGAACAGCTACACCAGCACTTTTAGCAATAGCTTCAAGGCTTGAACCTGTCATTTTAGCTTTTAGCATTTCTGCTTTTTTCTTGTTTTTTAAGATTGGCTCAACATAAGGTCTGGCTAAATTTACAGATACTAAACCTGATTTGTTTTCGCTTTTGTATTGTGCAATTACGTGCCCAATATTTGCTAATTCAAATCTTTTCACATCACCTTTATTCGTTTCTTTGTCAAATGCCCATCTTACAATGTTACGTTGATTTCCTAAAGGTCCAAACGCCTCATCCATTGCTTTTGCAGATACCGGAGCAGCAACTTTCAATCCTAATTCTTTTGCTGTAGCATTAAAATCTTTATCAGCAGCTTCCATTTCAAATTTGGTAGCCAAAGTAAATACTTTATCGGAAGTAGCTTCAGAAGGCTCAATTTTCTGAGCAATTGTAGCTAAACGAATTCCGTCTTGTTTGTCAGTAATTTTAATAATATGAAATCCAAAAGGAGTTTCAACTAAACCAATTTTTCCAATACCGTTACTGAATACAAAATCATTAAATGGTTTTACCATTTGGTTGGGTCCAAAATATCCTAAATCACCACCTTGTTGTGCAGATGAATCATCAGAACTTGTAAAAGCCAACATCATGAAGCTGTCAGGATTAGCCTGAACCTGAGCTAAAATTTCTTCTGCTTTGGCTTTCGCTTCTTCTTTAGTTCTTTTTTCTTTTGTATTTGGAGTCTGAGATCCTGTATATCCAATTAAAATATGACTTGCTTTTGCATTAACTCCTGCTTTAAATCCCTGAGATTTAGAAATACAGTAGTATTTACCATAAACATAAGGTCCGTAGATTTCACCCGGAGCCAGACTGAATAATTTATCAGCATCAACTGCAGGCAAATTATTTTTAGCAACGTAAGTAGAATCGTAAGGAATATCAGAATTTGAATTTACAAATTCAGCAATGTTAGTTGCATTTCTGAAACCTGGCAAAGTATCATTCTTAGCCGTTTTTGCGTTATAAACAACACTACCGGATAACAAGCCAGTGATTTTAGCTTTAATTTCAGCTTCATCTTCTTTTGAAGGCTTGTCTTCAACTAAAACATATTGAATCTCACGAGTTTCATCCGCTTTGAATTTTTTCTCGTTTTTCTTCATATAATCAACAATATCTGAATCAGATATTTTCACTTCGCTATCTTTAATAGAAGAATATAATCCGGCAGCATAAGCAAAGTTAACTTTGTTAGCTTCCATTTCATATTTTAACTTTCCTTCACTAGCAGTCGTATAAAGTCCGGCTTTTACTAATGTATTGTAGATTTGAAATTTTGCGTTTAATGTAGCATCCTTTTCTTTCTCAGAAATATATTGTGCTGCTTCAGGATTTGCTTTAAAGTATTCTTTGAATTTAACAATGTCAAACATACCGGCTGCATTTAAGAACATTGGGTTTTTACCAATATTCGGATCTGCTTTTAAAACCTCCAAAAGGTGTTTCTCACCAACTCTCAATCCTAATTTATCAAATTGAGTTGACAATAAAGCGATTGAAACTTCCTGGTCCCAAACTCTGTTTGCAGCTTCAGTGGAAGAAATTCCTTGACCACTTTTTTCAACATTACTAACTTTAACTCTAAAGTCTTCAAATGAAATATCTTTTCCATCGATGCTTCCCACATCTTTTGAACTTTGACCGAAACTTCCTCTAGTGAATAGATCTTGTATTATAAATGCAAATAATGCAAGTGCAATAACTCCTATCAATAAAGCGGAACGCTGTCTAATTTTTGCTAAAACTGCCATTTTTATTATCGTTAATTTTTATATTCAGTTTGCGAAAATACAATTATCTAGTTAATAACAATACAACTAGTGTTTTATTTTGCACATTTTTTTTTAAATACTAAAAAAATCACTCTTTAATAGTCATTTTTACTAATTCAATTTTCTTGTTCGTCGCTTCCTGTATCACAAAATAATAGCGATCAATAACGATTTCATCTCCTTTTTGCGGGATTTCTTTTGTCGAATTCACAATAAAACCTCCTAAAGTCCCGTAGGAATCTTCTTCAGGAATACCCAATTTGTAGACTTCATTCAAATATTCAACATCAAGACGGGTTGAGAACAAATATTTGCCTTCTCCCAGTTCCTGTTCTATCAATTCTTCATCTAAGTCGTGCTCATCTTCAATTTCACCGAAAAGTTCTTCTACAATATCCTCGATGGTGATTATTCCAGAGGTACCTCCGTGTTCATCCAGAACAACAGCTACGTTTCTTCTTTTTTTAATGAGCAGATTCAGGGCATCTTTTATTGAAATCGTCTCCGGAACGAACTCAACTGTCATCAAGACAGATTTAATTGTCTTCGGCTTTTTAAACAAGTCAAAAGAGTGTATATAACCAACAATATCATCCAGCGAATTCTGGCTCACTACGATTTTAGAATAGCCGGTTTCCACAAACAAATCCTTAAGTTCCTCCACACTGTCAAATAAATCTATATCGACAATTTCTGTACGCGGCGTCATAATATCACGCGCTTTTACTCCCGAAAACTCTAACGCATTTTGAAAAATCTGAATTTCCGAATCTACTTCTTCATTGTCTTCAACGGAACTCATTTGCTCTGTAATATAGTTCCCAAGTTCTATTTTACTAAAATACAATTGTACCTGATCTCCTTCGGTTTTGAAAAATTTCTTTAAAATAAAATCCGAAATCCAGATAAAAAAAGTTGAAATGTAGTAAAATAACCTGTAAAACAGATAGGCCGGAATTGCAAAGATCCTAATTAACGAATTGGCATAAATCTGAAAAAAGACTTTCGGAAAAAACTCTGCTGTTATTAAAACTATAAACGTAGAAATTACCGTCTGAATCAATAAACTTGTAATTTCCGAAAAATGGTATCCTAATTTCGGGATTTGAGCCAGAATCAGATCACCCATGTAAAATCCGTAAACAACAAGTGCTACATTGTTGCCAATCAGCATTGCTGCAATAAATTTAGAAGGATTCTCCGTAAGTCTGGTCAGAATTTGGGAAAGAAAATTGTCCTGTTTTTTTTCTATTTCAAGATAAATTTTATTCGAGGAAATAAAAGCTATTTCCATTCCCGAAAAAAAGGCTGATAGTATTAAACATAGTATTATAATACCAATCTCCATTTTTTATTGTTTTTTGTTACGATCGTCAAATTTCTTAGCAAATTTTCTTCTGAAGAAGAACATAAAAACCGCTAAACCGGCTATTATAAAACTTAAAGTAGAAGTGTCATTTCCTTCATTTAGCTTTATAATTCCATCATAAATAAAAAAAACGGCAAACAATATGTAAACGTATTGTGTATATTTTAAATAACCCATAACCTGTATTTATTCTTCGGCTTCTAATTCGCCTGTTATTCGTTGTGAATTTATCACTTTAAAGTCTTTGCTGAAATCTATTCCCTGCCCGTAAGAAACTCCTTTTGCATCGGTAAGCTTAAATTTTCTTTCGGTATAAAACCATTCGTTTTTCTGGTCAAAATACAATTGCTCTGTTTCAAGCATCTGACCTGTTTCTGAGGTAATTTTCACTTTTCCCTGCAGGTCAATAATCCCTGTCTCTTTATACGAAACAGCGTAATTTGATCTGATAAAAGTACGCTTTTGTTTTTTATCATATAAAGTAACATCAATTCCTTTGGGAAATTCTGTAAACGGAAAATCAAGATTAGAATAATCAAGCATTTTTGAACTGATCAGTACTCCGGTTATACGTCCTGAATCTGTGTATTTTATATTAACAGTATCTGCGTCACTTCCGGGAACAAACTCTGAAAAGTTAATTTTCTGAACTTCTTTAAAATTACTTTCGCACCCAAAAAACATTGTCACAGCAAGAACTGTGACAATTGTTATAATATATTTCTTTGGTAAATTCATTTGCCAAATGTAGTAAATTGTAATGAGCTTAAAAAAACATTAAGTCCTGCTTAGTTGAATTTACTTTTCACGAACCATTTGTCGTTAAAAGAAAAACTCAAACTAAAGTTCATGTAATTTTCCTGAACCAAACCTGAAGAAGTCGTTCCTCTTTTACCAAATTCAATTCCAAAATTCACATTTGAAAAAGATCCTGTAATCGGAAAACCGGCACCTAAAGTCATACCAACATCATTAATTGATTCATTATTGATTATTAAACCAATTTTTTCATATTTAAGACCAGCTCTGTAGGTGATTCTGCTAAAGTAACTTGAAAAAGAAGTATAATTAGGAATGTAATAACCCCCAACAGCATATTTTGCGTAATTTTCATAACGCACATTGCTTTCTGTATTGTAATGATTATTAAGTTTTCCATCTCCCTGAAAAGCCAGAGTAGTACCAACCAGCCATTTTCTCGCTTCACCAATACCGGCACCAATTGTAAATTTACCAGGCAATTTCAATTTGGTTGAAGCAACTGGATAAGTAAAAGAATCCGGATCACCATCAACCTCTGCAATTCTGGTATTATCTGAATTTAAATTTCCTGAAAAATTATAACTCAAACTAGTATATAAATTCGTTTTCTTATTAACTTTAGTCTGATACATGGTTCCAATGTTAAAAGTAGCACCTGATATTTCAGAAGTATTTATTTCTCTGGTTGCATTTTGAACATCTGTTACAAGTTCTATACTTGTGGTAGTAATTTTACCAAAATTATACTGTACATCTGCTCCAATGTTCCATTTAGGCGTAATTTTATATCCTAATCCAAAAAACACTTTATTCACGCCTCCTTTTCCTTCCAACTGACTGCTGACTGCTCCGGGAGTATCGGTATTATCATTTGAAATTCTGTATCCTACTGCAGACAAAGGGACCAGACCAAACGCTGCACCAAATTTCCCCATAGGAATTCCAACTGCTAAATAATCGAAAGTTGTTCTTTGTGCTTTTGAAGTTTCTCCTTCTGTTTTTATTTTAGAAGTTCCAAAAGTTCCTCCTACAGAAAAAGTAGTTTGTCCTAAACTGGCATAACTTGCCGGATTTTCAATATTCAAATGTATACTATCCTGTTCTACCGCAACACCCGCCATAGATCTAAATTCAAGAGTTCCTTTGAACTTTATATCTCCAATTCCGTAGAAAGAATAGGGTGAAGCAGTACCTTGCTGAGCGAATGAAACGAACGATATAAGTAAACAAGTACTTATTATAATTTTTTTAATCATTGTCGATTTTATATTGAAATGTTTGGCTCAAACTTTCCAAAAGGAAATTTGAATTGGCAAATATGGTATTTTTTAATCGTTTAGCCAAAAAATCTGCATCGCCACCCGTTAAAATTATTATAAAATTTGAAAAGTTTGCCCGATATTCATCGATAAAACCATCAATCTCATAGACGAACCCATTTACAACACCAGAATGAATCGCCTCTTTTGTTGAATTACCTATATACTGTTCGGGTGATTCCAGAGTCAGCAAAGGCAGTCTGGCTGTGAAGTTATGCAAAGCCTCATAGCGCAATCGCAAACCCGGAGAAATTGCCCCGCCTAAATAATTGTCCTTTTCGTCGATAAAATCGTAGGTAATACAAGTTCCTGCATCTATCACTAATCTGTTTTGTTTTGGATACTGCAAAGTTGCACCGGCAGCCAAAACCATCCTGTCGATTCCCAATGTTTTTGGGGTTGCATATTTGTTTATAAAGGGAAAGCGGTCTTCATGTGTCAAAAAATGAATATTCAACTGCTTTTCGAAAGTCAAAAAAGACTGTTTTTCGACATTTCCGACCGATGCAACCACCAAATCCGAACAATCCTGAAATTTTTTTAAAATTTTATTAATTTTTTTTTCGAGTTCATTTTTCTCAAAAATAAAAATTTCAAGAACAGTACTCCCCTCAAATACAGCAGCTTTAATTCGAGTATTACCAACATCAATTGTTAAAATCATATCTGTTTTTTTTCCAGTGCGAAGATACGAATTGATTTTTTTAAAAAAATGTTTTGGATAACTCAAAAATGATTGTATCTTTGCACCCGCAATCAGCACGGTGCCTTAGCTCAGATGGTAGAGCAATGGACTGAAAATCCATGTGTCCCTGGTTCGATCCCTGGAGGCACCACCGTTAAAACCCGAATAGAAATATTCGGGTTTTTTGTTTTTATCCCTTTTCTGGTTTTATTGGGTCATCTGCAAAAGTTGGGGATTAAGCAAAAAGATGGATCAACACGAAAACCTGTGGATTTGGAAAAATTAGATTAGACAATCTGAATAAAAAGAAATCTATATTTCTCACTCCTCTAAACTGAGATCTAAACGCTTTTATTTTTGCATTGAAAGATTCTGCCGAAGCATTGGTACTTCTATTATCAAAATAGTTTAAGATTGACTGGTAATTAAAAGTTATGGTATTGAGTAAGATATTAAAAAATTTAAAGCCTGATTCCTCCACATTACTATACCAATGTGCTAATTTGGTCATTGCAATGTGTTTATCATTAATCTGGCATCTGAGAAATTCCTGGATGGCTTATTCCTATAGAATATACAATTAAGCCCAGTATTTCACTCCGTTTTAGTTTGGCTGCTACAGGCAGATCGCGTTTTACCAGTGTACACATTAACCACGTGCTGTGTTGCGCGTTACCTGCAACAGCATGGCCAGATCTTCATTTTGGATCCCTAATAATTCTCCAATTTTTTTATCTTTTTTTGTCATCCTTTTTATCTTTT
>JBDTNT010000118.1:0-2598 GCA_039933615.1 Flavobacterium sp. | reverse complement strand
TTTTCGAAATGAAAACTACCGGAACAAGAACGCCAAAATATATTAAATACGGAACTTTATATTTTACCATAGATGGAGTGCCATTGCAATTGAATGTTTACAGAAGTATTGACCTTTCTAAAACAAAAGAATATAAAGATCATTTATTTTTGCCATTTTCCGATCTGACTTCCGGTAAGGAAAGTTACATTGGCGGAAGATATATTGATTTGAAAGTCCCGAAAGGAGATACAATTGCAGTAGATTTCAATCAGGCTTATAATCCGTATTGTGCTTACAATCATAAATATTCCTGTCCGCTTGTTCCGTTGGAGAATGATTTGAAAATTGAAATTAAAGCAGGGGTTAAAAGTTTTCATTAATGGAGTTTTTTAATTTTCATACACATCAATTTACAAACCAATCTGATATTTTAGAATTGGTGAATCAATATCCTCAGGAATTTGATTCAGCTATTCCATTTTATTCAATTGGAATTCATCCCTGGTATATTACAGAGGACAGAATTGATGCGGATTTGGAAATTATTGAAGAAAAACTACAGACCGAAAACTGCCTGGCTATTGGCGAATGTGGCTTAGATAAACGGATTGAAATTCCGATGGAGCTGCAAATTTCCGTTTTTGAAAGACAATTGGTTTTAGCCGAAAAATATAAAAAACCTGTTGTAATTCATTGCGTAGCAGCTTTTCAGGAAGTTATTGCGATTAAGAAAAAATGGAAGATTTCTGTTCCAATGATTATTCACGGATTTTCGAAAAACAGTCAGATTGCAGACCAACTGATTAAAGAAGGATTCTACCTTTCTTTTGGAAAATACTTACTCAGAAATCCGGAATTGAAAATAGTTTTTCAGAAGATTCCAAACGATCGTTTTTTTCTGGAAACGGATACTGTTGAAGAAACAATCAAGCAGGTTTATGAATTGGCTTCAAAGTATAAAGATTTAAATAACAGTGAATTAAAAGATGTTATTTCAAGTACCTATAAAGCGGTATTCAATAAATAAAACAAAAGATTTCAGGCTTACAATAATTTAAAACCTGAAACAAAAACAAACTTTAAACAAAAAACATAATATGGCAGAGTGGACAGAAAGAGCCGAGCTTTTATTTACCAAAGAAGGATTGGAAAACCTGAAAAACGCAAATGTTTTGGTGGTTGGTTTAGGTGGTGTAGGATCATTTGCAGCTGAATTTCTGGCCAGAGCCGGAGTAGGGAACATGACGATTGTTGATGGAGACGTGGTTGATATTACCAATATAAACAGACAATTACCAGCTTTGCATTCTACAGTAGGAGAGCCAAAAATTAAGATTGTCGGCGATCGCCTAATGGATATTAATCCGGAATTGAAACTAACCCGTGTTCAGGAATTTTTGTCTCCGGAACGTGCTTTCGAAATTGTTACTCCAGAGTTTGATTATGTTTTAGATTGTATTGACAGTATTACCCCGAAATTGAATTTAATATTTGGTGCAAAACGTCAAAGGGTAAAAATCATCAGCAGTATGGGTGCGGGTGGAAAAATGCTGGCTTCTAAAGTAAAAGTTGCAGATATTTCTAAAACGATAAACTGCTACTTTTCTAAAGCAATCCGTAAGCGTCTGAAAGATGCTAATATCAATAAATTAAAAGTAGTTTTTTCTTCTGAAATCCAGGATACAAAAAGCTTAAAGCTGACAGACGGTAAGAATTTTAAAAAATCATTTTACGGAACCAACAGCTACATGCCTGGATTATTTGGACTTCATGCTGCAGAAACCGTAATTCGTCATTTACTTAAAAAATAGAAACTTAAATGCTAAATACCTAAGCTGCCAGGATGAAAATTTAAGGAGCAGGGAAAACTAAGAACCTCAAGAAAAAAAATGATAAAAACAGTAATTTTTGATATGGACGGTGTTATTGTGGACACAGAACCCGTTCACCGTTATTCGTATTATAAACAATTCTCTGAATTGAATATAGAGGTAACAGAAGAGATGTATACTTCGTTCACCGGATTTTCCACACGTAATACATTTCAGGCTTTAAAAGGATTCTTTCCAACGATAGAGCAGGAAGTCGAGGATTTGATTCAAAGAAAAAGAACTATTTTTAATGACGCATTCGATACGAAAGATGATTTGTATTTGCTGGAAGGTGTTGAAGATCTTATTAAAGATTTGTATGCAAACGATATTCAGCTAATTTTAGCTTCTTCAGCATCAAAAGTAACTATCGAACGGGTTTTTACCAGATTTAACCTGCACCAGTATTTTACGGATAAGGTAAGTGGAGAAGATTTTCCACAGTCAAAACCAGATCCGGCTATTTTTCTTCATGCCGCTTCCTTATCGATTGCTCCAAAAGAAAACTGTATTGTGATTGAAGACAGTACCAACGGTGTAAAGGCAGCAAAAGCAGCAAATTTGCTTTGTATCGGCTATAACAGCCATCATTCGAAATTACAGGATCTCTCAATGGCAGATTTAATAATTGATGATTTTAAGGAATTAAACGCTCAAAAAATAGCAGAGTTGGGTACCTGAATTATATTAAATTTAACATTTGTTCGATAATTGAATTTGTAAATTTGAACAAAACAAATAAACT
>JBDTNT010000117.1:0-6007 GCA_039933615.1 Flavobacterium sp. | reverse complement strand
TATAAAGGACAAACAGTTTTCCCATACCGATTGAGCAGTTTTAGTCATAGATTCAAATAAATTTTTTATTATTGATAAAGATTCTCCTAATAAAAAAGGAGCGATTTTATTCCGAATTTCGGGATAACAAATATGTGAACAAATTTCTGTAAAAAAAAATATTTTGGACTCTAATTTTATAAAAAAATGTTGTAAGAGACTTTTTTTTAGCTAATTTTTTTTAATAAATAAATAATGAAAAATCATCAAACTCAGGTGCGGGTTCGTTACTCTGAAACCGATCAAATGGGAGTCGTATATCACGGAAATTATGTTCCGTATTTTGAGATAGGACGCGTGGAATGGCTTAGAGATAAAGGGATTTCCTATAAAAGCATGGAAGAAAGCGGAATCGGACTACCAATTGTTTCAATGCAGATTAATTACAAAAAATCGGCACGTTACGATGAACTCCTGACGATTCATACAACTTTCAAAAGTCAATCTTCTGTCAAGATTGAATTCGACTGCGAAATCTACAATGAAGCAAACGAGTTATTAACAACTGCGGTCTTTATTTTAGTATTTATTTCGTTAAAAACAGGTCGCCCAACAGCTCCTCCGGATTATATTTTAGAGTTGTTTAAAACGCTATTATAATTGTTAAAAACACACCTGTTTTTATATTGATTTATATAATTTTAATATCAATTTCAAACATTAAATCAAAAATGTCGAATACTAATTCGGCATTTTTTTTTCTTGTTTTAATAGTGATTTTGCCAATTGGCAGTCCCGAATTTTCATCAATTTCCATTTCCTGAGAAATGATATCCAACTTTTTTTCTTTAATAACCCGCATTACCTTATTCATGTTTTTATAATCAAAAGAGATTAAAAAAGGAACATCGATTGTTTTTTCGACAATCTCACAAACTTCAAGGGTCATTTGAGCAGTCGTTTTGTATGCGGTAATCAATCCGCCAACACCCAATTTGACTCCGCCAAAGATTCTCACAACTACTAAAAGTATATTTGTCAAACCAAAAGATTGTATCTGTCCGTAGATTGGAGCTCCTGCCGTGTTGCTCGGTTCGCCGTCATCATTGGCGCGATAAGAAATTTTTGGAGCTGTACCCAATTGATAGGCGTAACAATAATGTACGGCATGTGGATGTTGCTTTTTTAAGGCTTCGATAATTGGTTTTACTTCCTCTTCGTTTTCTATTGGGAAAGCATAACCAAAAAATTTACTTCCTTTTTCCTTAAATAAAATTTCTTCTGATTCAAAAGCAATGGTTTGAAAAGTATCGTTGTATTCCAAAAGTAAATTTTCTAAAGTATTTTTTTATCAAACAAATCAACTACATCTTCTTGCCCCACTTGTAAATTCCACACATGAAAACCTAAAGCTGCTGCCGAATCGGTGTTTTCTTTTTTGTCGTCTACAAATAAAGTACGCTTTGGTGAAAGCTCATGTTTGTTGATTAAATATTGAAATGCATCGGCATTTGGTTTTCGTTTTCCGATTTCAAATGAAAAGTAAACTTTTTCAAAACACTGGTAAAAATCGCTGTAAAACGAAATTCCGCTTTTGTTTTCGAAAGTTTCAATATGAATGGAGTCCGTGTTGCTCAATAAAAACAACCTGTATTTTTTGGATAGAAGCTGCAGAAATTCTAATCGGTATAAAGGGAAGTCGGCCAAAACGGCATTCCAGGCTTCCAGTATTTCTTCTTTTGAAGCATTTGGAAGTTCTTTTTGAAAACCGCTAATAAAATCGTCATGCGAAATATCACCTGTTTCAAATAAAAGATTCAAACGATCCAATTCAGAATTCCATTCAGTCAGGCCTAATTTCTGGAATCCTGAAATCGTAGCCTGTTTGTCTAAATTGATAAAAATATCACCAAAGTCAAAAATTATGGTATCAATCATGATTTCTAATTTGTATTAGTTCGTCGTTTCTGATATTGATTTTACTTAAAATTTTTCCAGATAAAACGGGAGCTTTTGTTCCTTTTATAAATGAATTATTTCCTTTGAAAATTCTCGCTTCATCCCAAATATCCTGATGTATAAAAGTTTGTATAGTCTGTAAACCGCCTTCGATTATTATGGACTGTATCTGATGCTGATATAAAACTTCCAGTATCTGGGGGATTATATTCTCATTAAAATCAATTGCTTCAAAGGTAAGATTTTCTTTTTCGCTGACAATTTCAGATTTTGTAATTACAATGGTTTTAACACTGTCGTCAAAAATTGAACTGTCTTCAGGGATTCGGTTATTCTGGTCTAAGACAACTCTAATCGGATCTTTTCCGCTCCAATCCCGAACATTCAATTTCGGATTGTCATCTATAACGGTTTGTGTTCCCACAAAAATAGCCTGTTCCTCGCTTCTCCATTTGTGAACAATTTGTCTGGAATATTGATTGGTAATCCAAATTGGTTTTCTGTCGGGAGTTTCTGTTTTTTCAGGTGCTAAAAAGCCATCCTGACTTTCGGCCCATTTTAATATAATGTAAGGACGTTTTTTTTGATGGAAAGTAAAAAAGCGTTTATTGAGTTCGTTGCAATCCTCTTCCAGAATCCCAACGGTAACATTTGCTCCTGCTTCGATAATTTTTTTGATACCTCTTCCGGCTACTTTTTCATTCGGGTCAACAGTTCCGACAACGATATTTGGAATTTTATTTTCAATAATTAAATCACAGCATGGAGGTGTTTTTCCAAAATGACTGCAGGGTTCCAGACTTACATAAATAGTAGCCTTTTTTAATAACGATTTATCTTTCACAGACCGAATCGCATTTACTTCGGCATGAGGTCCTCCGGCTTTTTTATGCCAGCCCTCGCCAATAATTTGGTCGTTGTAAACAATGACACTCCCCACCATTGGGTTTGGATAGGTCGTTCCAAGACCGTTTTTGGCTAGTTCAATGCAGCGTTTTATATATTTCTCATTTATATTCACAGTACAAAAGTAGTTATTTTTGAGTTTACGGTCCCGTTAAGAAAACTATCGGAAAACTATTTTTACTTTTGTAGTTATAAGAAGAATATAGAAAAATGGAAAATTGGAATATCAGAAGAATTGAAAAAGAAGACAATCAGGCAGTTGCTAAATTAATAAGAGCAGTTTTTGATGAAATGGAGATTCCAAAAGTTGGAACAGCTTACGAAGATCCTTATTTAGATTTAATGTTTGAAGAATATAATAAATCGAAATCAGTTTATTTTGTGGTTGAAAATGAAGGTAAAATTGTCGGTTGTGCAGGAATAGCGCCTTTAGATAACGGAGATCCTAAAATCTGCGAATTGCAAAAAATGTATTTTTTGCCTGAAACGCGTGGTTTGGGAATTGGAAGTATTATGATGCAAAAATGTTTACAGCAGGCCAGGGATTTTGGTTTTGATAAATGTTATATTGAGACTATGCCCTTTATGCATGCCGCTCAAAAACTATATAAAAAATCAGGATTTGAGTATTTAGATGGTCCAATGGGGAATACCGGGCACAGTTCTTGCCCTGTCTGGATGCTGAAAGATTTACAAAATGAATTGTAACAAATTTTGTTTGTATAATACTTATTGTAGAATGCACTTGGCTTTAGCTGAAAATTAATGCTCAAAAAAACAAAATGAGAATCAAACAATATCGTACTCAGTTTATACAGGAATTATCGCCTTTTTATGATGCATATGAAGCGGAGAGCTTTTTCTATTTAATTTTAGAAAGCAAACACAAGCTGCGACAAATTGATCTGGCGCTGAATCATGAATTAACGTTTAGTACATCTGATTTTGTGTTTTGGGATTCAATTTTAGAGGAATTAAAAAAAGAAGTCCCGATTCAGTATCTGTTGGGAAAAACTAATTTCTACGGTATGGATTTCGAAGTAAATGATAATGTTTTGATTCCAAGGCCGGAAACAGAAGAATTGGTAGAATGGATTATCAATGAAAATTCGGGAATTGACAAATCTAAACGCCTGAAAATTTTAGATATAGGAACAGGAAGTGGATGTATTGCTGTTTCACTAGCTAAAAATCTCCCAAATGCAGACGTTTATGCAATAGATATATCGAAAAAAGCAATCGAAACAGCCAAAAGAAATGCGGTTAATAATAATGTTGAAGTTACTTTTATGTACAATGACATTTTAGAGATGGAAATGCTGAAATACAATTTTGATATTATAGTTTCAAATCCGCCCTATGTCCGGAATTTAGAAAAAGAAGAGATTAAAAAGAATGTGCTGGACTACGAACCTCATTTAGCTCTGTTTGTGGATGATAATGATGCATTGGTTTTTTATAAAAAAATTGCCGATCTGGCGCAAAAGAATCTTTTAGAAAACGGGCAGTTATTTTTTGAAATCAATCAATATCTCGGTAAAGAAATGAATGATTTACTGGAATCAATGAATTTTAAGAATATTGAATTACGCAAAGATATTTATGACAATGACAGAATGATGAAAGGGAGTATTTAGTCTTGGTTTTCACTGTTAACTGATCTAAACTTATTCATAGCGCAAAGCCTCAATAGGATCTAGTTTGGAAGCTTTTACAGCAGGATATAATCCGGAAACAATTGCTACCATGAAACTGGTGGCGAAAGCAGCAAAAATGGCCATCCAGGGAATAACAAAAGCAAAACCCATTGCAGTTGAAAAAGCAAAACCAACTAAAATTCCCAATATAATTCCAACCAAACCACCAAGCTGACCGATCAATAGTGTTTCGATAAAAAACTGAGTCGCCACTGTGATCCTTTTGGCCCCTAAAGCTTTTCGTACTCCAATTTCACGCGTACGTTCCGTAACCGAAACAATCATAATATTCATCAAAGCAATCGATGAACCTAAAATGGTAATAATACTGATAATCCAGGAAGCCCAGCCTAAATATTTGGTTATTCCAAGAATTCTGTTTATTAGATCATCACTACGGCCAATGCCAAAATTATTGTCACGAACCGGACTTAATTTACGGACTCTTCGCATGGTACTTGTGGCATTATCAACAGCTTCATCTAGAAGTTCTTTTTTTGAAACCATCACACTCATAGTGTAGTTTATATTTGGAGCCGTAAATAAAGAACGGGCAACCTGAATAGGAATTAAAATCCGTAAATCCTGACTGTTACCAAACGTTGATCCTTTTTCTTTCAGAACTCCAATGACTTTAAAACGGGCACCTCGAATAGAAATTATTTTGTCGATCGGATTGACATCTTTCAATAAACCTTTTTCAAAATCAGATCCTACAATGCAGGAATAAGTATTGTTGTCAATATCAAATTGATTGAAACTGCGTCCTGAATTAATTTCTAAACCGGAATTGCTTATAAAATGTTCGTCGACACCTAAAATTGAAATTTCAGGATCTGTTTTTTGATCTAAGTATTTTACTTCTGCTTTTGAAGTTGCTGTAAAGGAAAGAGATGTTTCAGAAAAAGGATATTTGTATTTGTTTTTAAAAGCGACAGCTTCGGGATAGGAAATAATCGGATTGATGATTTCACGCTCGTTGCCGCCACGATTTTTAACGGTGTTTTCGTATTGATTAATATTGAAAGTATTAGCGCCCATTGAGGCAAAATTGGTAGAAATTGTATTTTCTAAAGCAGTAACAACTGTCAGGATTCCAACCAAAGCTGTAATTCCGATAGCGATAATTAAAACGGTAAGAATGGTACGTAACAATTGTGTTTTGATGGAACCAAACGCAATTCGGATATTTTCTTTGAATAATTTTAGCATCATGACCAATTTGTCACGAAAATACGTTTTTTGTTACAAGTTTGTTTTCGAACAGGCATTATTTATTTTAAAAAATAAGATATTTGCACTCGCTTTAGAATTATAGAGAAATATAAAATCAATAACAAATAAAGATTTAATTTAAGCTTTCAAAAGAAATCTAAAATCTAAAATCAACAATCTAATAAAAGAGATGGCATCAAAACCAACTATACCACAAGGAACAAGAGATTTTTCACCTGCAGAGGTGTCAA
>JBDTNT010000116.1:0-17366 GCA_039933615.1 Flavobacterium sp. | reverse complement strand
CTACTGCATCTTTTTCATCATAAGCAACATTGAAATCCCATTTTAAATCTTCGATAATTTTTTTAGAAATTTCAGGTAATCCATCTCTTTTAATTAAAGGCAAAACGGCCACTTTTGTTGGCGCTAAAACTGCCGGCAATTTTAGAACCGTTCTTGTAGACCCGTCTTCTAATGTTTCTTCCTGTAGTGAAGTTGCAAAAACAGACAGGAACATACGGTCTAAACCAACTGAAGTTTCTACTACATACGGCACATAGTTCTCATTTAGTTCAGCATCAAAATATTGTAGTTTTCTTCCTGAGAATTTTTCGTGCGCTTTTAAATCGAAATCCGTACGGGAATGGATTCCCTCTAATTCTTTAAATCCAAAAGGAAAGTTAAACTCAATATCAGCAGCGGCATTAGCATAGTGTGCCAATTTTTCGTGATCATGAAAACGGTAATTCTCTTTTCCTAATCCCAAAGATAAATGCCAGTTTAAACGGGTTGTTTTCCAGTGTTCGTACCATTGCATTTCTTCTCCGGGACGGACAAAAAACTGCATTTCCATTTGTTCGAATTCGCGCATACGGAAAATAAATTGTCTTGCAACGATTTCATTTCTAAATGCTTTACCGGTCTGAGCAATTCCAAAAGGAATTTTCATTCTTCCTGATTTTTGCACATTTGCAAAATTTACAAAAATACCCTGAGCCGTTTCCGGACGTAAATATAAATCCATTGCAGAATCTGCAGAAGCACCTAATTTAGTTCCGAAC
Organism: Flavobacterium sp.; assembly: GCA_039933615.1. Classification (GTDB taxonomy): domain Bacteria; phylum Bacteroidota; class Bacteroidia; order Flavobacteriales; family Flavobacteriaceae; genus Flavobacterium. Next base: position 16,608 of record JBDTNT010000116.1, on the reverse strand, counting down.
ATTAAATTAAACTGACGTACTTCTGTCCAGTTTTTAGAACCCGTTTCCGGATCTGCAATTTCCAGTTCTTCAATTAAAGCTTTTACATCTTCCAAATCCCCGGCGCCTAAAGAGCGTCCAAGTCTTTCGCGGATTTCTTTTTCTTTTGCAAGATATTCCACAACACGGGCATTGGTCGTAATAAATTCCTGCTCATTAAAAGCATCTCCAAAACGTTCTTTTGCTTTATCGATTTCTTTTTTGGCTTTCAGATTGATTTTTTCAGCAAAATCTTCTACCAAAACGTCTGCTCTGTATCTTTTTTTCGAATCTTTATTATCAATTAAGGGATCATTGAATGCATCAACGTGGCCTGAAGCTTTCCAGGTCGTCGGATGCATCAATATTGCAGCATCCAGGCCGACAATATTATCATTCATCTGAACCATTGATTTCCACCAATATTCACGGATATTCTTTTTTAACTCGACACCATTTTGTGCATAATCATACACTGCACTCAATCCATCGTATACTTCGCTTGACGGAAAAATAAATCCGTACTCTTTTGCGTGCGAAACCACATTCTTAAATATATCTTCTTGTTTTGCCATAGTGATGCAAAAATATAAAAAGTACGTTTAAAAAAAAGAAAAATAATAAAGATTGAACCGATGATTTCGTTATTTTTGTAACTAAATTCTTTCTATTTGTGTTTAATTATCTTATTGACCTGTTTTTTCCTAAAGTTTGTGCGGGATGCCATACTGTTTTAATGACTTATGAAACCGTCGTATGCACCAAATGCCGCCATGAAATGCCTTTAACCCAATATCATCTGGATACTAATAATGAAGCTGTAAAAAAGTTTTATGGAAAAATCGAGATTCAACATGCCTCTGCCTTTTTATATTTTAATAAAAAGGGGATTGTTCAGGAACTCATCCATAACTTAAAATACAAAGCCCACGAAGAAATCGGAACTCTTTTAGGAAATTGGTACGTAGAGGATTTGAAGAAACTAAAATTAGAAATTCCTTTTGATCTTATAATTCCGGTTCCCCTCCATAAAAGAAAATTCAAAGAAAGGGGATATAATCAAGTTGCTACTTTCGGAAAAGCTTTAGCCAAAGGACTAAATATTACTTATGATGATTCTGTTTTATATCGAAAAATATATTCAAAAACACAATCCAAAAAGAGTCTTCTGGGAAGATCCGAAAATATCGAAAACATATTTGATGCAATTGTATCGGAAGAAAACCAGCATAAACATTTTTTAATTGTCGATGATGTTCTCACCACGGGAGCCACACTCGAAGCCTGTTCACGTGCCTTATTAAAAATTCCGGGAGCAAAAATCAGCATTGTCTGTATGGCAATCGCGCACTAAAAATAAAAATTAGTTGATTACAATTTTCTTAACTATTTTTCGGCTGCCATCAATAACGCTCACCAAATAAATCCCTGAAGACACATTGGAAAGCTGAATGTTTTCATTAAAATCAACCGATGGCTCAAAAGAGTTTGAATAAACCGTTCTTCCAAGAATATCAGATACCAAAACCTGAACCGGCGAATTTGATTCCGGTGAAAATTGAATCGTAAAACTTCCTTTATTTGGATTTGGATAAAGTGCAAAGTCTATAGCCGTTTCAGCCTCATTATTTCCTAATGTATATTTTTTATAGTTAATTGTAATCGATGCCGAATTTATAGTTCCCGTTTTTCCGGCATCAACATCACGAACCATTAAGGTCCAGTTCCCGTAAGGACTTTCATCATTAAAAACATTTAGTTTACCTGCCGGAAAAACAGTTTGCAGTTCTGTTGCTGCACAAGAAAGCACAGCTCCATCATCGTCATATTTTAAAGACAAAGTATTGGAAGAGCTTCCACAACTTCCGTCAAACAACTTCACAATAGTTCCTGCAGGACTCTTAATACTTATTTGAACATCTGATAAATAGGTATGTGTAAAATTAATATTGATATCCACATCAATAATAGCTGCTCCATCCGTAGCATCAGCTGCACTTTTCGCTGTAGAAACAGGTACCGGCACATTAATTATTTTTTCTGTGTAGGTCAAATTTCCATCCGGGATTACAATTGGAGTATTAAAAGCGTAAGTATTCAAATTTGTTGCAACGCTGTAACCAATCGCAAACTTATTGCTGTTTACAGCATAATAAATATTCGCTGTTGGCTCAATTAGTAATCTGCACGCAGTTGCTTTAATGTCAGCAGGAACAATGATAACTTCGGAACCGTCATTTGGTGTATTGGATACTAGAGTAACTGGAAATGTTAGACCTCCATCTGTAGAAAGTTTAATATTGACGTTTGAAGAACCTGCCAAAGTATTCGTATTGTTAACACTCCAGGCAATAGTTTGCTGGCTTCCGTTTGCCCAGCCTATATTATCTGTATTTTGAGAAGTAACAGCAAATGGTCCTGCATTTGCATTGACAACCACAACCATAGCATCAGTTTTGGTCTGAGCCGTTCCCTGAGCTGCGTTGTCACGTCCTGTTAAGGTAAAATTTAAAGTTCTGGCAACAGTAGAAACGGACTCCCAGGTAGTCGACAGTTTATTTTCCAAAACGGACTGTAATTGCGGCATATATCTAACCGGTGAACTAACCGGAAGAAAAGAACGGAATAAAGCGCCGTCCGGTTTAGTTGGATACGCTTTACTCGTTTCCCCGGAGGTACTAGTTGCATTATCGTTTTCTTCCCAACAATAGGATATTGTATCTCCTTCAGAATCAGAACCTGTTCCTTTGAGGACAAAGGCGGTCCCTTTTGGTATGGTGTAATCAGCACCGGCACTTATAGTTGGCGGATTATTTGTCAATGCTGTACTTACAGGACAACTTACACTTGAAAGTGTATTTTGAATTTGCAAAATACTAACATAGGCAAAATAATCGTCTGAGTTGGTTTGCACATCATAACCTTCAGAAACCCCGGCATATCCCATAATTGTAGAACCACTTCCCGGTTCAACATTTACATTTGTCCGCTCACCGGAATCAAAAGAAAAAGTATGGTACGCCCCCAGTTGATGTCCAAATTCGTGAATTACAAAATCAATATCAAAAGTATCTCCTTCCGGTTTTCCATTAGATGGCGAAGTGAAGGCGCTTCCTTTTCCGGTAGGTTCAGAGCTTGTAGGATTAACACAAATACAACCTATACATCCGGCATTTCCGCCGCCGCCGGTAGCACCAAATAAATGCCCGATATCATAAGCGCTATTTCCAATTACATTGGTCAAAGTAGTTTGCACTTCATCATTCCACGCGCCATCTGCTCCTTCAGAAGCAATTGAATATGGATCAGTACTTGCGTTGGTATAAATTACGGCATCATTATTCGCAATCAAAACCAATTTGATAGCAAGATCTCTGTTGAAAATCCCGTTTACTCTTGTCAGTGTAGCATTCATCCCGCCTAATGCTCCCGCTTTCGTACCTCCGAAATAGGCTGCATATTCTCCTGTACACGACAGGGCCAGTTTCAAAGTTTTAAAAACCTTATTGTTGGAGGTTTCTTTTGATGCTAAGCTGTTTTTTGAAGTTTTTTGATTCCCTGAAAGTTCTTTTGTAGAACAAATTAAGGCTGATTTTGAAAGATCGCTTTTAGAAGAAAAAACAACATATTGAGATTTATCATCAGGATTGCTTTCTATAAATTCAGTATTCTTATCTACCCGAAGTACCATAGACTGGACTCCGGCCGGCGAAACACTAAAATGGATTTTTGCCGACTTATCGTCAATTCCATTTCCTTCATATGCTCTGATATCCGGATATTTTGCCTGTAATTCCGGATCAAAATTAGAAGATTCCCAAACAGTAAACCTCTCTAAAAGTCCATTTGTCCCTGGAACCGTAATTTCTGAAGTATTGCTTTTTGATTTTTTATCGGTTGCTGCTGAAAGTTTTTCCTTCAGAAAAGCTGTGTTTAATTTAAAATATAACTTTTCTGAATCTTCAGAAGTTACTTTTCTATTGAAAACAGAAGTTGCACTTACTTTTTGCCACAAACCATCGTTTTGAGCACTGATACTAGTACAACAGAAAATAATTAATATAAAAAGTAATAGTTTTTTCATAAATTCAAAAGTATTTCAGGTATCAAAAATAAACCAATTAAATTAAAATCTTACATATCTTAGACAATTAATACATTTTCATCGACGAGTAGTTCATTTTTAACAAAAAGAAATTAAATTTCATTAAAAAATCAATTACGCTGAGCATCAATTTTAAAATAGATAGTATAAATTTGCACCATCTTAAATAATTTGCTTTGAAGCTTTTTCATTCTATAAACGATTTTCGGTCAACCAAGAAAACTATTTTAACTCTTGGCACCTTTGATGGTGTGCATATTGGTCATAAAAAAATTCTGGAACGAATTACTCAGAACACTGAAAATGGTAAATACGAAAGTTTAGTCCTTACTTTTTTTCCGCATCCAAGAATGGTACTTCAGGAAAAATCAGAAATAAAACTTTTAAATACTATTTCCGAAAAAACAAAACTCCTAGAAGAAACCGGAATTGAAAACCTTGTGATCCATCCGTTTAACGAAAGTTTTTCAAGATTAACAGCCGAAGAGTTTGTACATTCTATTTTAGTCGATCAGTTTCATATTCAAAAAATAATTATTGGCCACGACCATCGTTTCGGAAGAAACAGAACTGCTGATATTAATGATTTAATTGCTTTTGGAAAAGAATACGGTTTCGAAGTAGAGCAGATTTCAGCTCAGGAAATCCAGGATGTTTCTGTAAGTTCAACAAAAATCAGAAAAGCACTGGATGAGGGAAATATTGCTTTAGCCAATGAGTACTTAGGCTATTCTTATTTTTTAAGTGGTGAAGTTACAAAAGGAAAACAGCTTGGGCGGACTATAGGATTTCCGACAGCCAACATTCATATTAAAGAAGACTATAAAAAAATTCCAAAAAACGGAGTTTATGTGGTTCAGGCTTTGATCAATGGGAAAGTGGTTTTTGGAATGATGAATATTGGTTTTAATCCAACTGTAAATGGTGAAAAGCAAACCATAGAAGTACATCTTTTTGATTTTGATGCAGATATTTATGGTCAGAAAATTGAAGTTTCTTTATTGAACTATCTCCGTGAAGAACAAAAATTTGGATCTGTAGAACTGCTGAAAGAGCAATTAAATCAGGACAAAAAAACGGCGCTGGCTTTTATTAGTCAGCTTTAGGAAACTCCCGGACTTACTTTTTGTCCTTTTTAAATCATCGTAGTTATTTTTTTAGTAAATTTGATATACAACACTGTTTGTCAATATCTTACTATTAACTTCTTTAAAATAACCATTATGAAACTACCTAAAGAAATCACCAACGGATTTTTGATATTCCTTGGAATTGGCATTTATTTTTTACTGATGAACGTATTAGGGCTTGCCGATTTGTTTTACCTGCGTACCCTAAACGTATTTTTTATATTTTACGGAGTAAATAGAACCATGCGAATGAACCTTCACGAAGGGGAAACCAATTTTGTTTCCAATGCTGTTTCTGCAATGGCAACGTCAGTAGTTGGTGTTGCATTAAGTGTTTTCGGATTACTGGTTTACAGTTACGCAAGAGGTGGCGATGCGTATGTGGAAACACTATCAGAAACTTTTATGTTTGGAGGAAATCCTTCTGTACCAACCTATTGTATCTGCTTACTATTTGAAGGAATAGCGTCGTCGGTAATTGTCACATTAATGATGATGTTGTATTGGAATAATAAATATGTCGCTGATTAATTTTTCAAAATAAAACAAACAATTTAGCACTCTAAAATCATAAAAAAATATAATTCTATGATTTTAGAGTGTTTCTTTTTTGAAAAAACCTGCCAAATATTCATTTACAGAATACATCATTGGTTGATTAGAACAATTTAACTACTTTTGGATCATCAAAAAAATGTATCAATGAGCATTACAAAACACAACTGGACAAAAGACGAAATAATCGCAATATATAACAAACCTATGATGGACCTGCTTTATGAAGCAGCAACGATTCACAGAGAGAACCACGATCCGAACGTAGTACAGGTTTCTACCCTCCTATCGATAAAAACCGGAGGATGCCCTGAAGATTGCGGATATTGCCCGCAGGCTGCCCGTTACAACACAGGAGTTGAAGGGAATGATTTAATGAGCGTTAGTCAGGTAAAAGCCCAGGCTTTGCGCGCTAAATCAAGCGGATCATCCCGCGTTTGTATGGGAGCAGCCTGGAGAAACGTAAAAGACGGGGAAGAATTTGATCAGGTTTTAGAGATGGTCCGTACCATCAACAAACTGGATATGGAAGTTTGCTGCACTTTGGGTATGATTACCGAAAACCAGGCACAGCGTTTAGCAGAAGCCGGTTTATATGCCTACAACCACAATTTAGATACTTCTGAAGAATATTACAAAGACGTAATTTCTACACGTGGATTTGAAGACCGTTTAGAAACGATCGAGAATGTGCGTAAAACGAATGTTACGGTTTGCAGCGGAGGAATTATCGGTATGGGAGAAAGTATCGAAGACAGAGCAGGAATGCTCGTAGCACTTTCAACATTAAACCCACAACCGGAATCAGTGCCTATTAATGCATTGGTTGCCGTTGAAGGAACTCCGATGGAAGATGAAAAACCAGTTGAGATCTGGGAAATGATCCGTATGGTTGCTACCACAAGAATTATAATGCCGGATACACAGGTTCGTTTATCTGCCGGAAGAACCAATATGAGCCGTGAAGGACAGGCAATGTGCTTTTTTGCAGGAGCAAATTCTATTTTCGCAGGAGATAAATTACTTACTACTCCAAATCCGGATGTACACGAAGACATGAAAATGTTTGAATTATTAGGACTGAATCCACAAAAGGCTTTCACGAAAGTTTCACAGCCAAAAACTGTTGAAGCAGCCGATTCCCAATTCGCTCCATTAGGCGAAAAACCAAAATGGTCACGTCCCGGACATACAATCGACAGAAATCTTGAAGCTTCGATTAAATCAAAAAATTAATTAAATGAGTTAATACATCTCGACCGATATTTTTAAATTGCTTATAACACAGCGTTATAAGCAATTTTTTTATTTAAGAGATGAATCTAAAACAAATCGAAAGGGTAAAAAAAATCTCAAAATCTGATTTTATTTCCCAATATGTAAAACACCAGATTCCCGTAGTTATTGAGGAGCTGACCGAAGACTGGCCAGCTTACAATAAATGGAAATTATCCTATATAAAAGAAATCGCCGGTCATACAGTCGTTCCATTATACGATAACAGGCCCGTAAATCATGAGGATGGTTTTAATGAAGCCCATACCAAAATGAAAATGAGCGATTACATAGATCTTTTAGAGCAAAGACCTACCAATTACCGGATTTTCCTTTATAATTTAATGAAGCAGGTACCCACTTTGAATAATGACTTTTTATGGCCGGATCTAGGCTTAAAATTAGTCCGACAAATGCCTATGCTGTTTTTCGGCGGCCAAAATTCAAAAGTTTTTATGCATTATGATATTGATTATTCCAATATTCTCCATTTTCATTTTAATGGAGAAAAACAATGCATGCTGTTTCCGCCTGATCAGTCAAAATTCATGTATAAAATTCCACATGCACTGATTTCGAGGGAAGACATAGATTTTGATGATCCGGATTATGAAAAATGGCCGGCACTTAAAAATGCAGAAGGTTATATTACAAATCTGAAACATGGTGAAATGTTGTATATGCCGGAAGGGTACTGGCATTACATGAAATACCTCACACCGGGATTTTCTATGAGTTTAAGATCTTTTCCAAAAAACGTATCTCATTTATCAAAAGCCTTTTATAATGTTTTCATTATGCGCCATTTTGATGTTTTGATGCGAAAATTGAAAGGTCAGAAATGGATTGATTACAAAAATGAAAAAGCAATACGGAATACCCATGAGAATTTATATAAGACTTAAAAAAAAATATCAATAAAATAAGGGCGGCTTTACAATAATGTAAGCCGCCCTTTTTACGAATATTTTACAATCTAAAATATAACTTTCCGCGTAGTTACACTATTGTCTTCTAATGTAACTTTTACCAAAAGAACCTGATTCTGAGATCTTAGATTCACAATTTGAAAGACCGGATCATTAAGATCTGTCTTTTTATAAATCATACTTCCTGATACATCATAAATAACAATCTCATTGATTATTCTTTCAGAAGCATCAATACTGATAACCTTGTTTTTTGTGCTAATTACAATTTCTTTTCCGGAATCTTTAAAATCGTCAACTCCTAAAGATGTCCCTTTGTATCGCAATATAAAACGATCGTCAAAAGTTCCAATTACTGTAGAAAAAGTATAACCACTATCTCTCAAGTTATGCACAAGACCTGTTACTTTATCTTCGACATACACAGCCTGATTGACTAAATCACCATCTGAACCATCTATAGCAATAGTAAAATCACTTACAATCGCAGACCGGTATCCCAGAGGAACTGTATCTGTATCTGAAAAAGGCAATGCACGACCCTGAATAACATATTTGTAAGTCCCATTTATACTATAAAAATCAAGATACGGATTGGCATCAAGAGATATTCCGTCAAATCTGTTATCGTGACCATTTGTTGCCTCTTCTATATAGCCGATTAACAATTGTTTAAATGCCCCGCCTTCGTTTGTCATGTTAAGCCATAGACGATGTCTTTCCAAATCTGCTTTTTTGGATGTGTTTGCTGTTTTAAAGAATTGATTATTACTGGCACCTCCTACTCTCATTGTATTATTAAAAGTAGCCGTTCCGGCACTAACAGCTGATGCAAAAAAAGATTGCCCCGCAGCAATTTTACCGGTTGGTTTTATTCCATTGTCTGATATTGGATCATCCGAATGTCCAGGGGAACTTCTTGCAGATACACCACCGCTGATATTGTAACTGGCATAATCATCTGCGCTGTATTGATATTGTGCTACAGTTCCTATCGGAGTATTGTGGTTCCAAAAGAAGATAGTTCCGTCTAAAAACTGGTTTGCATCCAAAAACAGGCCTGCATCCAAAGCAGAAGGATATGGATTTCCAATTAAATAGAACTTATCAGCATCCATTGTTTCACCCGACAAAGTACCATTGTTGGGAACACCACTAAAAGAAGCAGTGTAATCTTGTCTCAAAGAATTGGAATACGTTTGCGGCCCCCGAATAATGTAACCTTTACCAACAACCATCGTGCTGTTTCCTGCAGTAATTACCCAATTTGTCCCATTATAACCAAAATATTTATCAGATAAAGTTAAAGGAGACACATCATATAATTTTTGCGGGCTTACAGGTGTAGACCAGTACACATAATCACCCCAGAGAATTTGTTTGGCGGTGCGTTTGTAAGTTATAGTACCGGAATTCATGCCGGCGCCATTATTGATCTGAACTAAACTTGAATTGTTTTCAAAGATTAATTCAGCCCCTAATGCTGAATCCACAATTAAAGCATTTCTTACAGTTAAGGTATTTAGTTCGTTCACCGTTATTTTTATACCTGGATTCACCATACAGGTACAACTATTTAAATCTCCGGCTGTAGAAAAATTATCTGCAAAAATAACATTCTGATTGATTGTTGGTGTTCCGTTAGACCAGCCTCCTGCAATAGTATAAGTATTTGTTATAAGCGGATTGATTATTATATTAGACAAAGGTGGTGAAACACAACTGCCCGTATATTGTACCGTAAAATTATAAGTTCCTGCCGCAAGACCTGTGATGGTATAAATTGTTGGATCGGGACCACTGCCTCCGGTATAAGTATTTGAAGAAAAACCGCTTTGTACTATCGTATAGCTACTCAAATTGGGCAAACCACCCAGAACTATTGTACCAGTTTGTACAGCACATGTTGGCTGAGTGATTCCATTATTAACCGGAGCAGTTGGTAATGGATTTACTGTTATCGTTGCAGAACCAGCTGTAAATGCAGAACTGCGGACACAGGTATTTGCGCCTGTAACAGAAACCAGAGTATAGGTTGTTGAAACGATAACGGGAGTCGTAAAAACTGTAAAAGCAGTTCCGCTGGTAACGTTTGTTGCCGTACGATCTGCTCCGCCGTTTTCTTTATATACTACTGTATAAGGGCCCGTTCCGGCTGTGGCCGTAAAGGTCAGTTGTCCTGCTCCTGTATCACAAAAAGGGCCATTGGCAGTTAAACTTCCCTGAGGTAACGGATTTACTGTTATAATTGCTGAACTACCGGTGAAACCTGTACTTCTAATACAAGTATTTGCGCCTGTAACAGAAACCAGAGTATAGGTTGTTGAAGCAATAACGGGAGTCGTAAAAACTGTAAAAGCAGTTCCGCTGGTTACATTTGTTGCCGTACGATCTGCTCCGCCGTTTTCCTTATATACTACTGTATATGGACCCGTTCCTGCTGTGGCCGTAAAGGTCAGTTGTCCAGCTCCTGTACCACAAAATGCACTACTAGCCGTTAGACTTCCCTGTGGCAACGGATTTACTGTTATAGTTACTGGATTAGAATTAACAACAGAACATACACCATTTTGAACTACAGCTCTAAACTGAGTTGTAGCAGTAAGAGCTCCTGAAGTATAAGTTGTACTTGTATTAACAATATCTGTAGAGTTCGAAAATGAATCTACTGATGATTGCCATTTTACAATTGTTCCGGTATTTCCGGTTAAGGTTAGCAAACCGCTTGTTGCCCCGGAACAAATTGGTGATGTGCCATTTACAGTTCCTCCGACTGTTGCCGCAAAAACAGTAATACTAACTACATTGTTTAACGCAATATTTGAAGAACAGACTCCAGAAGCTAAATTGGTAACTGTAATATTACTTGTTCCTATTGCACTCAAACCTATTGCTGTAAAAGTCCCAGTTCCTGCCACACTAACTGTCATTGTAGCCAAAAGCCCCGTAGCACTTGGATTACTGCGGTTATAGGTTACTGTATAGGTTCCAACAGGCAAAGAGGCTGCACTTGATGTCAATTGTACTAAAGAAGTAGTGCCTGAAGAATTACAAACATTAGCTGCTGAAATTCCAGTGATACCATAAGTAGGACAAGTATAAGTAATTATAACCTGACCACGAGCGCCATCTCCACCAATTTGAGCACTAGTTAATGCAGAATTAATTGCTCCGCTACCACCGCCTCCCGGTGGATTTCCAAAATTTCCGGGGCCATTTCCCAATAAAAGACTGCTAATAGAAGCACCACCAGCACCGCCCAGAGTACCACCGCCTTTTCCTCCGGCACCCGAGACAACTCCTAAAGTTAACGCTGCCGAAGCTCCATTTCCGCCATCTACACCAGAAGTTTTTTCTATAGAACCAAATGAATTTGTATCTAAACCTCTGGTACCTCCGGCTGGTGATCCACCAGATGAATTTACAGCACCTCCATTTCCTCCGGCAGCAAAAATTATACTTTCGTAACCTACTATAGTAGAACTCCCTCCATTGCTTCCTGTTGTTAATGTACCTGTTGTTACCCCAGCAACGTTAACGGATAAAGTAGCTCCAGCAGAAACTGTAATATTACCGTGTGCATAAGCACCACCACCACCACCGGCACCACCTCTGCCATTTAACAATCCGGCACCACTGGCTCCACCACCTGCACCACCTGCGCCCCAGGCCTGGACATCCATCGTAGTAATTCCTGCAGGAACTACTAATGTACCATTAGCTGTAAACGTATGGGGTGGCTGCGCCCAAGCAGAAGCAAAAACAAATAAAAATACAACGGATAGTTTTGCCTTTAAAAATGAAGTTTTTTGATAATGCTTATTAGTCTGAGAAAAACAACGCACTAAAAATTGAAGCAGGATAACTAGTAATTTTTTTTTCATTGCACTACTTTTTAAGTTTAAAAGAAAAAGTCAATACCAAACAAGAGTCTGGTTGAATTAAAAATTCTAAATACCATAAAAAGTAATTTTGATTTACGGCACCTGTCCTGTAATCAAAATAAAAACCTAAAAATGTTGCTTTTTATTTAGTGGTATTTAAAAGAAGTAATCTATATTTTGGCAGATAAAAAGAAGCAATTATTACAGTAATAAATATATTAGACAGGCTTATAGCTACATTAGACGTACAAGCATTATTACAAGGGGCGTACAAGTACTACTACAAGGTACGATTTTATTTACAACAGAATAAAATATTTTAAATTAAATTGTAAGATTTTAACACTAATGCAATATTTATCTATCTAAAAACAAGTCAATTACCCATTGTAACAAAGGATTATCGACAAAATGCAGATTTGTTATAGTTGAATATTTACTCTTAAAAAACCTCATTCTATAAATTTTGGATAGAAAAACGGTTATATTTTAACATTAGATTCCAACAAAATTATCAGCTTATTTAATGTATGTATTTGTTAAAGAGTAAAAAATCAAATTATTGAAAAATGATTTTCCGGGTTGTCTTGTAATTATTCTCTAAAGTAATTTTTAAAAGTAAAATCTGATTCCCCAATTGTAAATTTGGCAACTGAAACTCAAATTCATCAATTCTTTTTTTGGTGTAGATCAGTTTACCTGAAATATCAAAAACTGCAATTTCCTGAATTCTTTCTTTTGTTGCTTTTACTTTTACTATTCTGTCTCTGACTGTAATCAAAACGGTCTTTTCAGATTTTTCAAAATTTATATTCTTTAAACTGCTGTCGCTGTAGCGTAGTACAAAGCGATCCTTAAAAACACCTTTGGAAGTTTGGAATAAGTATGGGGTCTTTTTTAAATCATGGGTTCTTTTCAGCGTTTTATCTTCGATATGCACATTCAAATTTTCGAATAGTCCGTCTTTCTGATCTATTCGAATACTAAAATCTCCTTCAATGTTTGTATTATATCCCAATGCAATGGAATCTGATATCTGAAAGGGCAATTTTGAAGCCTGGATTACGAGATTTCTATTTTCAAGAATACTGTAAAAATCTGCATATGCATTTCCATTAAGCGATTCCGCATTATAATTATCCTCTGTAAGATCAGATGTTCCCTGAATATAACCAATCAGAATTTGTTTAAAAACACCTTTTTTATTCTCAAGATCCAGCCAGATACGATGTTTTTCAGTTCCTGATGTTTCTGTTTTTTTACTCTTTCCACCTGACTTAAAAAAAACCGAATTCCTTCCGGTAATTCGCATACTATTATTAAACTCAACAGCTCCTGTATTTTTACTTATCGTAAAAAATGCCTGGCCGGAAGCAATTGTTCCATCCGGTACCGATTCATTTATGCCTGAAGACAGTGACCGTCTTGTCCCTACACCTCCCAGGAGATTATAAACTGCGTAGTCATCTGAAGTATATTGATAATTACTAATTGGAGTATTATGTGTCCAGAAATAAAGAGTCGGTATAATGTTTTTGCTGTTTTTACCTAAAAATAAATCTGCATCAACAGCCGATGGATAAGGATTTCCAATTAAGTTAAAAGTATCTGTATCTCCCAGACCTAAACTAATTTTCCCATTATTGGGAATCCCTTTAAATACAGCTTCAAATTTGGCTGCTGTTGTTAAGGAGAAATCCTGAGGAGCACGAATAATATATCCTTTTCCCAAAACCATATGGTTAGACGGGTTTTCAAAATTCCAATTTTTTAACAGGTAATTATAGGAGAAAAATTTATCCGATAATGTATTTGGGGAAACATCAGTCAATTTTTGATTTTCTACCGGAGATGACCAATAGGTATAATCAAATTGTAGAACAGGGGAAGATTTTCTGATTGCATGCACAATTCCAGTATTTATAATTTCATCATCATCCTGATATAAACTGGCTGTATCATCCAAAATCAAAGTCCCCAAACCATTGTAGTCAAATTCAAGGCTTAACGTATTTCCACTTAAAAGAGTAACTGTTTTTCCTTCACTGATGGTACAACTACAGCAATTAGCCGATGTCAAATTTGAATAATCTTCTGTAAAAGTAACTTCCTTTCCACCAGAAGGAAATCCATTAGACCAGAAGATGCCATTCCAAATTGTTTTTTCCAAACAAATCTTTAAACGTGCAATCCTATGTTTGGATTCACCGGAAACAGAATTGAAATCTCCTCCAATCATCAATTTATGATCGGATGTTAAGGCCATGGAATGTAATTTATTATTTAAGGAAGCCTGGAAACCAGTGTCATAATCTCCGGATTTTAATACCCTTATCATTCTTAGTGAAGGTTTCGTTTTATACATTCCCGAAAAAGTTCCACCAAGCAAAATACGATCATCCGGCTGTACCAGAATAGCTAAAACATCTCCTTTATTAAACCCTGATCCGGAATCAAAAGCAGCGTCTAAACTTCCGTCCGGATTTAATCTGACAATCCGTTTTTGAGAAGTACCGTTGTATGTCAGAAAAGATCCGCCAACAATAATTTTCTGATCTGACTGTAATGCGATTGCATATACATTTTTATCAAAACCGGCTCCTGTATTGAAACTAAAATCTATACTTCCGTCACTATTCAAACGGACTAAACCCGCGAATAAGTTTCCATCAAAAGAAGTAAACCGGCCCCCAGCCAGAATTTTACCATCCGGCTGAATCTGGATAACATCAATAATAGCATTTGCACCCAGACCAACCTTAAAACCGGCATCAGGTAATCCGTTTGGCAGCAGTCTGATTATTCTTCTGGCCGGTAAGTTATTATATAAATTGAAATTGCCTCCCAGAATAATCTTTTGATCCGGCTGAATTGCCATTGCATATACCTGATTGTTAAAACCGGAATTTATATGGAATGTCCCGTCAACGGTTCCATCAGATAAAATACGTGTGATTCTGTTACAGGTTACTCCATTGTACTTTGTAAAATTTCCGGCAAAGACAATTTTACCATCATCCTGTAAAACAGCCGTTTTTATAACATTATTTGCCCCCGTTTGTCCGAAATTAAAAGTAGAATCTAATGTTCCATTTTCAAGGAGCCGGGCAATTTTTGGAGCAGGAGCTGCATTGAATTTACTGAAATTGCCAAATACCATTGTCTGTTTATTGTCCAATGATAAAACTTTCAAAACAGAATCATTAAAACCAATTCCTGCTGATAAATAGGCCGTATCATATTCTCCATCGAGATTAATTTTAGCCAGTCTGCCCTGATTCAGACCATCAAAAACAGAGAACGACCCTGCAATATACCAAGATCCATCCGTGTTGTTTTCTAAAGCCAGCACAGAAGAAGACCCTGGACCCGATCCTGTATAAAAATCGGTTTTCAGAGTGCCGTCTGAATTTAGAAAAAACAGGCGGTTAACTTCACTACCGTCATAAAGACCGTTAAAAGATCCGCCAACCGTAATATCACCCGAAGAATCAATTTTGATCACCTGAACAGCCTCTTTATTCAAACCGGAACCGGAATGAAAGGTGTTATCCAGAGTTCCATCCTGATTTATCCGAATAACCCTGTTGGCCGTACTTCCGTTGTAAGCTGTAAATTTTCCACCTAAAACAATTTTACCATCCTGCTGTACTGCTATTGCATTTACATCATCATTAAACGCTGTTCCGATATTAAAACTCTGATCAACACTCCCATCGGAATACAGGCGCACTATCCTGTTTATTGCAATTCCATTAAAAGCAATAAAACTTCCGGTTAAAAGAATTTTACCATCGGCTAAAACTTCGGCATTAGTGATGTTTAAGGCAGAACCAGTTCCTGTATTAAAAGAAGGGTCTAATGTTCCATCGGGTAAAATACGTGCAATTCTGTTTACCGTACTATTGTTATATTTTGTAAAACTGCCAACAATGATCATTTTTCCGTCAGTCTGCAGACAGGCTTTATAAATAATTCCGGTTGTAGCTCCGATTGCTGTATTGAATGCCGTATCTGGCGAGCCATCGGTATTTAGACGGATTAGCCTTCCCGCAGTCCTGCCATTATATGCAGTAAAACTTCCTGCAACAATAATTTTCCCGTCCGGAAAAACAGAGCAGCTGTAGACTTTTCCATTTAAACCTGTTCCGGTATTAAAACTTTCATCAATCGAACCATCTGTATGGAGACGGCTCAAATAAGCGGATGGCATTCCGTTCAGGTTCAAATAATCTCCGCCAACAAGCAGCTTTTCGTCAGATTGCAAAGACAGGGTTCTTACAACATTATCAAATCCATCACCGGTTATCCCCTCGTCAAGTGTATTAAATGTCCGGTCGACTTTTCCTTGTTGCGCGTTTAATTCTGTTCTATTAAAGAAAAAAATTAGTAGTAGTAAAAAAAATAAATTTCGAATCAAAGTCAAATAGGTATAATGAATAAATTATAAGATTTGACTGCAATTTATTATTCCTGTATAAATGCTGCAATACCCACTTCAGGGGATATTTACTGCTGTTTTAAATTAAAAAAAAAGACATAAAAAAATCCACTTGCATTAGCAAATGGATTTTTTTATGAAATCAACTAAGTTTTTATAATCTATTGAAATATAATTTTCTTAGTAGTGGTATAATCATTTTCTAAAGTAACTTTTACCAGTAAAACCTGATTGGCAGACTGTAGGTTTGCTATTTGCAATTCAGTTGCAC
>JBDTNT010000115.1:0-21569 GCA_039933615.1 Flavobacterium sp. | reverse complement strand
TCAACTTTATAAGTTAAACCCTTTCTATAATCTATTTTTTCTTTTTAGATTTTGATTTTTTTTGAGACTTAGCCTTCTTTTTAGCTATTTTTTTAGCTTTAGCTTTATCTTTTGCTTTCTTCGCTTTTTCTTTCTTCTTCGCTTTAGCTTTTTGTTTTGCTTTTTTAGCTTTCTCTTTCTTTTTGTCGTTTTTGGCTTTTTCTTTTTTCTTAGCTAATTTCTTTTTTTCCTGGTCCTTGTCTTTGTCTTTCATTTTTTTCTTTGTTTTATCTTTTGATTTATCTTTAATAGTTGCAACAGCATCTTCACTGGAAATAGCAGCTTTTATTTCCTTAACTTCATTAGTTGCAGGAACTGCTGGTGTTGCTTTAGGTGTAATAACTTTTTTTGCCGGAGCTTTTGCTGCAACGGTTTTAACAACTGGAGCTTTTGGCGTAGTTGTCGCAGCTGTTTTGGCAACAGTTGTATTTTTAGCTGGTGCAGGTTTACGAACTGGTGCTTTTTTTGCAGGTGTACTTTCCGTTTTTGCGTTTTCTGTAACAGGCTGGGAAGTTTCAGTTTTTTGTGAATCGATTTTTTCCGGCGTATTTTCTTCCGTCTTGTTTTCCATATAAATGTATTTTTTAGATGATTATTATTAGCAATGTAACCAAATTGTTAACTTATAGTTAAGTAAAGATAATTATAAAACAAGTTCGCCAATGTTAAGTTTTTCTCTAAAAAAATAATTTAATTATCTGATAATGATATTGTTGGTTTTTTAGCTGAAATTTAAAAATGAAATCTCTTAACAATTCTACTTGAAAAATGAACTAATTTACTGTATAAATAAAATGTTCTGAAGTAATGGAATTCCATATTGGGTTCTTTTGTAAACAAATATCCTAGCCCGGATGGAAGCGGCATCCTTTTGTTTTTTTCTTTAAAAAACAAAAGATATAGCAGACAGCTGGAAATAGCTTCCGGTAAATATTATGGAATAGTAGGTTAATATATGGGGTAGCCTAATGCCCGGCAGTTTCTAAAACCTTAAAATTAGTCTTTGGTGCTTCACACAACGAGCAGCAATAGAGTTCCGGTAAATCATTAAATAAAACTCCTTTTTCTATACCGTTATCCTGATCTCCATATTCCGAATTGTAAAGCGTTAGGCATTCCTGACATTGATAAATTTCCAATTCTGGTTTTTCTTTTTTCTGTGGGGTTTCATTTGTTTCCGGGACTGAGTTTCCGAGCTCCTCGAAATATTTACGGCTCAGTTCTATTAAAATGGTTGGCAGTTCTAATTTGTCTATGTCCTGGTAATGCACAATATATTCACGAGTATTGGGATCGAAATTCTTCGCAAACAAAACATTGTAGGTATCACGGATTTTAATGGATTCAAGGTCTTTTGGCAGGTCATTTTTTTCAACCACAATCGATGTAAAATAATGTCCGTCACGATTGTAATCTGAGATTCCGAAAGTCAGTCCGTAGGTGCTGATGTCAAATTGATCGAGGGTGCGGACCAGAAAAGTTTTAAGATTCAGCGCCCATTCCATTGCTACAGGCAAATGCCAGTTGAGTTCTAATAAAGAATGGCGCACATTGATTCCTTTTTTACCCAGGAATTTTTCCCATTCTAATTTTCGATCTTTTGGGATTCCTTTTACAATAAAGGATTTCCATGGTGTGATACAGATTTTTCCGATTTTGCAGTCGAAACATAAATCGCACATTTGTTTCAGGAAATCCAAATCATATAAATTATTCCTCCAATATAAACCCAGCCAATACTGGTCAATGCCCATTCTGTTCATTCCCTCGTAATACGGAAATGGATAAAAGGGAACATTCAAAGGTTTGTCGATGGTTCTGTTATTGGTATCTAACGCTTCACTGACCAGACTAAAAATCAAATCAATACCAATTGATTCTTCGGCTGTTATTTTTTCGATTTCGTAATAAAACCTTGCGATATCCCAACTGTAGATTAAAACCGGATAAACTTCCATACGTTCCCATTTTGGCAAACGGATGTACAAATACCAATAATCTTCGTGTTCTGAAGCGATAAAATTTAAGTGACCGGTAAACAATGGAACCAGTTGTTGTTTCGGATCATTGATATTGACTTTTAGTTTCGGCTGTTCTTTAAATTGCTCTAAAATATATAAAAACCGATTTCCGGTAAGCCAGTTGGTATTTCTGAAAATATCCGTTGAAACATAGGAAGAAACTATATTATTCCCGCTTTTTTGATCTGGAAAGACAAAATGATGTTTGCCAATTTTTTCTTTTTCCAATGGCTTAATGCCTTTCGGAAAAATGATATCCTGTCTTGAACCAAAAGAAATTGAATCTAAACCCTGATCCATAGCCATATTGACCACTTCAAGAAGTTCACCCGGCGAAATCACGCCTCCTTTTACTATAAGTCTTGTTAGTTCCATGATTTTAATTTTTATTTCAGGTTTTGTTTCAAGTTTCAAGTTTTTTTTCAGGTTTTACCGCAATCGTGTCATTTCGACGAAGGAGAAATCGCATCCAATATTCCATTTCAGTGTTTGCATGTGTCAGTTAAGCGTAATACGAAAAACCTGAAACAAAGAAAACCTAAACTCGACATTTCGCCAATATCTCTTTAACCTCTGTTTTACAGCTTCCACAGCCTAGTCCGGCTCCGGTGTTTTTGCATAAATCGGTAAAATTACTGACGCCGCTTTTTATTGTTTCTTCGATATTTCCGGCTCCAACCTGACTGCAGGAACACACCAGTTTTCCTAAAACAGGTTTGGCTGTTGAACTTCCTCTGAGTAATAGATTCCTTTTGTCGGATAATTCTATTTTGCTTTCAATCATGGTTTTGAATTCGGCAAATTCATTTTTATCTCCCATTAAAATAGCGCCAACTAACAAATCATTTTTGACGATGCATTTTTTGTAGTATCGTTTCTTTAAATCGGTAAAAACAATTTCTTCATAGCTGTCATCGTTTTCCGGAATTTCGATATCACCAATACTGCATAAATTGATGTCTTCTAATTTTAAGATATTCATTAAAACGGAACCTTTGTAAAAACTGCTGATATCACCGGCCAGAAAGTTGGCGAGAATATCGGCCTGTTCTTCCGCGGCAGAAGTGATCCCGAATAGTTTTCCGTTGAATTCTGCGATTTCTCCAATCGCAAAAATATCCGGATTTGAAGATTGCAAGTACTGGTTAACTTTTACCCCACGACCGCAGGAAAGCCCGGTTTCGCGTGCAATTTCAATATTCGGAATCGTTCCGATCGTATATACAATGGCGTTTGCCGTTATAATTCGGCCGCTTTTTAGGGCAATTTCAAGTTCGTTATCATTATCAGTTTCAAAAACAGTACTGACTTCATTATCAAAATAAATCTGAATGTCACGAAGCTGTACTTCTTCGGCTAATAATTTACTTGAAATACGGTCTAACTGACGTTCCATCAAACGCGACGCCCTTTGGATAATAGTAATTTTTACTTTTTTATGTTTTAAGGCCGCTGCTAATTCCAAACCTAGTAAACCACCACCGATAATTACGACATGTTGTTCCTCGGCCGGTAGTTTGGTGTTGTCCAGGTAGGTTTTTAATCGGTCGGCATCTTCTTTTCGTCTTATTGTAAAACGTCCGGGAAGGTGTAGTTGTGCATTTTCAGGTACAAACGGACGGCTTCCGGTGGCCAGGATAAGCGAGTCAAAATTGTGTACGTTTCCGTAACTGTCCAGAATCGTTTTTTCGCCGGCATTTATTTTATCAATTGCAACACCGGCTTTCATGGTGATATTGAGTTTATTTAAAGCCTCGCCATCTTTTACTTTTAATAACTGTTCCCAAGAAAATTCTCCTGTCATATATTCGGGAAGTAATACACGATTGTAAAACGGGTTTATTTCATTCGAAAAAACAATAATTTCATCGGTCCTGTTGAATTCTCGATAGTTCTGAATGAATCGGAAAGAAGCTGCTCCGGCACCCACAATTGCAATTTTCTGAAAAGGCTTTACATATTTGGTGATGGCTACAGTGGTATATTTGAAATCTGGTTCTTTCGAAACCGGATCAACCACGGTATTCGTTAGATTATTGGTCCTGTTCAAATCATTTTCAAGCTGTTTTCCCCAGTGCATTGGCAGGAAAACAACTTTTTCTTTGATGGAATCGGTGACTTTTGCTTTTACACGAACTTCACCATTTTTACTTGAGACAATTACAATATCACCATTTTTGATGTCATTTTTAAAAGCGTCAATTGGATTGATTTCCAATACCGGACTTGGCGTATGCGTTAGTAAACGCGATACTTTTCCCGTTTTTGTCATCGTATGCCACTGATCCCGAACTCTTCCTGTGGTTAAGATAAAAGGGAATTGTGGGGTGGGCTGTTCCGAAGTGTTTTCAATAGCCGTTGGTAAATTGAAAATTGCTTTTTGCGATGGTGTATAAAACTTTTTATCGGTAAAAAGGCGTGGAGTTCCGGGATGTCCATAATCCGGAACAGGCCATTGAAAAGTGCCTTCGGTTTTTAGACGATGATAATTTAAAAAAGAAATATCAATATTGGTGTTTTTCGTAAGTGCGCAGTGTTCTTTATAAATTTCTTCGGCACTATTGAAATTGAAGCCGTTGAAATTCATTTTTTTAGCAAAACGAATCAGGATTTCAATGTCCGGAAGTGCTTCACCAGGTGCATTGATTCCTTTGGGCAGATAGGAAATACGACGTTCCGAATTGGTCATCGTCCCTTCTTTTTCCAGCCAGCCGGCAGCGGGAAGTAATAAATCGGCAAATTTGGCGGTGTCGGCATTGTGTGAAATGTCCTGAACAACCACAAATTTGGCATTTTGAAGTGCTTTTTCGATACGACGGGAATCCGGCAGACTCACTAAGGGATTGGTACAAATAATCCAGACGGCTTTCATTTTTCCTGATTCTAAAGCTTCAAACATCTCTGTTGCTGTTAAGCCCGGTTTGTCTGAAATCGAATCCACTCCCCAGAAATCAGCCACCTCTTTACGATGTTCCGGATTGGCGATGTCTTTGTGTGCAGCTAATAAAGTGGCCATTCCGCCAACTTCACGTCCGCCCATTGCGTTGGGTTGTCCCGTTAACGAAAACGGTCCTGAACCCGGTTTTCCTACTTGTCCTGTCAATAAGGATAAATTCAGTAATGCTGTATTTTTATCTACACCAACAGCACTTTGATTCAGCCCCATTGCCCAAAGCGAAATAAAACCTTTTGCTTTGCCTATAATATCTGCTGCAAGTTTGATATCGTTTACAGAAATACCACAAAGTTTAGACGCTTTTTCTAGAGATGTACTTAAAACGAAGTCTTTATATTGTTTGAAATTTTCAGCGTAGTTTTTGACAAAGTCATGATCTACATGGCCTTTTTCTATAATTCGTCTGGCGATGGCATGGTATAAAATGATATCTGATCCCGGAATAATCTGCAAATGAAGATCGGCGAAAGCAGCAGTATCTGTTCGCCTCGGATCAATGACAATAATTTTTATTTTTGGATTTTTCTCTTTGTGTTTTTCGATTCTTCGAAACAAAATCGGGTGACACCAGGCCGGATTTGCACCTGTAATCAGAAAAGTATCTGCGAGTTCGATATCGTCATAAGCAATCGGAACGGAATCTTCGCCAAAAGTTTTTTTATAACCAACAACTGCCGAACTCATACAAAGCCTGGAGTTGGTATCGATATTATTTGTTTTTAGAAATCCCTTTACCAGTTTATTTACCAAGTAATATTCTTCGGTTAAACATTGTCCTGAAATATAAAAGCCAACGCTGTCCGGTCCGTGTTTTTTTATAATAGAAGTAAAAACGGCAGCTGCGCGGTCAAGAGCAGTATCCCAGCTTACCCGTTCCAGCGGATAAGATTTACTTCCGCGCATTTCGGGATATAAAATTCGGTCTGAAATATCGTTAACTACGTAATGCAGGTTCATTCCTTTAGAACATAACATTCCTTTGTTTACAGGATGATCTTTATCACCTGTTACCATCACACCGTTTTTAGCATCATTGGTGACAATAATACCGCAGCCAACGCCACAATAAGAACAGGTTGTTTTGATTTTGGTATTTTGCATTACAGGTTTGTTTTAGTAGTAAATAGGAATTTAAGTGGATATCTGAGTAATTCACGTAATTTAACTAAAACAAAAATACGTATTTTTACGTATAAATACTTAATTTTAGAAATTTATTTTGAAAATTTATTATTTAAAAATTTACACATAGGTGGATAGATTTTTTGTTTTAAAAGCCTGTTACAAACCAAAAAACTCTCCTTTGCCATAAACAAAGGAGAGTTAGAGAATTAGAGAGTATTTGCGTTTTATTTTGGTGTGAAAGTGAAAATCTTCGGATTGACAGAAATCATAACCCAGGCCCAGTTGTTAGTATGTCCGGCATCTCCTGCTTTGAGAAATTCCAATGTTTTGGACCCGAACATTTGCGAATATCCGCCTGTTAACGTAATATCTTTTTTAAATTTAAAAGTAGTTGTAAAGTCAACTTCAGTTCCTAAGTACGAGTCTAATGTTTCGTTAGCTGTTGTGATTACTTTGTTTGGTGCTGAAAAAACATGTGGAATTAAAGCAAACTGCCATTTGTTCACACTATAATTCAATTTCACGAAAGCATCTTGTAAACCCACACTATTCTGATGATTACCGACATAAAAATAGTCCATATAACCGTTGAATGCATGGTTGGTACCGAAAATCGGACTGAATGATTTGATTACCGTGCTGCCATTGTTCATGTCTTTTCCGGATAAAAACTCATATCCTAGGGAAACTTTAAAAGCAGTTGTTATAAAATATCCGAAGTTTGCTCCGGCGTACCAGGCGCTTATTTTTTTATCGGTACTTTTTCCGGTTTGACCATATAAACCTAAGTCACTATCGATTTTTTTGGTTTTATAGGTAAGGTAAGTTCCGAATGTCTGTTTATAATCAACCAATAATTTTGCAGCTGTGTTGGCATATTCATAACCAGTATTGAGAATTAATAAGCTGGCACCAATATTATTTATTTTGTTATGGTACCACGCATATTGCATTGCTTTATAACTAGCTACAGTATAAGGTGTTTGAATTGTGTTTTCAGCGGTTGAATTGTAAGCTGCCCCCAAATCCAACTGCTGGTTTTCAGGATGGAAAGTCACTAAAACGGCATCATGACTTTGGCCTTGCTGCAGCCAGTCAATTTCTCCCATAATGCGCTGATTGTCGTATGAAAGTACTTGTCGGCCAAGTCTCATACTCCATTTTTCATTGAAATTATATTCGGCCCAGGCTTCAAAAAGGGCAATTCCATTTTTATCGGCTGTTGTATTGGTAGGAACATCTCCCCACGTTCTGACATTTTGAAGTGTCAGTTTTATTTTAAATTCGTCTTGTTTGTAATCGAAATTCAACCGGGAACGCTGTGCTATTTGAGAAGTTCCTTTCTGGCCTTCGGGTAAAAGCGTTTTGTATCCGTTTCGGTATTCAAAACGGGGCCGGAGCTGTAAATTGACATCCAATTCCTGTGCCTGAACAGCACAGCTGATTATTCCTGATACGAATAAAAGGATTGATTTTAGTTTTTTCATCTTGTCTTTGGTTAGTGGAATTACAGGTTTATTGTCTGTCAATTACTTTTGATAAAACGGGCTGTTTTTCATTCATAATTTTGGTGATCGTATAATGCATCCAAATCAGACAAATGGCAGAAAAAACTAAGATAAAAATCCATGAACTTGACCATATTCCGGTTGCGGTCAGTAAGTATCCGAAAATAATTGGTCCGAAGAAACCGCCTAAACCACCAATCATTCCGACCATTCCGCCAACCACACCAACTTCTGTTGGAAAGTATTCCGGGATATGTTTGTAAACAGCCGCCTTTCCGATTCCCCATGAAATTCCGATCAGGATTACCAGCACTAAGAAAACCCACATGTTTGCATCAAACTTAATTACTGTGATTCCTTTGGCAAGAAGCTCTTTTTTCTTTACCGTTTGATTTTGCTGAACCACAACCTGCTGCCAGGATGATTTGGTTGGAAAAATAGCATTTTCGGCCATATTTTCTTTTTTCTGGGCAACTGGAAAATCAGTTTTTCCAAGTTTGATTTTATCGTCTGAAACGGAAGTAATCGTTCCTTTTTTAGTTGCCAGAACTCCGGGACCTGTGGTCGTAATTTCCATTTTCGGAATCATCAATAAAGCACTTAATACTACAGAAGAACTTAAAACCCAATACATCACTTTTCGCGCTCCGAATTTATCAGACAAATAACCTCCGAAAGCCCTTATAACGCCAGATGGTAAGCTAAAAAGTGTAGCAAACAAACCACCCATGACCAAACTGGTCTGATAAACATTCATAAAATTCGGCAGAAGCCATTGTGAATACGCTACAAAACATCCAAAAACCAAAAAATAATATGCTCCAAATCGCCAGACACGGGCACTTTTTAAGGATTTCAGCATTTGAGAAACCGTTTTAGTCTGGTTTTCTATCTTTTTGTTTGTAGCGAAAATTAGAAAAGCAACCCCAATTACCAATAACGAAATACCATAAAGTACAGGAAGTATTTTCCAGCCATTTTGTGGATCTTCGACAGAAAAATGGTTCAATAAGGAAGGGGCCATAAAAGTGGTGATGGCTGCACCGGCATTTCCCATTCCGAAGATACCTAACGCACGTCCCTGCCATTCTTTTGGATACCAGATGGAAGTGTAACCAATTCCTACAGCGAAGCTGGTGCCGACCATTCCGAATAGAAAACTAAGTAGTGCAAACATAAAAAAACTATCTGCCAGCGGAAGTAAAAACAAGGGAATAGAGCAGAGGAGGAGTAAAAGGGAGAATACGTATTTCCCACCAAATTTATCAGTCAGGATTCCGATTGGTAAACGCATGATCGAACCGGTCAGAATCGGAATTCCAAGTAACCAGCCAACCTGTACGACACTCCAATGGAAAATACCATTATCTACCAAAAAAGTAACTAATACACCATTTAGTGTCCAGCACGCAAAGCATACGGTGAAGGCCAGAGTATTCAGGAATAAAATCTTGTGGGATTGTGATAAAGAGTTTCTGTTTTTCATAGTACCTAGATTTGTTTTATCAAATGTAAGTACTTATAGGTATTAATACGTATTTTAAATTAAGTATTTTTATCTACTTAATAAGATTTGTCAACATCACAAAATTGATTCTCTATTTTGTTAAAACACTATTTTTAGAAGGTGATTTTTATCTTTTAAATAGAAATTTAAAGAAGCGAATATTCTGTTGCTTTGTTGGATAGTTCCATTAAGTTCTTCACTTTCAGTTTTTTCATTAGATTAAAGCGATGAACTTCAGCTGTACGTTTACTGATTTCCAAAGCTTCGGCAATTTCTTTGTTTCCTTTTCCGGATAACAAAAGAGTAAGGATTTCTTTTTCTCTTTTGGTAATCATCATTTCTTCCCCTATGGTTTGCTTAGGTTCTAATGAATTGGAAGGATTTATTAAATGGCTAATCAAAATTGAAGAAATATCTCCGCTAAAATATTTTCCGCCCAAAGCTACAGTATGCAATGCTTTTAGGAATTCTTCTTTGCTTGAACCTTTCAGTAAGTAACCGTCAGCTCCGGCTTTTATAGATTTCAATACGTATTCTTCGGATTCGTGCATAGAAAGCATAATAATTTTCAGGTCGTTATTATCACTTCTAAGTCTTTCTACTACTTCGATACCCGTCAGGTTGGGCATACGAATATCTACTATAAGTAAGTCAGGTTTGGCAGCAGCAACTACTTCAAGAGCATCAGCTCCGTCAATGGCTTCTCCCACAACCTCTATGTTTGCTTCGTTTTCCAGTAAAGATTTTATCCCATCTCTTACAAATACATGATCATCTGCCAGTACTACCCGAATTATATTGCTCATCTTTTACTTAATTTTGTTTCTGAATTTTTACGTATATTCATCTATAAAGAAGGTGCTAAGATACGTAATTTTTAAATTCCAATTTAAAAATTCCAAATTCCAATGCTTGATGGAAATTAAACCATATAAGTAATTTAAGGAAATTTAAGTTTTTGGCTTAGTGCTTTTTCGCAATCTTTTCATTCCGACGAAGGAGGAATCGCACTAGCTATTCCTCAAAGTTTGACGATTTTGATTGTTGAGTTTTTACGGAGATTGCTTCGCCTGTTCGTATAAACCCTCGAGTCCTCCTTCGTCGGAATGACAAGATTGGGCCATACTCGGTGTGAAAACTGAAACCTGAAATTTGAAACAAGTTTTCAGTTTTGGAATTTGGAATTTAAAAAAAAAATGAAATTTCCCTTTCTTAGATCGGGATATTAAAAGTAATTCTCGTTCCTTCTCCCGGAATAGACTTGATGAAAACACGTCCGTTGATGTACTGGATTCTTTCTTTCATGAATAACAATCCCATTCCGGATTCGCTGTTGCGTTTTTTATCGACGGCGGTGATATCAAAACCTTTTCCGTTATCATCGACAATGACACTCAGTAAAGTCTGGCTGTGGGAAAGCTGGACAATAATATGCGTTGATTCGGCATATTTAATGGCGTTGTTGATTGCTTCCTGGGTGAGGCGGTAAATATTGATTTCGATTAAAGAATCCAGACGTTGTTCGAAATCGGTTTTGTTGTAAAAAAGAATTTCTTTTCCGGTTAGTTTAGAAAGTTCCTGCGTCAATTTAGAAAGTGATGAAACAATGCCGTGGTCACTCAATTCCGGAGGCATCAGGTTAAAAGTCGCCGTTCTGACCCCTTTGATAATATCCAGTGAAAGTTTCTTTAAATACTCAATTTTCTGAGCCGATTTTTCTTTATCATCCAGATTGATGCTTTCGAGACTAAACTTTAAGCCGGTAAGCATCTGTCCGATACCATCGTGAATTTCTTTTGCAATCCGGTTTTGTTCGTTTTCCTGATTTTCGACAATTTTGCTCGAAATTACCTTTTGCTGATTGATTTTTTCGGTGCTGTTTTCAATATTCAGGCGTTCTACTTCGCGTTGTGCTTTTTTGCGTTCGGTAATGTTAAAACAGACCACTAAAAGTTCCGATTCGTCTTTTTTGATGGTTACGGGAACCATCGATAAGTCCAGCCAGATATTTTGCCCTTCTTTATTGATGATGTTGATTTCGCCCTGCCAGCCGCTTCGCTGTTTTTCAAAAAGAAGGCGGTCAAGATTGACTTGTTCTTTTTCATCTATAGTTAATACCTGAGAGAACGTTTTGTGCGAAGAGAATTTGGTGTAATTTAAAAGTTTCGCAAATTTTTCCCCAATATGTATAATCGAGCCATCCGGGGCAATACGGCAATATAAAAGGGTATTTTCCATCGCATAATTAAGCGACTTTAATTCTTTTACGGAGTTTTCCTTTATTTCACTGATAATTTCGGTATCGTATGCTAATTTTAAAGCTTTCTTCTCCGACGAAAGAAGCTTTGCAATCAATCGTTCTATTTTTTGATTCGTAGGTTTAAATATGAATAAGAATTCAAGCAGTAAAACAAGAAGTGTGAAGCCAAAAATCAGGTATTCGGTTTTGCGTTGCTGCGTCACTTTTTCGTGAGCTTCAATGTCATATTGACTTACGATCTGATTCATTTTCGAAAGGAAAATACTTTCGTTTTTCAGAATGGTTTTTACTGTTTTCTGATTTTCTGCAGCAGTATTTTTTTGTTCTAAATTCAAAATAAATAAATCAGAAGCTTCCACAATAGCGGTAAAGCTTGGTTTTATTTCAAAATATAATTTAGATAAGTTTTCGCTTTTTTCTTTTGGAAAAGCCAAACTGTCATTTCCGTTTTCTAAAGCATTCTGATTGGTTTTCCAAAGCGACAAGACATTTTTCAGATGTGAAATTTCCGGTTTTTGTGCGGTATCGGCAACATAATTTAAAATCAAAACTTCCTTTACAATTTTCTGGCTCAGCATTCTTTGCTTACCCGAAAAATTGATGATTTTAGAATCGCTTAACTGCTGTTTTAAGTTGTATTGAATTAAAACCTGACTTAAGATAATGGTTATGGCAATAGTCCAGAGTGCAAAAAAATACAAACGGCGTAAATTTTTGAATGTAATTTTATCTGCAGCTTCCTGATTGCTTTTTTTCATTTGAGGATATTTTTTCTTTTTATCGAAAATGGAATTCGAAAATCTCATTTCGTAAAAAGAATCAGATTACAATCCTAAAGAGGCTTTGATTAAGTTTAGGTTTTCTTCGGAATAGTTAATTTTTAAAGCTTCCTGATGTCCTTTTTCAGACATCTTATCCCAGGTTTTTTTGATGATATTTTTCAGTTTTTCTTCATCGTGTTTGTGTACAAACGGATCCAGGTAATATTCTAAGAATACAAGACAGATTACGTCTTCAAGTAATTGTGTTTCGGCATCTTTTTTAAGTAGTTTTTTTTCAATTAAAAAAGAAACACGATCAGTGAATGTTGTGTCGTATCCTGCTTTTTCTAAAATTTCAGCTGTAGTTTCTGCATGAAATTTTTTCAGGTCACCTCTCCATTTCAAATAACCGACACGATCCATAGGATAGGATTCGCGTGCTACTTTCCATCGGCAGATATGCTGTGCTTTTGAGGCAATCTGAACTTCTTCTGAAGCTTCAGGAGCAAACTGCATCAGCCTCTCATACATCCTGTTGGAATACAATAATTCTTTCGGATATTCGGTATTTTGATCTAATTCGATGTTGGGATCCTGAGCATTTTCAGCGTCGATCCACTCGCTTGCTTTTTGAAATGGTGTAGTCATTTTTTGGTAGAAATATAGATTTCAAATATACGGAATAAAGTTTTTTTTGGTCATGAATTTCACGAATTAAATTGGGGAATTAGTTTAAATAGATTTTTTGTTTACTGATAATTACGATTGTTTTGTCATTTCGACGAAGGAGAAATCGCACTCGTGACTCGACAAAGATTGTAAAAATAGTAACCGGAATTTCTAGTGTGATTTTCCTTCGTCGAAATGACAAGATTGTGGATTATCAATCTACAAAACCCACAAAAACTTCATCCTCAATAACTTTAATTGGATAAGTTGCAATTTTAAAATCATCACCGTTTAAGTTTGAGCCGTCTGCCAAAGAGAATGTTTTTTTATGCATTGGACAGGCAATTTTCGGAATGTCATCGGTTGATCCGGTCATTCCTCTTGATAAAACCATTTCCATTTTATGCGGACATGCATTTTGACAGGCGTACCATTCGTTCCGGCGCGTAAAATTAAAAATCGCAATCTGCTTGTTTTTGTATTTAATGCATCCGCCGCGATTGGTTGGAAAATCACTTACATTTCCGGCTTTAAACCAGATTTTGGCTTCGTTCGGATGTACGGTTTCGTATTGATTTAAAATTTCTTCCATTTTGAATAATGTTTTGTTTCCTGTTTCTTATCCCTCTTTTTACAATCAGAAGAGTTTGATGGCGCAGTAAAAAAGAGAGTAAAAAGGACGGCAAACGTTTTTTGATTTTTTTTTGGAGCTATTTTTTTTAACAGATAAAGAACTTAGGTTTTTTAGTTTTGAAAAGGAATATCTAAAGAAACTTGTTTATTATTACCACGCTTTAGGCATTTTCTGATCTCTTAAAGGAACAAAAACAGCATTATCATCTTTGTCATCAGAGTTTACGAAATGATTGAAACGTTTCAACAACCTTGGTTTCTCTAATACTTGTTTCCATTCACATTCGAAGGTATCTACCAAAGCAGCCATTTCTGCTTCTAAAGTTTCACAGATTCCCAAGCTGTCTTCGATAATTACTTTTTTCAAATATTCTAAACCTCCGTCTAATTTTTCAAGCCAGGTTGAAGTTCTGATCAGCGGACCGGCCGTACGGATATAGTACATTAAAAAACGATCCATGTATCTGATAACCGTTTCTTTGCTGATTTGCTCTGCCAGTAAAACAGCATGCTTTGGATTTGCACCTCCGTTACCGCAGATGTATAAATTCCAGCCGCCCTCTACGGCAATCAATCCGAAATCCTTTCCGCGGGCTTCAGCACATTCGCGAATGCAGGCCGAAACACCGCCTTTTAGTTTGTGAGGAGAACGAATTCCTTTGTATCTGTTTTCCAGTTCAATTGCAAATCCGGCACTGTCATCCATTCCGTAACGGCACCAGGCATTTCCGACGCAGCTTTTTACGGCCCGAAGTGATTTTCCGTAGGCATGGCCACTTTCAAAACCATTATCAATTAAGATTTTCCAGATTTTTGGCAAATCACTCAAATGCGCTCCGAATAAATCAACACGTTGGGCACCGGTTATTTTAGTATATAAATCAAATTGTTTGGCAACTTCTCCGATTACAATTAATTTTTCAGCAGTAATTTCACCACCGGCAACTCTTGGTACAACAGAATAAGTTCCGTTTCGTTGAATGTTGGCTAAAAATCTATCATTTGTGTCCTGAGTAGTTACATGTTTGTTGGCGGTATCATTGTAAATACTGGAGAAAACAGACGCAATTACAGGTTTACAGACTTCACATCCGTCACCTGAACCATGATGATCGATCACATCATAAAAATTTTCGTATTTATTGATTTTTACCAAATCGAATATTTCCTGACGCGTATAATTAAAATGCTCGCAAATAACATCTTTTACTTCTTTACCTAAAGATTTTTGAGCTGCCTTTACCAAATCAGATACCATCGGTTTACAGCCTCCACAGCCACTGGTAGCTTTGGTCTGTTTCACAACATCTGAAAAACTGGAGCAGCTTTCGTCTAAAATTTTACAGCAGATGGCGCCTTTGGTTACATTTTCACAGGAACAGATTACGGCAGTATCCGGTAAATCCATCACACTTCCCAACGAAGAACCTTCTGAACCGTCACGAGAACCTAAAATTAAATCTTCCGGATTTTTAGGCAAAGCCATTGCATTGCTGAAAATCTGAAATAAAGAATTATAATCACTCGAATCACCTACCAAAATTCCGCCCAGTAAGGTTTTGGAATCTTTAGTAACATTGATTCTTTTGTAAACACCACTTAATTTATTTTCATAAATAATAGCAGTTACATTGTCATTTTCGATAAAAGGATCACCAAAACTCGCCACTTCAACACCAATCAATTTCAATTGTGTAGACATATCGATGGTTTCTCTCATGGTTTTAGAGCCATTTAAGATTTGTTCGGCGGCGACATCGGCCATTTCGTAGCCCGGAGCAACAAGTCCGTAAATGTTTTGATTGTAAAGCGCTGCTTCTCCAATCGCATATATACAAGGATCTGAGGTCTGCATTTGATTGTTTACCACAATCCCGCCTCTTAAACCAACCTCAAGTCCCGAGACGCGGGCTAATTCGTCGCGGGGTTTAATTCCGGCAGAAATAACCAACATGTCAACTTTTAACAATTCATCATCGGCAAACATCATTCCCGTTATACTTTCTTTTCCATCAATATATTGTGTGGTTTTGTTCAGATGAATTCCGATATTGAGTTCCTCTATTTTAGATTGGAGCATGTCACTCGCGCCTTTGTCCAGTTGTCTTGGCATTAGTCTTGGAGCAAATTCAACAACATGTGGGTTTAAACCTAAATCTCGCACGGCCTTTGCGGCCTCAAGACCTAGTAATCCGCCTCCTAAAACAGCTGCTTCTGTAGCACCTTTTTGTTTTATTTTTTTGGCGTAAGCCATAATTGCATCCAAATCTTCTATGGTGCGGTAAACAAAAACACCTTCTTTTTCTACTCCGTCAATAGGAGGTACAAAAGCAGAAGATCCGGTAGCCAGTACTAAGTAGTCGTACTTATGTGTTTTTTCTAAGTGAGTGTGTATCGTTTTGTCTTCGCGATTAATATCCGTAATTAATTCAGAAGTGTTTAAAGTAATATTATTTTCTAAGTACCAATCCTTTGTTGATAAAGAAAGATCGTCAGCGGTTTTTCCTCCAAAGTATTCACTCAGGTGAACTCTGTCATAGGCACGCCTCGGTTCTTCACCAAATACGGTAATCTGATACTTTTCCTGTCCTGATTTTGAAATGAATTTTTCGCAAAATTTGTAACCAACCATTCCGTTTCCAACTACTATTACTTTAATCATGATTTCTTTAATTAAGTATTACTACGCAAATATAAGTATTAATACTTATTAAAATACGTATTGTTTTTAGTTTTTTTATTGAAAATATACCGGAAGTAAATACGTATTTTATCTTAGTCTTTTATTTATAAGGGTTTCAGGAGGTTTTTTTAAATGATTGAATTCTTTCGAAAACGTGTTATTTTTCTTAAATTTGAATGCATTCTAAATAAGGAATCAAAAAAAACATTCTAAAACCTTGTTTTTTACTTAGTTTTCGACTGTAAAGTCAACCAAAACACATTTCTATGAAAAAAATATTTTTATTGTCAGTCTTGATGTCTGTGATGTTAAGCTGTAAATCAACCGGGATTAAAAATTCTGAGGCAAAAGAAACTACATCTGCAGCAAATTCCGAAGAAGAGGAGGCTATGGTTTATTTTAAGGCCACAGGAAACGAGCCTTTCTGGGGATTGAAAATAGGAAAGGAGAAAATTGTTTTAACGTCTTTGATCACGGGAATGGAAACACTTACTTTTCCAGCAGTTGAGCCAATAAAAGCAATGGATGCGAATGTGAAAATGTACAAAATAAAAAATGCAGCCGTTTCGGCTACAATTACCATTCAGCAACTGGATTGTCAGGATTCGATGTCAGGAGCCGTTTCGCCTTATGCTGTGAAAGTTGAAATTAATGATAAAGTCCTTAAGGGCTGCGGGAAATACATAACCGATTATCGGCTTCACGATATTTGGGTTTTAGAAAAATTAAATGGTTTTAAAGTCTTTGCCGGCGATTATCAAAATGAACTGCCAAGAATTGAAATTCATGCAGCTGAAAATATATTTATGGGTTTTGGAGGCTGTAACGCAATAGAGGGCAGGATCTTTTTTGAAAAAGATGTACTTAGATTTACAAACGGAATTTCGACCCTCATGGCCTGCGCTCCCGGAAATAAAGAAGGTGAATTCTTAAAAGCGCTTCAAAGTACAACGACCTATTCTATTGGAGACCTTAGGTTGACGCTTTCTAATTCTTCCGGAAAAGTATTGGTTTTTAGAAAAGTAGATTAGATTTTTAGTCATAATCCTATCATTTCGAAGGAGAAATCACCGAAAGAAACTCTGTAAAGACTGCTCAGCCATTTTATGGATTTATTTTATTCCTAATGTAATTTCTGCTAAGATATTTAAAAGTTAGCTTTTGTGCAGGGGAATAAGTGTGCTAAATTGTAGCGTTTTTTCGCCAAGGATTTCACAAATTTTCACAAATTGTATTGTGTTATTTTTTGAATATCAGTTTTAAACAAGTGCAATTTAAAAAACATTTAGCATTGATTTTTACGGATTTCCTTCGCTTTAAATTTAATTCGAGGTAAACTCACTTTGTAGAAAAATTCAATAAAAAAGCAACAGCAGATTTTGTAATTTCAGAATTATCTCCTTTTGAAGTTATCAGCGAGACATCCGTAAATAAATTAACTTTTTTCAATTCGATAAAACTGATTTCCGGATCGTGATTGTTCTTAGCAATATTCGATGGAACAATAGAAATTCCCAAACCATTTTTGACCAATTGTACAATAGAATTGATGTTGTTTGATTCGTGTACAACTTTGGGCGTAAAGCCATAAAAAGCGCAAAGTTCCAATAAAACTTCATAATAATGCGGAGCATAATCCTTGTTGAAAAACACAAAAGTTTCGTCTTTTAATTTTGAAATTTCCTCTTCAGAATTTATACTGATCAATCCTTTTTTATAAACGACAGAAAAACCATCCTGAAACCACAATTGTGATTTTATTTTTGGTGATTTTATCGGAGAACGTATGATCCCCAAATCTATTTTCCCTTGTTCCAATGCCTGAATCTGCTTGGTTGTTGAGATTTCAAAAAGTTTAAAATTGACATAAGGAAATTGGGTACTAAGTGATTTTATAAGTTCTGAAATCTCCGAAGAATAAATAGAACTGATGTAAGCGATCCGGAATTCACCCGAAATGTTTTCGCCAATTTTCTTTGTTTTCAAGACCACACGTTCCAGATTCTGAAAAAGTGCTGTGACTTCTTTTTCGAAATATTTCCCGGCTTCAGTTAGGGCTACTTTTTTATTATTCCGAATGAACAGGCGTGCCTGGATTTCGGTTTCCAATTCGATAATCTGACGGCTTAAGGGAGGCTGCGAGATACAAAGTTTCTCAGCTGCTTTTGTAAAGTTTAATTCTTCAGCTACGGCCAAAAAATATTTTAAGTGTCGCAATTCCATAAATACCTATTAAGTATTAATAATTGACAAAATAAGTATTTTTGAAGTATATATCAAAGCGATACATTTACAAAAAAATATTGTTTCTCGCAGATTTGGCAGATTGAGCAGATTTTTATTTCGAATGTTATTTGTGAATCCCTCCAATCTGCGTGAAAAACAAAACACCAAAACAATTATGAAAAAATCAACTACACAAGAAATTAAAGAACGTTTTGATAACGATGTTGAGCGATTCTCAAATTTAGAAACAGGTCAGGTGGCCACAATCGATGCTAAAATCTCACTGGAACTAATCACCGAAGCTTCAAAAAGAATTGTTCCGAATGCCAAAAATGTCTTGGATATTGGTTGCGGTGCAGGAAATTATACGTTGATGCTGCTTTCCAAATTACCCAATCTAAATGCGACTTTAGTAGATTTAAGTCAGCCGATGCTGGATAAAGCTTTTGAAAGAGTCTCCAAAGAAATCAACGGAAAAGTTGAAATTTTACAGGGTGATATCCGTGAAGTTGCCTTACCGGAAAATCATTTTGATATTATTTTGGCCGGTGCCGTCCTGCATCATTTGCGCGACGATGAAGATTGGGAGACTACATTAGGGAAACTATTCAGATTATTAAAACCCGGTGGCTGTTTGATGATTTCTGATTTAATTACGCAAGACACGGAATTATTAAACGAATATACCTGGGAACGCTACGGTGATTATCTGGAAGGAATAGGGGGAAAGGAATACCGTCAGAAAGTATTGGATTATGTAGAAAAAGAAGATTCTCCAAGATCTATGAATTACCAATTGGATTTAATGAAACAAACAGGTTTCAGTAAAGTCGAAATTTTACACAAGAATATGTGCTTTGGTGCTTTTGGAGGGATAAAATAATAAAATGTTTTGCCACGAATTTCACGAATTGTGATATAAATTAAATTTTGAAATTCGTGGCGAAAAAATATTATAATAATTGAGTAGTTTTATAAACCTGAACCGGAGATGACAATAAGCTTTCACTTTTTGTAATGAAATCTACCAAATAAGATTGATTGTTGTGTAAATCAAGTCCAATCTGGTCTTTCCATTCTTCCCAGATGATAAAAACATTTTCTGTTGTGTGCAAATCATAACGGATACAGGCAGCTTCTTTTCTGGTTTCTGTTACCAGATGTGTCAGTATGTTTTGAACGTCTGTCAGGTTTTCTGGTTTGCTTTCTATAATTGCGGTGATTGAAATCATGTTTATACGTTTTTAAGAGTTTCTTCTAAATGGCTGGTATAATCTTGTTGAAAGATAATAATATTTTCTGCTGTAGCGCCTTTTTCAACATCATGAAAATGAAAGCTTTCCAGTTTTTGCATTCCAGTAAATTTATTCATCTTATGAAAGCCAAACATAGCGCCATCGTCAACAGATGTTTCTTCGAAAAATTCTCCGGGTAAAGTAAAGGCCGTTTTTGGTGCATTCCAACTTGTGGTCAGCATATATTTTCGTCCGTGCAAAAGTCCGCCGGTTCCGTAATTAATATCCGGATTTACACGGCTTCTTCCGTCGCTTTTGTAAATTCCGTTGTTGTGTCCTTCTGTGAAAACATCATCGATATATTTTTTGAAAAGATTGGGTAACTGAAACCACCAAACCGGTGTGTGGTAGATGATTAAATCTGCCCAGACAAATTTTGCGACTTCTTCCGGCAGGTTTATTTCGTCATTGATATTGGTTGTTTTTATCTCGTAATTGTTGCTTTTTGAAAGAAAATCAGTAGTCCAGTTTTGAACTGTTTCATTGAATTTTCCGCCTGAATGTGCAAATTTTTGTCCTCCGTTAATTATAAATATTTTCTTCATGTTTAAATGTTGTTTCTTATGAAAATGTGGTGTGAGGGATAGTAGTGGAAATCCTTTTGTGCCGGGGTTCGGCACAAAAGATTGGAACGAATAGCCCGACCCAGAGGGACACACCCAAATTATTCTTATTATTTTATTTTTGAAATTGCCTGATTGATGAATTCTAATTCTGAAGTTGAAAGATCAAAATCCATTGCTTTTGCGTTTGAAATTGCCTGTTCGGCATTTCTTGCCCCGGCCAAAACAATTGTAATTCCTTTTTGTAAAGTCGTCCAGCGTAAAACCAATTGCGCCAAACTTGCTTCTTTGGCATGTGCCAGTGAAGTTAATTCTTCGACTAAGGTTTTTACTTTCGGAAGATCGAATTGATTGAAATAACTATTTCTGTGATCGTTGTCTTTTAGCTTGCTGTCCGTAAAATATTTTCCGGTCAGCAAACCTCTTTCCATTGGACTGTAAGCGATGATCCCGATGTTTTCTGCAACAGTAAGCGGAATCAAATCGGCCTCAATACTGCGATTTAACATGCTGTAGGAAACCTGATTGGAGGCTAACTGAATTGTTTTTTGGGCTTCTTCTACTTGTGAAACGCTGTAATTACAAACTCCCGCTGCCCTGATTTTTCCCTGTTTGATTAATAAATCCATCGTTTCCATGGTTTCCTGGATTGGAGTGGTGGCATCAGGCCAGTGAATTTGCAGTAAATCGATATAATCGGTTTTTAATCTTTTCAGGCTTTCTTCGACTTCCTTGATGATGTTTTCTTTGGATGCGAATTTATAAACCGGTATTTTTTTTCCGTTGTCGTCGGCATCAAAGAAAAATTCTCCTTTTCCCTTATTGCTTCCGTCCCAAACCAAACCAAATTTGGTCAGTAACTGTACTTTTGACCTGTTTTGTGTTTTTAGGGCTTCACCAATCATTTCTTCGCTTAAACCAAATCCGTAGAAAGGAGCAGTGTCCAAAGTGGTTACGCCATTGTCGATTGAAGCGTGGATAGAATCAATTGAATCTTTCTTTTCGTTACCGCCCCACATGTTTCCGCCAATCGCAAATGCGCCGTAAGTTATGGCAGATAATTCCAGTTCGGTGGTTCCTGATTTTCTATATTCCATATTGTTATATTTTGTACTTAAAATTTGATGGAGCAAAATTATACCATTTTTAAGACTTAAAATTTGTACATTTTTGTGTTTTTTAGGTATATTTGCAGCCTGAATCAAATTATCCAAAAATGAAAAAAGAAAATTTATACGAACCGTTTACCGTTTCATTTGAAACTTTAGATGAATATCCGGATGTTGGAGATCGTCATAATTTCTTTGAATTGGTTTATATTTT
>JBDTNT010000114.1:0-5954 GCA_039933615.1 Flavobacterium sp. | reverse complement strand
CAACTAATTTCATCAAATCGATATTGTGAAATTGTAAGTTGTCTTTGTTTAATTTGAATTCCTCTTGTGGGAAGTAATAGGTTTGATTTATTAAGTCAGAATATTTTGTATTCATTTATTTTTCAATATTTAGATTGTATTATTATTTAGAAAACGGTACTAAATCTTAAATTCAAACTCTAATATTGGCAAATACAATCTGCAGTTTTTCGTGTTCTGCTTTAGAATATAAAAAAACATCTAAACAAAATGGACTTTTACTATTATAAAAACGATTCAGCATCCTTAGCAAGGAACTATTGAGGCGGTTTCTATAAGAACTAAATTGTTTTTGTTTATTGTTTGTTTTCATCGTGGCAAATGTAAAAAATAAAATATACCTAAAGCAATGCTTTTGATTAAAAAAAGTTTAAGATTTATAATCCTCAAACGCATCTAGAATCAATTTATTTTCAACGGATTGATTAATTTTTATTTTTCCGATTCCTTCAATTAAGGCAAATTGAATCAAACCGTATTCATTTTTTTTGTCATGAATCAGCAATTCCAGGATCGGCTCAATGTCATTTTCTTCAATAATTACGTTGTCATAAATGCTTTGAATTGCTGTTTTAATTTCTGCATATTCTGCTGCAGTAATTAAGTTTTTATGTAACGAAATATAACTTTCAAGTATCATCCCAATCGCAATTGCTTCACCGTGTAATAATGTATTTTTGGTTTCGCTTTCTAAAAAGTAACTTTCTATCGCATGTCCTAAAGTATGACCGAAATTCAATGCTTTACGGATGTTTTTCTCTGTCGGATCCTGAATTACGATTTCATTTTTAATTTCAACCGAACGATAAATCAATTCATCGAAATCAGCATAATCTATTGATTTTAAATCTAAAAACTGTCTCCAGTAAGGTGCATCATAAATCAGACCGTGTTTTAGCATTTCTGCCAATCCTGAACGCATTTCACTTTGTGATAAAGTTTCAAGATATTGGGTATCAATTAATACCATTTGAGGTACGTTGATAACCCCAATCTGGTTTTTCAGGTTTCCTAAATCTACTCCTGTTTTTCCTCCAACAGAAGCATCCACCATAGATAATAAGGTAGTAGGAATATTGATAAAGTCCACTCCGCGTTTGAAAGTTGAAGCTACAAATCCTCCTAAATCAGTAACAAC
Source organism: Flavobacterium sp. (assembly GCA_039933615.1). GTDB lineage: Bacteria > Bacteroidota > Bacteroidia > Flavobacteriales > Flavobacteriaceae > Flavobacterium. The sequence continues at coordinate 4,777 of JBDTNT010000114.1, read as the reverse complement.
GCCACCGCCAAGATTGATTACAAGTGATTTCCTGTCGGCTCCCAGTTCTGTTAAAACATTCCAGATTTCGATACAGGTTTCGATATTTTTATTGATTTCACCGGATTCAAATTCGATTATTTCGATTGTTAAATCCGTTTCAAGTAAAGGCAAAAATTTTGGTAAGCAATGCTCATTTGTTTCATTATCAACTATAATAAACAAATTAGAGTATTTATTTTCTTTTAAATGTGTATTTAGAGCTTCGTATGCATTTTGGTTAAAATGTACAAGATAATTATTGGCTTGAATTGATTGCATATTTTTTTGGTTAATTGAATCCGCAAAATAAGGCATTTTTAACTAAATAATATTGAAACTCTGTCTATATTTGCACAAAAAAATAACCTAAATGGAAAAAATATTCGATAACACTCAGGTTGCATTTTCGTTAAAAAGCGATACGGAACTTGACAGAGCTTATTTTCTTTTTAAAATGATCGACAGCGAACCCTTAGTGAGGATAGGAACTGCTGTTACCAATTTTGCTATTAAAGCACATTTGCCAGTAGAAGGATTAATCCGTGCAACTGTTTTTGACCATTTTTGTGGTGGTATCAACGAAGACGATTGTATTACTGTAGTAGACAAAATGTTTACCAAAGGCGTTTCATCTGTTTTAGATTATTCAGTTGAAGGAAAAGAAGAAGAGGAGCAGTTTGATGCTGCTTTAGAAATGACTTTAAAAACAATAGAATTTGCTAAAGAACGATTGGCAATTCCGTTTGCGGTTTTTAAACCAACTGGTTTAGGACGTTTTGAGTTGTATGAAAAATTAGGAGAAAAACAAATATTTTCTCCGGCAGAACAGGCAGAGTGGGACAGGGTAGTAGCCCGTTTTGACAAGGTTTGCAGTGAAGCACACAAAAAAGATGTTGCCCTGTTGATTGATGGTGAAGAAAGCTGGATGCAGGATGCTGCTGATGACCTGGTTACCGAAATGATGCGCAAATACAATAAAGAAAAAGCGATTGTTTTTAATACGTTGCAAATGTACCGTTGGGATCGTTTGGATTATTTGAAAAAACTGCATGATGTTGCCAAAAAAGAAGGTTTTTTCATTGGAATGAAACTGGTTCGTGGCGCTTACATGGAAAAAGAAAACAAAAGAGCGGAAGAAAAGAATTATGTTTCTCCAATTTGTGTTTCTAAAGAAGCAACAGATGAAAACTATGATCATGCTGTTCATTATATGCTGGATCATTTAGATAATATGTCCATTTTTGCAGGAACTCACAACGAACTGAGTTCTTATAAACTGATGGAAATGATGCAGGATAAAGGAATTGCCAAAAACGATAACAGAATCTGGTTTGGACAATTATATGGAATGAGTGATAATATCAGCTACAACTTAGCCGAAAACGGTTATAATGTTGCTAAATATTTGCCGTTCGGACCTGTGAGAGATGTTATGCCTTACCTGATCCGTCGTGCTGAAGAAAATACTTCAGTTGCTGGTCAGACCAGTCGTGAATTATCTATGATTAAAGCTGAACGCAAGAGAAGAAAAGGGAAGTAAATTTCAGTCACAATCCCAGTTTATATAAAAAAAGCTCCAATACAAATTGGAGCTTTTTTGTGTTTGGAAGTTTTATTTTTAGAACGAAACCTGACATTGCAGTACTACTGTTCCTAAGCGGTCGCTTTGTGTGTATTTTCCAACTAATGATTTATCGTAGATGGCTCTGTTTTGATAATTCAGACTAAACTTTGGTCCAAAAGTACCTGTCGTGTAATAGTTTGCCCCAATTTCATACATCGTCATTGGTGTGTCTAAAGCTTCTAAGGCTGCAATCTGTGTAGCCACATAAGGTTGAAAACGCCCTTTTTTTGCTTCATTGGAAGATTTAGCAAATAAATAGCCCAATTGTGCATAATAGATATTTCCCGTTCCAACACCAATAAAACCGGCACCTGAACCATTTATAAGCGTATTATCTCCCACAGCCGGATTTGGAGTAGAAACAGCCTGAATGTAGTTCTTACCGTAATCGTTGTTGTTATAAGAAGCATACGCCGTAATTGCATCTCCTTTGTCGCTAATCGGACTGTCGTAAAAAACATCAAAGCCTAAAATTTTCATATCGTCATAAGCTGTCACAGCATCCGGAGTTAAATGCCACATTGCTTTTGCCTGTGTCATATAACCAAGTGCTATGTTCAATACTTTTTTAGTCCCCAAATAAGTTCCTCTGTGATACGGATCTTCTATCGATTCTTTATCTAAAAAGGAGTAAGTAAGAATCCCTGAATATTGAGCTCTTGGTGTTTCTGTACTTAGAGTAGAATTTGAACTTAAACTATTTACGTTATTTCTATACGGATTTGTTATAGCAGCTCTGTAATTAAATTTACCCAAATATCCTTTGGCATAAATACTTAAGTTTCTGTTTCCAAAAGTAGAAGAAGTATTGATAAACTGCTGATACATTGGTGTATCTAATGTTAGATGTGTGGCTGAACTGTTTGCTGAATATCTTGTCGTTCCAGCTCCCCAGCCAGTCAAACCGCCACCAATGTGAAACTTGTCATTGAAATGATATTCTCCAATTGCATCCATAATAGAAAGTGGTGCATTTGAAGGTCCTGAATTTTGTTGAAAATTAATATTGTTCTGACCAAACTGAAGATGAAAGAAAATGTTTTCTGTCAGCATACCCATTGCCTGCAAACGCAAGCGTCTGATGACAATATCGTAAGTCTGATCTGCTTCGGTAGTTCCGACTTTACTTCCCGGATTTAGTTCAGAATATCTTCCCCAGATCTGAAGGTTCATTCCAAACTTGATGTATTGGGAACCATCCGGTTTTAGATTAATTACGTTAAAAGGTTTTTCCTGTCCGATGGCACAAAAAATATTCAGCATTAGAAGTGCTGCCACTAAAATGCTTTTCTGCATAGAATTCATCATTAAAAATGCGTTTAAATTATTTGAAGTTTCGTTTTAATTAAAAGTTGCTAAACTGAAGATTACTAAGGTTTTTATACGTTCCATTATCAAGATTGATCAATTCCTGATGCGTTCCTTCTTCTGTTATTTTTCCGTTATCCAAAACCAAAATTTTATCTGCATTTCTGATAGTAGAAAGACGGTGAGCGATAATAATACTCGTTCTTCCCTGCATCAAAACTTCTAACGCTTCCTGAACTAATTTTTCACTTTCACTGTCTAATGATGAAGTGGCTTCATCTAAAATTAAAATACTTGGGTTTTTGAGCAGCGCCCTTGCAATAGCAATACGCTGACGCTGACCGCCCGATAATTTTACACCGCGTTCTCCAACCAAAGTTTCGAATTTCTCCGGGAAACCGTCTACAAAGTTGAATGCGTTCGCCTGTTTGGCAGCTTGTATAATTTCATCATCTGTTGCGTCCGGTTTTCCGTAAGCAATGTTTTCTTTAATAGTTCCTCCAAATAAAATTACATCCTGTGGAACAATACTCATGTTCCCACGAAGATTTTCTAAATCGTAATCATAAATATTTTTTCCGTCAACAGTAATTTCTCCGGATGTAATATCATAGAAACGCAGTAATAAAGATGAAATAGTAGATTTACCGGCACCACTTGGACCCACAATTGCTATTTTTTGACCAAATTCAGCTGTGAAATTTACATTTTTCAATACCTGAACTTCTTTTCTTGAAGGATAACTGAAAGCTACATTTTTGAAGGAAACATTTCCTCTTATTTTCTCTGAAGTCGCATTTTTATCTGCATTTATTTTTTCCGGAGTTTCATCTAATAATTCGAAAACTCTTTCGGTTGCTCCGATTGCTTTTTGAATCTGTGCATATAATTCAGCAATTCCTCCAAAAGAAGCTCCTACGAATGTAGAATACAATACAAATGAAATCAATTGCCCAACACTCATTTCTCCGGCAATACTCAAACGTACACCATACCAAACGACAGCTACAATAGCTCCGAACAAACAGAAAATAATAAAGGATGCAAAATAACCACGGTATTTACCGCCCTTGATGGCCAGTTTTACAACCTCGCTGATTTTACCTTTATAACGGGCAACTTCATACCATTCGTTGGCAAAGGCTTTTACAATGCTGATTCCCTGCATGGTTTCTTCAACAATTACCTGGCTTTCGGCCACCTGATCCTGTACCTGTTTGGAATATTTCCTGATGAATCTTCCGAAAATCACAGCTGCAACGGCAACCAAAGGAACAACAGAAAGCATTAATAAAGTTAACTTATAACTTTCTGTAGCCAATAAGATTACACCACCAATAATCAATATAAACTGACGTAAAAACTCTGCAATTGTAGTAGTTAAAGTATCCTGAATCTGTGTAATATCAGCACTGATACGACTGTTCAGTTCACCAACTCTTTTTTGCGAGAAGAAAGTCATTGGTAATTTTACCAGGTTTGTATATAAAGACAAACGAAGGTTTGCCAGTGTATTCTCTGTAAAATTGACAAACAACGATAATCTGAAAAAAGAGAAGAACGATTGCAGGAATAAAATTCCAATTAACCCCAAAGCGATCTGATTGGTTTCAGTATTGTCTTTGTTTTTTACACAATCTACCAGCATCCCCATTAATTTAGGAAAGGCGAGGGCAGTGGCTCCGGTAAGTAATAGGAAAACCAAGCCAACATAAAATTTCCATTGGTGGTTTCCTGCATATTTGAATATTATTTTTGCTTTGTTGAGAGAAGTAGCGGTAATTTTTGATTTTGGTAAATCATTTTCTTTAAATCTTGCCATTT
>JBDTNT010000113.1:0-5208 GCA_039933615.1 Flavobacterium sp. | reverse complement strand
TACAAATTCTATGATACGGGTTTTGTCTTCGTTTGTCCATTTACCTAAAATTTTATCATTGGTCGTCTGGGCAGAAATGTTGAGGCTGAAAAGCAGCCCGGTTGCCATTAAAATAATCTTTTGCATTGATATTAAGTTTTAAATTCAATACAAAGGTGCAATGGCTTTTGGCTTGTTCTTCAGTGCAATTGGGTGAGTTGAACATTTTGCGGGTCGAAATGAACAGAGAAGGATTTGAATAAATAAAAGCTGGAATTTAATACTACAAATGTGGAAGTGATTGGCTTTGAATGGCGGTGTTTGGCTTACAGTTTTTTTCAATTGTATAAGTTTTCGAGAAGCTAATCATAATGAAATTAAATCGTAATTAGGATGTGATTTGGCTTCTTGATTAAGAATTTGTAATTTGGTTTCGTTTTTACTAATCTTGAAATATTATCAACAATTATTTAATGGAGACAATAGAAGAATTTTACAAAAATAAATTCAATGAATTACCCGATAATTTGCACCATACTATCGGGCAGTTTAATGTGTTTCATATTGAAAACCGTATGAAAAGAAATGAAGAATTACCATTACACATTCGTAGGAATTTCTTTAAAATAATGCTTTTTTCAGGGAAAAATGTCTTCAGATACGGCAATGAAAATGTTGAGGTAGATGGAAATACTTTGCTGTTTTTTCATCCCGATATTCCTTATTCTTATCAACCTTTAGCGCCAGAAACAAAAGGTTTTTTTTGTGTTTTTAAACGTGAATTTTTTCAGGAAAATTATAAATTGGATGTAGGCAATCTTTCTCTTTTCAATTCATCAGTTCAGCCTGTTTTTAAACTTTCCAAAAGCAATTACAAACAAGTTAAAATCCTTTTTGAGAAAATACTTCAGGAAGTAGAGGGTAACTACATTTACAAATACCACCTGATTAAGAATTATGTCAGTGAGTTGTACTTTCTGGCAATGAAATGGACACCGCCCGAAAATCTTTTTCAATATGGCGATGCCAGTAAACGAATTACGATGATTTTTTTGGAATTATTGGAACAGCAATTTCCCATTCAATATAAAACAGACAAACTGAAACTCCGCTTGCCCAATACCTATGCGGAGAAAATGTTTATTCATGTCAATTACCTTAATCGCTGTCTAAAAAAAGTAACGGGAAAAACAACAAGCCAACACCTGTTTGAACGGCTGCATACGGAAGCAAAAATTTTGCTCAAATATACTGATTGGTCAATTTCTGAAATATGTGATGTTTTAGGGTTTGAAGACCTTGCACACTTTAATAAGTTCTTCAAAAAGCAATCAGGAATAAATCCCACATCTTTTAGATTGGTTTGATTTTTACAAATATTGGTACTATTCTTACCATCATCATACAAGTAGTATGTTCTAATTTTGCATCTATAAAAAAGTATAAAAATGAACAATTCAAAAGTATGGTACATCACAGGAGCGTCTAAAGGTATTGGGCGTTCATTAGTAGAACAATTGCTACTGCAAGGAAATAAAGTTGCTGCAACATCACGTCAGTCTTCTGCATTGTCTGATATTACAAGTGAAAACTTTTTGCCTTTGGAAGTTGATTTGACGGACGAAAAATCAATCGCAAAATCATTAGAAAAAACTAAAAAAGCTTTTGGTAAAATTGATGTGATTGTGAACAACGCAGGTTATGGAATTGGCGGAGCACTAGAAGAACTGTCTGAACAGGAAATAAACGAAAACTTCAATGTTAATTTTTTTGCTGTTGTAAAAGTAATCCAGCAAGCATTGCCTTATTTGAGAAATCAGCGTTCAGGGCATATTATCAACATTTCATCAATTGCAGGTTTCGCACCAGGACTTGGCTGGAGCATTTATTGCGCAGCGAAATTTGCAGTAACAGGTTTATCAGAAGCATTGGCAAATGATTTGAAACCACTAGGAATAAATGTAACCGCAGTTTTGCCCGGTTGGTTTCGCACTAATTTTGCAAAACCAGATTCTATTGCTTTTAGTAATAGACAGATCGAAGATTACAGCTTTTTGAGAACTGCACATCAAAAAATGAATGAAATAGACGGCAAACAGTTAGGCAATCCCGACAAAGTCGCTGACACTTTCATTGAATTAGTGAACAATCAAAATCCTCCGACACTTCTATTTTTGGGTAGTGATGCTTACAAAAGGGCAAATGAAAAAATCACTCAATTATCACAGCAAATTCAGCAATGGAAAAATCTTTCTGCATCAACAGATTTTCAAGAATAAGCAAGTCTGTAATTATACCATAATCCTCAATATTTGAATGCTTCCAGCTACAGACAATTATCAAAAATTAAATTTATAAATAATCAAAAAATATTGATATATTTACAAACAAATTATCCAGAATAATATCACTGAATAACAACAAGTTAAAGATAAAAAAACAACTTTTTTTTGAAGTAAACAAACAGTAAAAAAGCAACCATTTTATTTCAGGTGCAGAATCGGTGCACTTAGGTTTAAGACATTATAAAAACGTAGCATAGAAGCGGGCTTGAGCGGTTAAGTTCGAATCCTGCTCTCCCCACGGAAAGGCCGAAAAGCCCGAAAACTTAAAGTTTTCAATCTTTTCAAAAAGCCTTAAAAAATGTCTTAAAGCCAGTAAATCCGATGATTTACTGGCTTTTTTGCTTTATGTCCTGTTTTCAATATTTATAAATGCTCACAAAATTAAAGGGGATCAACACGAAAACCTGTGGATTTGGAAAAATTAGGCATAAATATTAGTAAGCCTAAAAAGGAAATATTCTACATTTCTAACTCCTCTGAATTTCGATCTAAATGCTTTTATTTTTGCATTGAATGATTCAGCTGATGCATTAGTACTTCTATTATCAAAATAATTCAATATAGTTTGGCAGTGATTTATAATTGTTCGGGATTAAGGAGGTTAACGACTTGTTTTTTGATGCTATAATTCTACATTTATTAATCTAAAACAGTTGAATTATGTTAGAGAGCAGCTTTGGGTTAGTTTTCTTTATGAAAATAACCAGTAATGACAGAAAAATTAGAACCGTGTACTTTAGAATTACCGTAGACGGAATTACAAAGGAAGCATCCAACAAACGCAAATGGGAATATTTAAGGTGGGATCAAAAAACAGAAAGAGCAGTCGGAACCAAAGAAGATGCAAAATCTTTAAACTTCTTCCTAGATGCACTGAATTTAAAAATCAATGAAATCAAAATAGAAATGATGTACAGCGGTAAACCTATAACCGCCGAAAAAATCATGGATCATGTTTTAGGGAAAGTAACACCAAAAGTTAAAGTGCTTGAAGAATTTCAAAAGCACAATGATGAAATGCGCGCTACTAGGCAAAGGATATGCACAAGGAACGCTTGACCGCTTTACTATTATTAAAAACCATTTAACGGTTCTGTCGCATCTATCAGAATCAAGCTGCCAAAATTAAAATCATTAATGATTTGTGGTCCCGTAATATTAGTATCTATTCTATTCTTAAAAGCTACATGACATTTATACTTCTCATTAAAGTAAATTTCTCTCAGGAAGAAATTTTCATCATTTATCGTAGTAAAATTATCCACAACTTGAAAGTCTTGCAATTGAATAGATAGTCCTTTTCCATTTGCTTTAATGACCGCTTCTTTTTTCGTCCAAAAATCAAAAAAAGCAGTTCTAGAATTTTTTGCCAGCCTTATATAATTTTGTTCGGTAATTGTCATTTGTGATTCAAAATCATCAATATTTATATCGTTTATTATCTCAATATCTACACCTACGTCATTAGAATCTGATAATACACAAACTACCAATTCACCAGCATGAGATATATTGAATTTAATATCAGAATCTATTAGAAATGGTTTATTATAAGATGTATATCCTATATTATCCTTTCGCTCATGTCCATTATTTATTCGAAGCCCATGGCGCAAAAGCAATCTTCCTAAAAGTGACAATTGAGCATCCTGCCAATTTCTAAATGACAGAATTCTTTTTTGAAAGTCAGCCGGAAAAGTGTCTAAATACGTTTTCAACAGGTGATTATGATTTTCTTCTGAGATATAAGCGTAAAAGATTTGGGTCATAATTTATCTTTATTTAATCAACAACCTCAAATACGATAGCTTCAACTGCTCCTGTTGCAGAATTGATAACACCAACATCTGTCTTTACTTCTGACATTCTTACCCAAACTCCTCCATATGAATCCCCAAAACCAAATGATCCCCATATCAGTTTATGAGATGTCCAGATATTCTGTCCGTTTGGAGCGAGAAAATCAATTGATTCACTAAATTCCTGTGCTATAAAGGCATTTGTTGATAAGGCCAGATCAATTGCTTCCTGCCATTCATCATCTGTATTGAATTTTCCAACAAAAACATCTTTGCCCTGATAGCCTCTTGCTACTTTTATAACAAATTGTTCTTTGTTGTTTTTTAATAATTCTAATAAATTATATTCTTTATTTTTAAATAGTATCTTTTTATTTTCGATGAAGACTGTCCAGGGAACGTTTTTAAGAATGAGTTCGTTTTCTTCCAGTGAAAATTTTCCTTCATGTGCTAATTCTAATAAAATTGCCAGATTTCGTTTGTCGCCCATCATTTTAAGTCCGAGATGATCGGGAAAATATACTTTATCTGTTACAAATGCACGGAATACAGCTATATTAACCTGAACTTCCATTGATAGAACCACTATACCGTGTATCAGATTATCTTTGTAACATAAATCGTTATTAACTAATTGCAACTCATTTAAATTACCCGAAAAAGCTTCTCCTTTAAGTCCTCTTTTAGCAAGTTCTCGCTGTAAAAATTCACTAAAAAACAAAAGACTTGTATTGTCTGCTAATTTCTGTTCCAACTCGCTCTCGTCAAATCCGTTATCTATAAATATATTGATGGTATCTTTTATGGTTGTTACCTTTTTTAGCACCTGATCTACAAGAAAATTAATATAAATCTGTAACGTATTTTTGGACTGATATTGATCTCTATTTTCTGTTAATTCCGGATGAAGCTTTCTAATTAAATTTTCAAAACTATGAATTTGCCATCCTCCTATTGAGGAACCTATATTGGCTTCTAAAATTTTAAATCCGTCTTCTGTATACGTCAAATCAAGGCGGCAACCTGTTTCTATATTTTTCTTATGGCACATCATGGCAAACTCAGCAGACATTTCATCTCCTTCA
>JBDTNT010000112.1:0-4010 GCA_039933615.1 Flavobacterium sp. | reverse complement strand
CAAATTGAAGCTTCTTCGCTTAAAGCGAAAGGAGAAATCGTAGATGAAGCCAAAGAAGCGGAATTATTTGCAAAAATAAAAGCACGTTACGATGAGCAGACTTCCCCTTATTACGCAGCTTCAAGACTCTGGACAGATGCCATTATTGATCCGTTAGATACACGAACTTGGATTTCTATGGGTATTGAAGCAGCGAACCATGCCCCTATTCAAAAACCATTTAATCTGGGTGTAATTCAGGTATAGTTTTTAAGGGATTCTTAAAATGCGTTAAATAAAAAGTAAAAAGTTTATTTTCAGATACTTAAAAATAAATATATGATTAAAAATGAGTACCTTAGTAGGTAACTTTTAATCACGTAGTATCATGGAAAATGTAAAAAGCTTAAATAAATGGGCAAATGCGCACACTTATTTACCAGTTGATTTAGTACGTATTGTATTGGGTGTATTTTTATTTATGAAAGGAATTTCATTTGTAACCAACATTCAATATCTGCATGATTTAATTTCTCCAATAGACCAGTTTGGAGGCGGAATGTTTCTCTTACACTACATTGCGCCGGCCCATATGATTGGAGGAATTATGATTTTCTTCGGATTACTGACGCGCTGGGCGATTGCAGCACAGTTACCAATATTATTTGGAGCTATTTTGGTTAACTCAATGGGGCATATGCACTCAGAGAGTTTGATCTTAGCGGTAATAGTATTGTTAGTTTGTATTTTCTTTTTATTTTATGGAGGAGGAAAACACTCCGCTGATTATTATTTCAAAATGCAACAATAACATTGTTTTATCCTCAACAGCATCAAAAAACTGTTGAGGATAAAATAATAACGACCTTTTTTAGCGTTAATTAATTCTATAAAATTTCTTTAATTGTCTTTTATGAGTTAATTTCGCCACTATGAATTGGATTCGTAAAACCGTTATTTTTGTTTCACTTTTGCTTATAGCTTTCTTCGCAACCCAAGCGAACCAAATTGCTGTTGAAAAAATCGAAACTCAAAAAACAGATACTACTTTTTCTGTTGAAACAGCCGATTCATTAGCATTTATACAACCTCAGGCAAGTTATCATTTTGCTGCAAATGTCAAAACCAGCTATCCTAACCCAGCTAAATGGTTTGACTCGATATTGATGACAATTCCAAGTCATCAGTCTGTAAAATCAGTATCAAATTTTGCCAATCAGTATTTAAATCAAAGCAAAAGAGTATTACTTCTGCTCTACCCTTTCCATTATTTCTGGTAATTAATTTTTTGAAATCCTAACCCGAAGATTTTTTTTCTTCTCCAGTCAGTAAGCTGTTTTCAAAACGAAAACTGTTTATTATTTCATTCAATTAATAAAAACAAAAATGGATACAAGTGTAACTATAATTGGTATTGTGATTGCGATCATAGTAGCCATCCCCGTATATTTTTCTGCAAGGACAAGCGCGGTCAACAAAGCAAAAATTTTAGACATAAAAAAAAGATTCAATCCAACTCATCCTCAGGATTTTGATTTAACAGAATCTCAAAGCAACAAAACGCTTACCATAGATCAGAAAAACAGGAAATTCATTTTGATGAATTTCAATCCAAAGCAACAGGAATCAGTTTATGTGGATTTGAAAAACGTTTCATCCTGTAAGTTGGTTTTAACCTCTGAATCAGGCTCAGATACTATACTGAAAATTGATTTTGAATTTCAGGAAAAAGAAACTTCAAAGAAAATCGTAATTCCTTTTTATGATTTCGATGACGACCGCATCAAACAAATTAGTGCTTATCAAGATCATTTATTTGCAAAAAAATGGCTTAAAATCATTCAGGATTCTATTTAATGTTAGTTATTTAATTCACCGGAGAGACTCAATTTTGAGTCTCTTTTTTTATACCGCTGATATGACAATTATCATTTTATGTGTTAGGTTGAATAATTAATTTTGATAAATCCAAAATACACTTTTATGAAAATTTCCCTCACTCAAAAATACAATGTTCCCGGACCAAGATATACCAGTTATCCAACCGTTCCGTATTGGGATGAAAGCAATTTTACAGAAAAAAAATGGATAGAATCATTTCAAAAATCGTTTTCAGAATCCAATTCTCAGAACGGAATCAGTTTATATCTTCATTTGCCTTTTTGCGAAAGCATGTGTACCTTTTGTGGCTGTAATAAACGAATTACTAAAAATCATTCTGTTGAAGAAACGTATATAAAAGCACTTCTGAAAGAATGGAGTTTATACTGCAGACTACTTCCCGAAAAACCATTTATAAAAGAAATACATCTAGGCGGAGGCACCCCTACCTTTTTTTCTGTCAATAATTTAGAGCATCTCATAAACGGTATTTTCTCCTTTGCCAATAAGGCAGAGAATTATGAATTTAGTTTTGAAGGCCATCCTAACAATACTACGTACGAACAACTTAAAAAATTATATGATTTAGGATTTCGTCGGGTAAGTTTTGGTGTTCAGGATTATGCAGAAAAAGTTCAGAAAGCAATTCATAGAATTCAGCCTTTCCATAATGTTGCGAAAGTAACCTTCTGGGCAAAAGAAATTGGTTATACTTGTATAGGACATGATTTGATTTTTGGTCTGCCATTTCAGAATATTGAAAATATAGTTGATACTGTAGAAAAAACAAATTCTTTAAAACCGGATCGATTGGCTTTTTACAGCTACGCTCACGTACCGTGGATAAAAGGAAACGGCCAGCGTGGTTTTAATGATGAAAACCTTCCAAGGGATACCGAAAAACGTAAACTTTACGAAATTGGAAAACAATTACTGTCTAAAAACGGTTATCATGAAATTGGAATGGATCATTTTGCCTTAACTTCCGACAGTTTGTACAAAGCATCACAAAACAATGAACTGCATAGGAATTTCATGGGGTACAGTGCATCAAAAACACAGCTTATGATTGGTTTAGGAGTTTCTTCCATTAGTGACAGCTGGTACAGTTTTGCCCAAAACACAAAAAATCTGGAAGATTATTATCAATTACTGGAATGGGATAAATTACCTGTGGTTAAAGGCCATATCCTTAGCGAGGAAGATTTGATTATTAGAAAACATATTTTAAATCTGACCTGCGAATTTGAAACTTCATGGAGTACTGAAAATCTTTATTTTAATGAACTTCCGGATGTTTTATTTAATTTGAAAGAAATAGAAAGAGATAACTTAATTGTTATTGAAGAAAATAAGATCCAAATTACAGAAGCCGGAAGACCTTTTGTACGCAATATTTGTATGGCGTTTGATTTGCATTTAAAAAGAAAATCACCAGAAACCAATTTGTTTTCGATGACTGTCTGAATTTGAATATTCTTAATGGCAATTTGGAGTCTGCTGCACAAATAAACTCATATTTGAAGGTGACAGGTATGGAATCCCGAGACCTAAACCTCTTAATACAAAAAGAACCCCAATAAGCACAGCTACATAAGGTATAACTTTTTGAATCCTATTTCTGAAAGACAGCGTTATCACGGAATTGATGTAAACTACAATTGTCATTAATGGTACAGTTCCCAACCCGAATAAAAGCATATACAAAACTCCAAAGCCGGCACTTTGCATTGCCATAGCTCCAAACAGCGCGACATAGACCATTCCGCAAGGCAAAAATCCGTTTAATAAACCGATTATAAAAAGTGATTTGTAACTCCTGTTTTTAAAATGACCCCCCAGACTTGATTTTATTTTTGAAATGACTTTGTAAACGGGTTTTGAAAAATTGTATTTTGAAAATATCTTTTCAGGAACCAAAACCACAAATATCATTGCAAAACCAATAAAAATTGACATTTTTTGCTGTAATCCTGCCAGGTAAAAAACTCTTCCCAAGAGTCCGAAAATTAGCCCGATAGTCGCATAAGCAGATAATCTTCCTAAATGATACGTTATAATCTGCGTTATCTTTTTTGCTTCATTCTTACGATCGACAGGCAACATCATAGCAATTGGCCCACACATTCCAATGCAGTGAAAACTACTAA
>JBDTNT010000111.1:0-6282 GCA_039933615.1 Flavobacterium sp. | reverse complement strand
TTTACCCTACTTTTATAAATCAATTTCTTTACGTAAGCTTAATAAAGCCAGATGAATGCGTTTTTCTACTGCCTTTACGCTAATGTTTAATTCCAAAGCAATTTCACTGTATTTTTTTCCGTCAATCCGATGCATCAAAAAGGTAACACGCTGTTTTTCGTTTAAATTTTCAATAGCTTTCAAAAGTTTGGACTGAAATTGTTTTTCCTCCAGGATATATTCCGGGTTTTCATTTGTTTTGTCTAAACCTGTAAAGTTTTTTTCATATCTCAAAACAACTTTTTGATGTGCGATTTCGTTGAGACTGCTATTATTAGCAATCGTATAAATATACGATTTTGCTTTTTCCAGTGGTACTGAAGCACAGTTTTGCCAAAGTTTGATAAAGGCATCCTGTGTCAGATCTTCCGCCTGGTCTATATTGCCAAACTTGTAAAAAAGAAAATTCCGAAGTGCTTTTATCTGACTTTTAAAAAATGACGAAAAGATTATTTCGTCGCAAGTGTTTGATTGGGGTTTATCTGGCATTTAGATTTCTTGTTTGTGCGTTGCAAAAGTATTTGTTTTTAATTTAAGTAGGGCAAAAGTAAAGCTGATTGTTTTATATCAGTAAGAAAGTTATTTTCTTTTGATAATTAGGGGATTAAAAAATAAAACGCAAACCCCTGATGTCTGATTTATAAAAAACAGTGTCTCTTAATTTTATTATCTTTGTAAAAATATAAATATGTTTGCTTTAAAAAAATACTTGCCAATAGCCGCTTTATTGTTCCTGTTCTCCTGTCAGAGTGAGACAGAGGAACAAGATACCAATACACAGGAAACGGTTACTAATACATCTCCTCTAACCGCCTATTTGCAAAGGGTTGCAATGGTTAAAACAGTACAGGATAATGTAATTGACAAGTCCAGTTACTGTACTATAAAACTACCCTATACCATTACGGTTAATAATACAGCAATTGCAGTTAATACCACTGCCGATTATCAAAAAGTGGCTGATAATATCAATGCAAGCACAACCGATGATGATATTGTAAAAATAGATTTTCCTGTAACGATGGTGTACTATAATTACATCGAAAAAGTTATTCCGGACGAAGCTGATTTTAATTCCCTGATCGATTATTGGAACCAATACCCTGATCTTTTGTCGAAAATAAACGGGTTAAATATCAATTATCCTATAAGAATCAATATTTATAATACAGCAAATCAGATAGCAAGTTCTGTATCGGTTATAAGTGATCAGGCATTTTTTAATTTTATTAAAAATTTGAATAGCAGTCAGTATATTTCCCTGCAATATCCAATTTCCATAGCAGATTATAATTATGAGACAAAATCAATTAAGAATAATTTAGATTTTGAAAATGCTATCAAAGATGCCATTGATAACTGTCCGGAAAATAACATTACAGCGCTTGATTTTACAGAAACAATAACAGCAGGAACCTGGACAATACCTTACTTTTTTTATGGTTCGGAAAAAACGGCTTCTTATAGCGGATATTCATTTGTCTTTAAAAGTGACCAATCGGTAGTTGCTGCCAAAGGCGCAATTACGGAAACAGGACAATGGCAAAGTAAAACAGAATATGGCGTTACTGAATTGAAAATAAATTTCAGTTCGGAATTACTCGGTAAATTAAATAATAACTGGAAGTTGTTTGAGTTTAATAATTCACAAATAAGATTACGGGAGGTAAGCAGCAGTACCAATTATCTCTATCTTGAAAAAAAATAATTTTCACCATCAAGACAGCCTTTTTTCAACTTAAATAATTCAGCAAACCGGTAAATGATTGCTGTAATGAATTATGCTGATTTTGCTGTTTTTTTAGATAGTCCAGTAGCCAAAACCGACTATTGAGAATCAGAAATCAATTCTGTTTGAATGACTTTAAGCTGCCATCCTCATTAAATTCTATCGAGTACCTTTCGCGGCTTCCGTTAATATTTATCGGATACCATCTGATCTGATTGTTCCAGATCGTAATATATGTACTTGACAAAGGTTTTGCTCCTTCTATTTCCCGGGCTTTTTCATTATAGATTTCAGTTAGTTTAGCCGCGTTCACGAAACTTGTTTTATTCAATGAAACCAGACGTCCTTTGATATCATCATGTACCGATAGCTGAACAGGTCTCGGTTCTGACCATTTATTATTCCCAAATTCATAGGCATCCACATATTTTGGATTTTCAGGATGCTGCAGCATCACATTAATACTACCATCATTGTAAAAATAAAGAGTAGAATAGATAAAAATTTCCTTACCGGCATACTGAGGCAATTTTCGCAAGGCTTCTTCCGCATTTTTTAAAGCATTAGTATCTGTCAGAAATGCAGTGTCCTTACCTTCAAGATGATGTTCACTGAGAATCGTAGAATGTGTTTCGAGCACAGTCTTTATAATTTGATTAACATCAGGCTGAGTGTTTTTCAACGGTTCAGGAGCGGGTTTTTCGGATTCTTTATTTGCAACGGTATCAGTTGGTTTGAAGGTTTCGTCAATACTTTTTTTAACCTGTTCACAGCTTAAGCACAGAAGACAGGAAATCATTAAAATACTTAATTTTCTCATTTTATTCTATATTTTTTAAATCGTTTGCAAAGGCGATATGTGTTGGATTTTCGGGAAGATAAAAAATGTCAAAATGTTCTTTTTTGGTAATATCGAGTTCAAGAAGTCCAATAACTTTCTTAAGGCTGGTTTTGTGTACATGATGTTTATTATCGGTGTATTCAAGGTCAAAACGCATCATAGGCTGCTCATTGATATAAGTTCCGGTTTGACTGACGGCAATTAATTTCGCCTGAGTTTTTATTCCCTTAAATTTAATCACGGCAGAATCATCACTAAGACCGGTTAGCTTTCTAAAGATAAAATGTACCAGATACCGGTAGAACAGAAGCATCATCGGACAGATAATTAACGGATGACCAATGCACATAAAGCGCCAACCCATCCCAAAACTTTCAGTTTGGTATGAAAAGATATAATATGCGATTACCGCTGTTGTTAAAACAGTCCAGCCTACTACTCTTAAAATTAGGAATCTAAGATTTAAAGTTGCCGTTGTAGTAGCAATAATAAAATGTGGAATGCGTTTCGCGTCCCTATTGAGCAAAAGGCTAATTTTTTTTCCGGCTTCAAAACGGCGTTCATGCGGTTTGACGTCAGTAATTGTTGTCTTATGGGTAATTTCAGTATCGGATAGATTTTTAAACAATAATTCAAGTTCGTAAGTATTGAATTTTGCTTTTGGTTTTGAAATTTTTACGGCACTTATAATTTTTGCTTCACGCTGTAAACCTTTATGTTTTACGTTTTCTAAATTTCTCCTGGTGATAAAAATCTGCACAATCCATTTTTTGAAATAACCGATTAAGAGCAGCAGCCAGAAAATTAGGGACAATGCCAGATATCCAAGTGCCAGGTATGGGTTTTTATCTTTTAGTGTACTCGTCTCAAATTCACTGTTGATAGCGTAATACATAAACATGGGAAAAGGAATTGCAAAAAAGAGCATATAAAGCGCCCAGAATGTGACGGCAAGATGTTTTTTCATTCTTTGTGGTATTTGGCATTAATAATAAACAAGCATTATTGGCATATACTTTTTACATAAATACCTGACAAAAAATGAGGCTTCTACAGGCAGTAACTAATCAAATTTAAACAAAATTTAAATAAAATCATAAATTGCTGGTATAGAAAACAGCTTTTTTGAAACTATTTTCATACATAAATTTGGTTTTTAATTCCTAAATACCAGAACAATAATCAAAGAGAAGGGAGGTGTTTTTTGTTATTAAGTTGAAAATAAAGCAGCAGATTATCATTTTAAAATGCTGATTTCAGCAATCACAGCCATTCTTTGGAAGCACTATAATCATCCGGCAAATAGGTCAGATACTGAACCATTCGTGGCATTTTTCCCTTGTTGGGAGAGGCACAATGGGGCAACGTATTATTCCATATTATAAAATCTCCGGCAGTACCAATTATGGGTTCCGGCTGTAATGTCTGAAGTGCTTTTAGCCGTGGGTTTTCGTCTGGATCAAGATGATTCAGCCAGTCGTTTATTTTGTTATGAAACCCCGGAACGCAATGAAAAGCACCATCATCAATACCACAATCCGTCAGATAGAGCAGTCCCTGAAGTGCAAACGGAATCGGTTGATGTAAACTGGTATCCCAATGAAGCGGACTTCCTAAAAAAACAAAGTCATCATTTTCAGGGGCATTAAAACTTACTTTATCAATGGTTTTGTATAATTTGGCCGTATTGTAAAGCTGCTCGTATGCTTTTTTTATTCTTGGAGAAAACCGGTTTCTGTTTAATGTATGGTGATCGGAAAAATTAAGCATCAATCCTTTTTGATTTTCATGTCTTTTATACCAGGTTTCTTTTTTATTAGGATCCATTTCTAAGTATTCCCAAATAGCCTGTTGTGTATCTTCACAATCTTTTTTTGAAATGGCATTTTTTACAACAATATACCCATTTTTATCCCAGAACTGAAGATCTTGTTCAGAGAGGACTTCATCCGTAAAATGTTCAGGGTTGGTATTTTCGTTTTTTTGTCTGTTGGTGATCCATATCTTAAAAGTTTCAAAATCAGGTTTCTCAAAATATAAAAACTGCAAAGTATCCTCCATGCCAATACCCAGCTGATATAAGGTTTTAATTTCTTTATCCCAGTCCTGAGTTTCATTTGAAGTAGATAAACCGGAAGGATGCAAAGTGCGTTTCCATAGTTTTTCAAGAGTAATCCAGGGCATATTTTGGAAGTTTATAATTGAGGTGAATTTTTTAATGATTCAAAATTAACCCATTTATCGTTCTCTGTTTAAAGTAGAAATACGGGTTTTACGATTTAATTAAAATTCAGACACAATATCTAATATTGTAAGCCAGTTGCAGGTTTTTTTATGTATTTATACTTATTTGAAAGTGTACAAAAAGTAATGAAAAATAACTTAATTCATTTATAATGAGATTATAATTTTATAAAAGAACACAGGAATGTTCAAATCATTAGTATCTTTAATTAAAATAAACGGACTTAAATTTTAAATCTTTTTAAGTAAAATATTTTTTGATATGGAAAATTTCGATTGGACTTCATTCACAAAAAAAATAGCAGTCAAAGCTGATCTTACCACTATTTACAGCGCCTGGACCATGTCTGGAGAAATAGAGAAATGGTTTCTCGAAAAGGCTGTTTTCTTTAATACAAATCAGGAACCATTAAGTGAAAAAACCAATGTTTCTGCGGGTAATGCCTACGAATGGTTATGGTATTTGTACAGCGATCCGATGACTGGAATAGTAAAATCTGCCAATGGAAAAGACCAATTGCAATTTACTTTTGAAGGAACCTGTCTTGTAGATATAAAGCTCAGTGAAATGAATGGCTACACGATAGTAGAATTAAGACAGTACAACATTCCGACAGATGCTGATTCTAAGAAATTTATAAGATTAGGCTGTTCCAACGGTTGGCATTTTTACCTGAGCAACCTCAAATCCGTTTATGAAGGAGGACTGGATCTGCGTAATAAAGACAAAGACTTGGGCCCGATGATAAACAATTAATAAAGATAAAAAATGGTTTTTGACATTGAGATTTTAATACGCTTTTTGCTGGCTTTGTTATGGGGCGGACTTGTTGGCGCAGAACGGGAATATCACGGGAAAGTCGCCGGATTCCGAACGACAATTATGATTTCTTTCGGGGCCTGTTTTTTTACCATTATGTCAATTGCCATTGGAGGTCCGGGAAATCCGGACCGCATTGCGTCAAATATTGTAACGGGTATAGGATTTCTGGGAGCAGGCGTGATTTTTCGGGGAAATAACCGGATAAGCGGTATTACTACAGCCGCCACGATTTGGACAGTAGCCGCAGTAGGAATGGGGATCGGTGCAGGTTATTATTTGGCATCGGCTTTTGCGAGTTTATCTATTTTATTTATACTGTCAGTTTTGCCTGGCCTGCAAAGGCGGATTGACCGCCTTAATCAGTCCCGCAGTTTTTATATACGCAGTCAAAGAGGATCTGATGCACTCCTGCTTTGTGAGCAGGAAATGAAAGCACTACACATTAAATACAAGCTGGTACGTCAGGTTCGGGATGGTGAAAAAATACATTTGACCTGGATGCTGCATGGAAAATCTGAAAGTATGACTGCTTTTTTCGATAGTATGTTTAAAGCGGAATATATTGATTTTATGGAATCTTAAAATTTTTGAATTGAAAGTATTCTT
>JBDTNT010000110.1:0-2567 GCA_039933615.1 Flavobacterium sp. | reverse complement strand
TTAATTTCTATTTGCTAAAGCATTTTTCTGTAAATTTTTAACTGAACTTACTTTACTGTTTTCGTAAGCAACTTCGCAAAGATTATTTTCATTGAAGAAAATCCATTTTCCAGTTTTCAATCCGTTTGTGTACTCTCCTACAGCAACTTTATTTCCTTTTTCATCATATGATACCCAAACTCCATCTAATTTACCATCCTTAAAAAAGCCTTCTTGCTGTATTTTACCATTTTCATGGTAATAGGTAGCTTTTACTGTGTTTCCAACAGCTTCTAATTCTGGTTTACTCTCTTGTGCAACTAAAATTCCAGAGAACAATATTGCAACTAAAATTACACACTTTTTCATATCTTATAAGTATTAATGTTATCAAATCTTTAACCAAATATAATCAAATGTTTACATTAAAAAAACTTTTACTTAACAATTTGGTAACATTGAATAAAAACTTAACATTGGAAATCAGAAGCATACAAAAAAACCAGTGCTCAGGCACTGGTTTTACTGGTATTTTAGGAAAATGCTAAATATACGATAACGTTATAAATTTGATAAATAAATTACTTCAATAAAGAATCTAACTGTGTTTGAAGCTCTGGAGACGATGGTCTGGCAGCATTAGCATCGACTACATTACCCTGAGGATCAATTAAAATAAACCTCGGAATTCCTGTAACCTCATAGTTTGTTACAAAAGCAGATTTCCAATCGTTATCAGAAAATAACTGTGTTCCGCCCAATTGTTTATCTGTTACGAATTTTTTCCATTTTTCGTGGTCTTTTTGTACATCGATAGAAATACTGACGAACTCGATATTTTTTCCATGGTATTTTTCTTCAACTTTTTGCAGGAACGGAATTTCTGCTCTGCAAGGTCCACACCAGGTAGCCCAAAGATCAATATATACATACTTTCCTTTTAATTCTGAAAGCTTCACTTTTCCACCCTTATGATTTTCATAGTCGAATTCAGGTGAAGCTTTTCCTTTAAAACTATTCATCTTAGAAGCAGTTTCATATTCCTGAAATGCATATTCATTAAACTGCTCAAATGATTTTTTCAGATTCATTTTAAAGTCAGCATCAAAATCACCTTTTTCAACATTTTCTAAATCCGATTTTGTCTTTGTTGCCAACAATGATTTAAATTCGGCTGCTTCTTTAATGAAAGCTTCATTTTGAAATTTTTCGTCTTTTAAAGTCTGCTGTGCCAAAAAATTACTTTCGTTTGTTCCTTTACCTTTATATACGATAGTTTCATCAAACTCTTTCGCATTCATTGTCAGGTTAACTTCAGAACCCGGTTTCAAAAATAAAGTAGACGATTCTACTCCGTCAGAAAAACGATAAAATCCTTTTGGAGCTTCAAATGTGGCAGCAAAAATTTCTTTCTTATCAATAGGAATAACTTGTTTGAAATTATTAGCTCCTTTAATAACTAAAGTATCACTGTTTCTGTTCGTAATTTTAGCCGTAAATTTAATTTGATTTTTAACTTGCCCAATTACATTTAGCGCACTGAAAATCAACAAACCAGCAACAAAAAGTTTTTTCATATCTAATATAGTTTTGTTTATAGTGATTCAAAACTAAATAATTTCTATGTTCAAAATTTAAGAATTAACAAAATATTTCATTTTAATATCATCTAGTTGCCTACTTTTCTATATTAATTTGAATTTTGTGTTTACTTTTGCAATCTAAAATTTTGATCATGTATAGAAGTCATAATTGTGGCGAATTGAACGCCTCAAATATTAATACGGAAGTTACACTAGCGGGTTGGGTTCAGAAATCACGCGATAAAGGATTTATGAATTGGGTTGATTTACGTGACCGTTACGGAATTACACAACTTATTTTTGACGAAAGCCGTTCTGACAAAACTGTTTTTGAATTGGCAAAAACGCTTGGTAGAGAGTTTGTAATTCAGGTAAAAGGAACTGTTATTGAGCGTGAAGCCAAAAACAAAAACATTCCGACTGGTGATATCGAGATTTTAGTTTCTGAAATGACTATTTTAAATGCAGCCTTAACGCCTCCGTTTACGATTGAAGACGAAACAGATGGCGGGGAAGATATCAGAATGAAATACCGTTATTTGGATATTCGCCGTAATCCTGTAAAAAACAGCTTGCTTTTCCGTCACAAAGTGGCAATGGAAGTTCGTAAATATTTATCAGATTTAGATTTCTGTGAAGTTGAAACTCCTTATTTAATCAAATCGACTCCGGAAGGTGCGAGAGATTTCGTTGTACCAAGTCGTATGAACGAAGGACAATTTTATGCTTTACCACAATCTCCACAAACTTTCAAGCAATTATTGATGGTTGGTGGAATGGATAAATATTTTCAAATCGTAAAATGTTTCCGTGACGAAGATTTACGTGCAGACCGTCAGCCTGAATTTACACAAATCGATTGCGAAATGGCGTTTGTGGAACAAGAAGACATTTTGAATGTTTTTGAAGGATTGACAAGACACTTATTAAAAGAAATTAAAGGTATTGAAGTAGATAAATTCCCAAGAATTACCTACGACTATGCCATGAAAACATATGGAAATG
>JBDTNT010000109.1:0-8134 GCA_039933615.1 Flavobacterium sp. | reverse complement strand
TTCTATTATCAAAATAGTTTAAGATTGACTGGTAATTAAGAGTTATGGTATTGAGCAAGATATTAAAATTTTTAAAGCCTGATTCCTTTCTATTATCATTCAAATAAGCTAAGGCTATAGTTGATCACTACTTTTAGTGCATGTTGGAAGTTTTCTTGGATTTGGGCAATAATACGGTCCACTAAAGCAAGTGTCTGTAACATCTGATACCGGACATGTTGGGTCAAAGCCTCCTTTGATAGATTTTAATTCGTTAACAGTTAATCTCACGGCACCTTTTAAGTTCTCTAACATAATCTAAAGTTTTATTTTGGTTAATATTCCAATCATTTACGACACTTGGAATTTGTCTCTGCAGCACTAAAAACAGTGATACATCCTTACAAATATTAAGTTTTTATTCGACATAAATACTTTTATGACACAATTTTGAGATTATAGCGCAGATAATTTATAAATTGTAGAAGACAGAGAAAAATAATAAATATTTAACGGTCAGAGGTATTAAGTTGAAATAGCTGGTTTGTATTTTTTCTGATAATTCAATTTCAGATTTGAACCTATAATGAAACGTAAGTTATTGCAATTACAGGCGTGAAAAAGTACTTAACGGTTCTTATGTTGTCTTTATAGTTTAAATCAGGCTTTTTTTGCTTTCGTATTTCAATAGAAATCAATTGGTTAAAATTTTATCGATTTTATTTGTTTAAAAAATGCAAAAAACCTTGTGAAATCAAAGTTCTATTGTATTTTTGCACTCACAATAACGCAGTTGGTTTGGTAGTTCAGTTGGTTAGAATACATGCCTGTCACGCATGGGGTCGCGGGTTCGAGTCCCGTCCAGACCGCAATATTGGAAGAAGCCTTTCTTAACGGAAAGGCTTTTTTGTTTTAGGGCAGTTTCAATCTTCTCATTTTCTTCCTTATATTTATTAGTTAATAAATTAAACCGCAAAGAATGCTAAGATTTAAGCAGACCTGGAAATTATAATCTTTGCTGCTTTGCAAACTTCTCGGTTTATTTTTTTACCTTCTTGCAGTAAAACCTTTATTTTTGAATGGAACAATCGACTTTTAAAGTAGACAAGTATTACATCGAGAAAGTAGATGCCGATAAAAAAAGCATCTATTGTCATCATGATGTCATGGGCGAGCTTTTTGTTCCGACACACAAACATGACAAGGCGCAAATGATGTATGCTGAAGGCGATGTGGTGTTTGTTACGACCGAAACCAAAACCTATTTTTTACCGGCACGACATTTTATATGGATTCCGAGTGGAGTGGAGCACAGCATTCAGCCAAAGTCGGAGAACGTAATGATGCGAAACCTGTATTTTCCGGTTGAGAAAGAGGAAGATGTTTTTTATCAAAACGAGGGTATTTATCCGGTGAATAATTTACTGCTTCAAATGATGCTTTTTACGAATCAATGGAATGGCGATCTGAAAAAAGAAACTCCAAATTTTGTTATTGCCAAAGCGATAAAAGCAATTCTTCCGCAGATCTGTCTGACCAATTTACCTTTAGAATTGCCTTTGCCGAAACATGCCCGTCTGGGTAAGATTCTGCGTTATGTAGAGAATAATTTAGGGGAAACGATTTTGTTTGCAGATGTGGCGCACGAATTCGGTTATAGCGAACGCTCTTTGTATCGCTTGTTTCAAAAAGACCTTAAAATGTCTTTCATTCAATATTATACCATCAGAAGAATTTTGAAAGCAATTGAATTATTATTAGAAAGAAAGCTTTCGGTAAAAGAGGTTGCCCAGGAAGTGGGTTACAATAGCGTTCCGACTTTTAGCAACACTTTTTTTAAGATTTTAGGGCAACGCCCTTCTGATTACTTGAATGGGGAAGAAATTTTGGTACGGACCCGATAGTTTTGTTTTAATTTTTTTTCCACACAGATGTAGCAGATTAGGATGATTTTTTTTATTGTAATTATTTGCGTCTTATTGTATTAGGGGTGATCTATTTGATCTGCCAAATCTGTCTGATATTTTTTTATATATTACGTTTGGGTATAATCATTTGTTTTTCAATAATTTAATATATCGTTTTCGCAAATAAGAATTTTAACATTTGTCTGAAATGAATACGTTGTTGGCTTTTTAGAATTATCAGTCAACAAAAAAATGAAGGAACTTTGCATTGTAATTTATTTATATATTCATGTTCCTTATAAAACCGATTGCTACATTAGAAGTTATCCTTAAAAAATCCGCTTTATTCTTGATTTTTTTGGGGTTCACAGCTTCACACGCTCAGCAGCTTCATACGATTTCACTCCATGAAGCGATTAAATTAGCGGGAGAAAACAACAGAAATATTCTCAGATCAAACCTCGAAGTCACACTTTCTGAGGAGAATATTAAAGAAAACAAAGATCTGCGTTTGCCGGAAGTTCAACTGAACGGGGCTTATTCCAGAATTACCAACCTGACAGAATTTAAAAGTGGGTTCCTGAAAGACAAGGAAGTCATACATACGATTCCTGAAATCTATGAGGTGGGAACGAGCTTTAAAATGCCCATTTATGTTGGAAATAAAATCAACAATGCGATTAAAATTGCCAATCAGGAAAGAAAAATTGCCCTTATCAGAAAGGAAAAAACAGAAAATGATATTCAGTTGGAAGTCATTGGAACCTATTTGGGAATTTACAAAATGATGGAGCTTCAGAAGATTATTGATGAAAATATCAAAGAAGAACAAAATCGATTAAAAGAAGTGCAGTCCCTGCAGAAACACGGAACGGTAACCAAAAACGAAGTGATCAGGGCCGAGCTTCAGCTTTCTGATCGCGAGCTGAATGCGCTGACGAATGGTAAGAATATCAAAATTGCACTTCATGATTTTAAAACGCTGCTTCAATTGCCCGAAGATCAGGAAATAGCAATTGATACAACTGCTAATATTGATGACATGAAAGCTGTAGATCCGTATATGTTTCATGCTTTGCAAAATGAGGAAATGAGGATTTCAAGTCAGGAGTTAGACATTAAAAAAACAGAATTGAATTTGGTAAAAGGAAACTATTATCCGAGTATTCACTTTTTTGGAAACTACAATTTCAATTACCCCAATTATAAATTTTTCCCGCCAGATCCTTATTTGTATACCATGGGACAGGTAGGGATTGAGGCCAGTTTCGATCTTTCTGGTTTGTATAAAAACAGGGTCAAAGTTCAGATAGCGGGCACTAAAATTAAATGGCAGGCAATGCAGTCTGAAATCGTAAAAGATAAAATTCAGGATGAATTGTTTAAAAATCATACGCAATATCAGGAAATCCTCGAAAAGTTCCGAGTGGTTGATAAAGCATTGGAACTGGCCAGTGAAAATTACCGTATCGTAAAGCTCAAATACTTCAATCAGTTGGTATTGGTGACGGAAATCGTCGATGCCGATAATGCATTATTACAGGCAAAATTCAATAAAATTTCGACCCGAATAGATGCGGCAATGAAACATTACGAATTATTGCATACGGCAGGAATGCTAAAAGAAGAGTTTAAAATTCAATAAAAATCAGGATAGAATTTATGGCAAATAGAGGAAGAAGAACCGGTGCGTTTTTTCATGTTTTTGTAAAATTAGTAGCAAGTACACTTGTAGTAAGCGGAATCACTTTGGGCATTTGGTTTTATATTTTTAATAAAAATCACGAAGAAACCAATGATGCGCAGGTAGAACAATACGTTACGCCAATTATGTCCAGAATTACCGGTTATGTTCAGGAAGTCCGTTACGAAGAAAATCAGCTGGTGCACAAGGGAGATACTTTAGTGGTGGTTGATAACAGGGAATACAAATCGAAATTGGATGTGGCGCTGGCCGATGTTCAAAACGCCAGACAAAGCAGCGTGATTGCCGAGAAAAACGTGAGAACAACATCGGGTACATCCGCCATTAGCGAATCACAATTAAAAGCTGCCAAAACAGATTTGTGGAAAGCAAAATCAGAATACGATCGTTACAAGGCTTTGTTGAAAGAAGAAGCGGCGACGGAGCAACAGTTAGAGAAAGTGAAAGCTGATTACGAATTGGCTCAGGCGCACTGTCAGGAAATTCAAAGCCGAATTCAACTGGTTGCTTTAACGACATCTCAGGCAGCAGCAAATGTTCCTGCTGCGACAACCGTTATTCTGTCAAAACAGGCGATGGCAGACAATGCAGCGTTGTATCTTTCGTATACGGTCGTAACAGCACCTTATGATGGCTGGGTGGGGAAAAGAACAATTCAGCCCGGACAATTGATAAAAGAAGGACAATCGCTGGTTTCTATTGTAAGCAAAGAAAAATGGATAACAGCGAATTTTAAAGAAACGCAATTGCAATACCTAAAAGCAGGAGAGAAAGTTACCGTAAAAGCCGACGCCGTAAAGGGAAGAGAGTTCATAGGAGTAATAACATCTTTATCGCCGGCAAGTGGCGCGCGTTTTTCATTATTACCTCCGGATAATGCTACAGGGAATTTCGTTAAAATCGAACAAAGAATTCCGGTGAAAATCAAACTTCAGGAAAACGATGCCCAAACCGAATTCCTTAGAGCCGGAATGAATATAACAGTTATTGCCGAACGTCAGTAAAATGGATAGTAAAGATATTTTTAAATCATGGGTTCCGAATTGGGCAGTCATTTTAATTTTGTTTGTCTGCCTGTTGCATTCCATGATTTTGTTGGGGGTTTACACGTCGAATGTTACGTATGCATCCAGTTTTCTGGACATTGAAGCCGAAGACCTGCAATTTGCCATGTGTGTGACTTACGGGACTTTGCTGGCTACTATTTTAATTGAAAGTCGATTTTCGAATTTCTTTCCGGCCAAAAATTATCTGATGGCAATTTTCAGCCTCATTGCGATTACTATTATTTCATCCGGTTATGTTTCCAACTTTGCTGTGTTTATTGTTTTAAGGATTGTCGAAGGAGTTCTGTTGGCATTGCCGGCACTTTTGCTCAGACAATTGTTAATCGAACGTTTCAAAACCAAAAACGCCATTATAATTGGCTTCTCGTTTTATTACGGATCACTTTTATTATCGACAGCTTTTATAATGAATATTGGGGTTTGGTTCCTCGATCATTACAATTGGAAATACATGACGTATGTATCCGGAATACTGGAAGTGATTAATGTTTTTTTAATCCTGATTACGTTCAACGGACATCGAATCACCAAGAAAATCCCATTGTATCAGGTCGATTGGATCAGTTATGTTTTGGTGTTGACAGCGATTTTAAGCGGTGCGTACTTTTTTGTCTATGCCGAAAAAAAATATTGGTTTGATTCTTCACAATTGGTTTTGTCTTTGATAATTTCACTGATTACAAGCGGATTATTTGTTTTCAGGCAAATTTCGATAAAGCGTCCCAGTTTTGATTTTAATGTGCTTCGCTATGCCAATTTGAGAATAGGTTTTCTGTTGTTTTTTATCTTTTACATCAGCAGGGCGACTTTGAGTATTTGTCACGGTACCATGTTTTCGATTTGGAATTGGGATCCTGCCCGGGTCGCAACCATACAATATATTAATGCATTCGGAAATGTGATTGGACTTATTCTGGCGGCTGTTTTTCTAATGAAAGCAATGGCGACGAAATACATTTTTATGATTGGTTTTTTTCTTTTGGCAGTGTATCATTTCTGGTTTACATTTCTTTTTGTGCCCGATGTTTCGTTGTCTGACATTATCGTGCCGTATGTTTTACAGGGCATCGCTGTGGGGATTTTATTTGTGCCTTTGGTTTTGTTTACCGTTTCGGCTGTTCCCGAGAAAATGATGACCTCTTCCGGAATTGTTGGTGTTTCCGGACGTTTCTGGGGAAGTACAATCGGATTTTGTATCATGCAGAATGCGCTTGCTTTTTTAAACAAAAAAAACTTTTTGAAATTAAGTCAGTTTGTAACAGACAACAGCGCCGAAACTCAGGAAACAATTGCCAAAACTACCCAGAGTTTTATGGCAAAAGGATATTCTGCAGAGAATGCGAATACACTGGCTTTGAAAAAGATTTTTAGCACAGTTGTTAAACAATCGTCGTTACTTTCAAATATGGAAATTTTTACCGTTGTGGGATATTGCCTGCTGATTTTGATTGTTTTGATTGCATTCAATCAGCATTTGAGACAAACCTTAAACGTCTTTAAAAGCAAGGTTTGGATCGGATAAAAATTGAATTCCAAATTTGGATAAAAAAAATCCTTTAAGTTGAACTCAAAGGATTTTGTGGTTTTTCTTAATTCCAGATTTCATTCATTTCGGTCAATATAATCGGTTTACCATCGGTAACCACAATTGTATGTTCGTGTTGTGCCATAAAACCGCCTTTGTTTCCGACCATTGTCCATCCGTCCTGCAAAGTTTCGGCAATGGTAGAAGTGGTGGCAATGAATGTTTCAATCGCAACCACCGAATTTTTTTTGAATCTCGTAAGATTAAATTTATCCCTGTAATTTGCTATTTCGTGTGGTGCTTCGTGAAGGCTTCTTCCGATTCCGTGGCCTGTTAGGTTTTTAATCACTTTGTAGCCTCTTTTCTTTGCTTCGGTCTCCATTATAAATCCGATGTCGGAAATGCGGACACCACCTTTTATATTGTGTATCGCTTTGTGTAAAATTTGTTTGGATGCCTCAATAAGTTTTTCGTGTTGATTCAAGTCAGAACCTATCACGAATGAACCTCCGTTGTCTGACCAAAAACCGCCTAATTCTGCCGAAACATCAATATTGATTAAATCACCTTCGGCAAGGATTCTTTTGTCTGATGGAATGCCGTGACAGAATTCGTTATTGACACTGATACAAGTCCAGCCCGGAAAACCATAGGTTAAAGACGGTGCAGATTTAGCGCCCATTTCATTAAGGATTTGCCCGCCATATTCGTCTAATTCTTTTGTAGACATTCCCGGTTTGGCAAATTCTCTCATTTTCTTTAAAGTGAAAGCGACGGCTTCACTGGCTTTTTGCATTCCAACTAATTCTGATTCTGTTGTAATTGACATAATTCCTTTTTTTAGGTAAAGTATTCAAAGATAAAAGTTTTATTGTCCTTCAACCAATTCAATATCCATAGTATGGATCAGATTGTCTTTGAAAGTATAAATATGCTTAACAGTTCCGTCAAACATTAGTTTATCTTCCAGGTCTTTTACGATTTGATGCACCACAACTTCGAGACTTCCATTTGGCCTTTCGTTAAAGGCAGTCGGATACACTTTCGGATTAATTTCTTTCCATTGTCTGGTCCAGTATGCTTCTATTTCATTGTGTCCGCTAATGTAGCCGCCTTCCCAAGCTTTAGACCATTGTACATTTGGTTGCATGGTTTCAAGAGCTGCCTGTATATCTCTGTCGTTGAAAGCTCCGTAAGCCTTTTCTATTACCTTTTGAAATTCTGTTGCCATAATTGGGTTATTGATTTTGGTTTGATGAATTTATTTCCATACGAAAAAATAAAATAGAGTTGAACTCATATATGAGTCCAATTTAGGAAATAAATCTAACAACCTTTGTTGTCTATTCATCTAAAACTTAAAATTATGACTACAACAGACCTTTCAGAATTACAAACCAGACTAGCAGACTTTTTTAACAACGTTATTGATCCTAAAGATATGGCAAAAGCAATACGACAAGTCAATTACTTATTAGCCTTAAATGTGATGAAAGAAAAAGGAAATCCAGGCGTAGAAAATCTGGAAGATACTTTTTACTGGCTGAATGAATTAGCGGAGATTTTTGATCCTTATTTTGTTGTTGAATAAAAGTATAAAGTAACCCCAAAGTATGTCATTTCGACGAAGGAGAAATCTCCAGGAGCAGCTCGATAATCTAAAGCAAATCAATCTTTGCGGAGTTTCTACGGAGATTTCTCCTGCGTCGAAATGACAAGAATGTGTAGCAATAGTAAGGTGAAACTTGAAATGAAAAAAGGAAATTCAGGCGTAGAAAATCTTGAAGATACTTTTTATTGGCTGAATGAATTAACGGAAATCTTTGATCCTTATTTTGTTGTTGAAAAAAAGTATAAAGTAACCCCAAAGTATGTCATTTCGACGCAGGAGAAATCGGATCAAGACATATTGTTGTGGGTAAATATTAAAATCTAGATATTTGTATTTTAA
>JBDTNT010000108.1:0-10261 GCA_039933615.1 Flavobacterium sp. | reverse complement strand
TTTTGGAGTTTTATTTTTTCTTTATAGTACCATTTTCTCAATTGGACAAACTAAAATCCCTTCTGCCCCAACTTCTTTCAACTGATCTATTACATCCCAGAAAGTATCTTTATCGATTACAGAATGCACACTGCTCCAGCCTTCCTGAGCCAATGGCAAAACAGTTAAACTTCTTAAAACCGGAAGGATTTTTCCAACCGCTTCAATTTTGTCATTTGGAATATTCATTAAAATGTATTTTGATTTTCTCGCTCTTAGAACCGATTCAATTCTGAATTTTAATGTGTCGATTATTTTTTGAGATTCCAGACTTACTTTTGGGGAAACGGCTAATACCGCTTCGCTTTTAAAAATAACTTCAACTTCTTTTAAATTATTTTTGAATAAGGTACTTCCGCTGGATACAATATCTACAATTGCATCTGCAAGACCTATGTTTGGAGCAATTTCTACCGAACCCGATATTTGGTGGATATCAACCGTTACTCCTTTTGAGTTAAAAAAATCAAGTACTGTGTTTGGATAAGAAGTTGCAATACGCATTCCGTCTAAATCCTTAACAGACTTGTAATCAAACGTTTTTGGAACAGCTACAGAAACTTTACATTTTGAAAATCCTAATTTTTGAATTACTTCAATGTTTTTTCCTTTTTCAACTAATAAGTTATCTCCAACAATAGCGATATCTACTACGCCATCGATTAAATACTGTGGAATATCTGAATTTCGTAAATACAAAACCTCCAGTGGAAAATTTGAAGCTTCAGCTTTCAATTGATCTATTCCATTATCGATTGAGATACCAGCGTCTTTTAAGATCTGAATGCTTTCTTCGTTTAAACGACCTGATTTTTGAATTGCAATTTTTAAAGTACTCATTTTTTTAGTTTTTGTTAAATTAAGAGTCTGAGTACAAAGAGTTGAAATTAAAAAACCCGCTTGATGTACTCAAACGGGTTTTAAAATATGATGATTTACATGCATACCATTAACACATCGCCTGAGAGCAATAATGAAAATGATGATGATGTAGTTGAATAGAAATCATGACTTGGTTTGTTTTATAATTCTTTGATTCGGTTGCAAATATACTGGATAATTTCACAAAAAAGCAATTTTTAATTTAACTTAACGATAGTTTATTGTTAAAAAATATCTGCCGCACTGTTTTTACTTCTTTGTTTTTATTTACTATAACGATTTCATCTACTCATCAAAACTTAAGAATACTATAGTCCCCTCACCTAACTTACTTTCAATTTCAAATGAAATATTTAGCAATTCCGAGAGGCGTTTTACAATAGACAATCCTAACCCGGTACCTTTTATTTCAGGGTGATGAGAAGAATTCGACCTGAAAAAAGGATTAGCAATAGCTTGGATATCTTCTTTCGCAATTCCGATCCCGTTATCCGAAATTTTACATATTGTTTTTCCATTCTGACTGAATAATGAAATAGAAACTTCACCTTCACTATTTGTATATTTAACTGCGTTCGAAATAATATTTCTTAGAATTGTTATGACCAGATAATTATCTGAATTAATAAAATAATCCTGTTTGGCATCAAAATGAACCTTTACGTTTTTGTTCGTTATTTTGTCGGCATGTAAAGTAAGAACATCCAAAATTAAAGCATTAAGATAGACAGATTCGTATTTCAAATCTGCCTTTTTATTTTCAAACCGGGCCATCAATAACAGCTGGTCAACCAGCATATTAAGATGATCTACTTCTGCAATGCAAAAATTAATTTTTTCTTCGTATTCCTTGTTATCTCTTGGTTTACGGATCAGAACCTCAAGTGTTCCTTTAATAACGGTCAGAGGCGTTCTTAACTCATGTGAAGCATCCGATGTAAATTGTTTTTCGCGCTCTACGGCATCTTCAATCCGGTTTAATAAATTGTTTATCGTTTTGGAAAGTGTATATAATTCGTCTTTTGTTTTTGGCAGCGGAATCCTTATTTTAAGATTGTCTTTTGTAATGATTTCAGAGGTATAAGTAATGGCATTGATCGGTTTTATACTTCTGCCGGCAAAAAAACGGGCTATGAAAAACAGGGACAATAAAATCACAGGAAACGCCAAACACATGATATCAAAAAGATTATTCAGAACCATACGGGAATTAGTAAGTGACATTCCTATGATCAGATAACCAATATTTTTTGATTTTACTAAAAGTGGAACCTGAACCTGTCTGATAATATCATCACCGATTTTAGTGTCAAATAATTTAAAATTCGCTACACTTTCATCAAAAACAAGGGTTTCTTTTTTAAGGTTTGGTGATTTTTCGGTTACTTTTTTATTTCTGTCTAAGAACTGCACAAAAACAGGGTTAACATCAACCGTATTGTGTTCGCGCTCCTCCCACTCTTCTTTATCTACTAATACAACGACACCGTTTACCTCCTTAATCTCTTCTAGATGGTTCTTAATTTCAACATTGATACCTTCATCGATATGACTGTAAACAGAGTGCTTTACTATAAAATAGATTGTAAAGAAAACTACCAGAATAAGCAAACCAGTTGTAATAATATAGTTTACAGCTATTCTGTTTTTAAAAGAAAGTTGTGCCATTTTTTTAATCGTTAGCAATGTATCCGACACCGCGAATTGTTTTTATATAATCTTCTTCAATTTTCAAATTGAGTTTCTTTCTGATTGCATTCATAAAAACATCAATTACGCCGGTATCATATTCAAAATTAATATCCCAGACATCTTTTAAAATCTGGTTTCTGGTACAGACTTTCCCTTTATTCCGAATCAGATAAGTCAGCAATTCGAACTCCCTTTGCGTCAGGGAAACTTCTTCTTCATTCTTGAAGACTATATACTTGGCCAAATCAATTTTTATGGTGCCAAGAGTAAGGATTTCATTTACTTTTTCTTTTCGAAAATGAATTTTGATGCGTTCCACCAATTCCTCAAAACTAAATGGTTTTTTTATATAATCGTTTGCACCTGCCTTCAAACCTTCAATTGTTTCCTGAACCGTGTCTTTGGCTGTCAAAAAAATAATGGGTGTTTTCTGGTCTTTAATTCTAATAGCCTTACACAGATCCAAACCATTGATTTTTGGAAGCATCCAATCAAGTAATATTAAATCAAACTGTTGATTTTGAATAAGTTCAAATCCTTTTGATCCATCGCTTGCAGTGGTAACATTATATCCTTCTTCCTGCAGACCCTGCTGTAAAAACTGAATAATTCCCAGTTCGTCTTCAACTATTAAAATATTCATTAACTTATATTTATTAGGATTATTATTATATTTAAT
Organism: Flavobacterium sp.; assembly: GCA_039933615.1. Classification (GTDB taxonomy): domain Bacteria; phylum Bacteroidota; class Bacteroidia; order Flavobacteriales; family Flavobacteriaceae; genus Flavobacterium. The sequence goes on along the minus strand of JBDTNT010000108.1, from coordinate 6,969 downwards.
ATAATATTGTTCTTCAAAGATAAATATTTTAATGTACAGAAATCTCTTTAAATCAATAGAATATAACAAAAAAGACAACTTAAGTAAATATTAAGTTAACACTAAGTAAGGTAAAAGACCAACTTAATCTGGAATTAATTAATCGAATTTAATTTTACCAAAAAAATAATACTATGAATTTATTGAAGAAACTGTCTCCATTTTACAATCTTGCTATATTTTATTTTGCGATAAGTTTTATACTCCGTATTATTTTATTTTTTCACCCAATAACACAAAGTTCTTTTAGTTTTTTAGAGAGTGTTAAAATTTTTGGATTGGGTTTACTTTCAGATTTTTTCACCTTTGTGATTGCATCTGCGTTTTTATGGCTTTATCTGATTTTTATTTCAGATTGTAAATATAATAAGCCGTATGGTTACATTATTTTAGGCGTTTTTATCGCCTTATTTTTATATATAGCTTCCGGAAAAAGTATTTTTGATGAATACGGCGGAGCTTTGCCAAGAATTATTTTAATTTTTATTGGAATCAAAATAATTCTGTTTGGGCTTTTAATCTTTCTTCCAAAATACAGGCACAAAATTAGATTTTGTCTCTTTGCTTTCGTCATCTTTTTATATGTTTTACTTATTCTTCAAAACGGATTGAGTGAATATTTCTTTTGGAATGAATTTGGTGTCAAATACAATTTTATAGCTGTAAACTATCTGATTTACACTAATGAAGTCATTGGAAACATTATGGAATCCTATCCCGTAATTCCAATATTTTCGGCTTTGTTTTTAGTTACGGGAGTATTTACTTATTTTATCCTGAAAAACTCAAAAGAATACATTAACAATGTTCCATCTTTTGTTGAAAAAATAAAAATTTCATTACTCTATATAGGTTTGTTTGTAGTTTCATTAATTGCAATTCCTACTCTGGCTTTAGCAGAAAATTCTAAAAATATTTTTGTTAATGAATTACAATCAAACGGATTATATAAATTCTACTTAGCATTTGAAAATAATAGTTTAGATTACTTTAAGTTTTATAAAACAATCCCAAACGATAAAGCTTTTGGAATTTTAAAGCAGCAATTTCCAACAATCTCCGGAGAAAACACAACCAGAACAATTGAAAGCGATTCGGTCGAAAATCATAAAAATGTTGTTCTTATCACAATTGAAAGCTACAGTGCCGAATTCATGAAAATGTATGGAAATGAACAAAATATCACACCATTTCTGGACAGTCTGGCTCAAAAAAGTCTTCAATTTACCAATTTGTATGCGGCAGGAAACCGTACTGTACGTGGACTTGAGGCTGTTACTTTATGCATCCCTCCCACAGCAGGCGAAAGTGTATTAAAAAGAGAAGACAATAAAAATAAGTTTTCTACCGGCGCTATTTTTAAACAAAGAGGCTACAATGTTAAATTTATGTACGGCGGAGATGCTTTTTTCGATAATATGCAGGATTTTTATTCCGGAAATGGATACGAAATAGTAGATAAATCTAGTTTTACACCTGAAGAGATCACATTTTCTAATGTTTGGGGAGTTTGTGACGAAGACATGTATAACAAAGCCATAAAGGTTATGAATACCGAAGCAAAAGAAAACAAGCCCTTCTTTAATCATATTATGACAGTAAGCAATCACAGGCCTTTTACTTATCCAAATAACAAAATTGATATTCCAGGTGATGTAAAATCACGTGATGGCGGTGTAAAATATACGGACTATTCGTTAAGAAAATTCTTTGCAATGGCCAGTAAACAGCCTTGGTTTAAAAATACCGTTTTTGTAATTGTTGCCGACCATTGTGCTTCAAGTGCCGGAAAAACAGAGTTACCAATGGACAAATACAGAATTCCTGCTTTTGTTTACAGCCCGGGGAGCAAGCCTGAAAAATGTACCAAACTAATGTCGCAGATTGATCTTATGCCAACCGTTTTTGGATTATTGCATTTCAATTATGAAAGTAAGTTTTTTGGTCAGGATGTTTTAAAAACAGATTATAAACCGCGTGCTTTTATTGCCACTTATCAGGATTTAGGTTTAATAAAAGATAATGTGCTCACTATTCTCTCCCCTAAACAACAGGTAAGACAATTTGAATTACATTTGAATCCAAAAGAAGGTGTTTCTCCGGAATATCAGATTTATTATGAAGAGAAACCACTAAAAACAGAAAGAGCTGATTTAGTTAATGAAACTATTTCATTTTACCAAACAGCTTCAGACATGCTGAAGAAAAAGAAATACCAAAAATAAAAACCTCATTAGTTATTTTATTTATGAAAGTACTTTTGTATATTTGCAAAAGTACTTTCATAAATAAAAACAATGAGCGATACAATAATTAAACTCGGATATCTTGCAGGTGCAACACGCTTCAGGCGGATCAGCGAAAAACTTTATATCGATGGTGACAAAATCTATAAAGAAAATAATATAGATTTTAAGGCCAGCTGGTTTTCTGTATTCTATATTTTGGCTACTGCCGAAAAACCTAAAACCATTTTAGATCTTTCTGATGAAATCGGTTTCACCCATATTACCATCAAAAATGTTGTTCGCGAGCTTCAAACGAACGGACTTGTGAACATTGAAATTAATCCAACAGATAAGCGGTCTAAACATATTACGCTTTCAGCGAAGGGTCAAAAATTATTTATTGAACTCCAAAAAATCTGGCTTCCCTTTGCCGATACCCTAAAATATCTCCTGGATATCGGGCACCCTGATTTTCTTAATATTATCAATCGGATTGATAAAGAAATTTATAAAAATCCAATTCATAAAAAAGCAAAGGAAATAGGACAACTCAAACAAATACAGATAGTAGACTACAAACCTTCTTTAAAGAAATACTTTTACGAATTAGCCGGAAACTGGCTTCTTGGCGTTTTGGACGGGACTTTGGAAGAAGAAGATAAATTTACACTTGAAAATCCGGACAAGGCCTATCTGGATTTGGGCGGTTTTGTGTTTTTTGCCTTGCACCAAAATAAAATTGTGGGGTGTGTGGCACTCAAACGTCTTGATGATGATACTTTTGAATTTGCTAAACTTTTTATTGATCCAAATGCCAGAAACTTAGGTATTGCAACAAAACTAATAGAGAGATGTATCACACGCTGCAAGGAAAATGAAGCCTCACAACTCTGGCTGCAAACCACAATGCGAATGCCAGAAGCACACCAGCTTTATTATAAATTTGGATTTGAAGACCGCACTGCACCCAAACAAATGGATGTTTTAAAAAGAACAGAAAAAATAATGGCAATGGACTTAAATAATTAATATACAAAATGTACAATTTTAAAAACGACTACTCTGAGGGTGCACACCCTAATATTTTAAATAAACTAATAGAAACCAATCTTATACAACAATTAGGATATGGTGAAGATGAATATTCGATACAGGCAAAGGAATTATTAAGGAATAAAATAAACAATCCAGAAGCGGTAATTTATTTTTTATCGGGTGGGACACAGACTAATCTTATTGTGATTGCCTCATTATTACGTGTCCATGAAGCAGTGATCAGTGCCAAAACTGGACATATTTCTTCTAATGAAACTGGAGCGATTGAGGCAACCGGACACAAAGTAATTGCAGTCGAAACTAAGGATGGAAAATTAAGACCTGCCGATTTGCAAATAACATTACAGGAATATGCATTAAAACCACACGTGGTAAAACCCAGATTGGTTTACATTTCTAATTCAACTGAAATAGGAACCATTTATACCAAAACGGAACTTACTGCTTTATCTCAGTTTTGCAGATCTAATAATTTGTTACTCTATTTGGATGGGGCAAGATTAGGACATGCCCTAACAGCGGAAAATAATGATTTGACTTTAAGTGATGTTGGTCAGCTTACTGATATGTTTTATATTGGCGCTACCAAAAACGGAGGATTAATCGGAGAAGCTATTGTATTTAATGTACCTGAACTGGCTTCAGATTTTGATTATGTCTTAAAACAAAGAGGTGCTTTACTGGCCAAAGGACGATTACTTGCGATTCAATTTCTTGAATTATTTAAGGATGACTTGTATTTTTCTTTAGCAAAACATGCCAATGGTATGGCAATGAAAATATCGGATGCTGCAAAGGAAAGAGGATATTCTTTTCTGACTGATTCTACTACAAATCAAATTTTTCCAATTTTCCCGAATGAAGTTATTGAGAAACTTAGTGAAAAATACTTATTTTATGTCTGGAAACAAATTGATGAGAAACATTCTGCTGTACGATTAATTACTTCCTGGGCAACTGATGAAAATAATGTAGATAATTTTATAAGAGATTTGAAGAATTCTTAAACAAAATATCTGTTTAGTTATCAAACTCCAAAAAACAAATACAAGCTTTGTTTTGACCAAAATAGAAGCGCCCCAAATTCGATTAGAAGTTGAGGCGCTTTTTTTTAACCTGAAACCTGAAACAAAACTTTTTAATCGTTTTGATTCTGCATTCCGAAAAGATTTCCACTTTTAAACAATTTTAAATCGTCTTTTAAAGATTGGTTGTTTCTTTGTGTAATCGCTGATGAATCCAAGTCACTTAAATCCGGTTTTCCTGCATTTACCCAGGCAGTATACCAGAAACTCGCTGTTGCTGTGATTGCTTTTTTCATCTGATTTTCTACCATTCCGTTCAATTCATTGTGAAGTTTTTCAGCATACTCGTCAGAAAATTTGGCTGAATTGTATTTGTTTTTAACAATTTTCCCATCAGCATCTACAACAAAAACCTTGTTTTCAGGAGTCGAAGTTCTTAGTTTTTTATCAATGGCTAATAAAGGCTCCGCCAGACTGTGCGTATCATTAATCATATCCCAGATTGATTTATGAACGTTTTGATAGTATTGTGCTTCCGGAACATTTAGTTTATAATTCTTAGCAAACAATTCCGGTAATCTGCTTTCCCAAAGTGCATGAATTCCTTTTTGGTCACTCAATTGTCCGTCATGATTTGCAGAGGTATGCAAAGGCATGTGTGCATCTCCTATATAATGTCCTAAATCTGCAGAAAGAAATAAAATTTCAGCTCTGTTTTTATCTTTAAAAGCTTTGGTTAATTTAACCATCATATCTTCAATGTACCATGGTAAAATTCCATTATCATTCAAAAACTTGGTATCATACTTCTTTTTAGCTGCTTCAAGAGATTGTGGAATACTGTCTACAGCTCCAAAATTTTCCATATCAAAGTAGTGCCTTGGATTTTCGTCTTTATAATTTAAAGCGTATTTACGAATGTCCGGTACTGAAGCTTCCTGAGTAATAAAATCAATATGATTGTAAAAAAACACCTGAAGTGGGTGAGGCAAAGCCATTACAGCAGCTTTATTAATGCGTTCATGACCTACAATTCCCCATGACAGGGTTAAAAATCCAATTCCTAATACTACAAAAGTAATTAGAGCTGGTTTGATTTTAAATTTTTTCATTTGCAATTTTTGTTTGAGGTGCAAATTTATTTCATTTATGGATAATATAAAAGGATACTAACTATTATTGTGTTAATTTAATTAATGCCATCAAAAACTGGGTTACATTACTAACTTTTCAACTGATATTATTTATTGAGATTAAAATTTAAAATCCTCCTGAAAAACTTCAGAAGGATTTTAAATACCTTTTAAAGTTTATTATAAACTGTATTAAAATAAGATGATTTCGTATATGTTTTTGGGCTTCCGTTCGTAAAGGACTGGAATTGCGGAGAAATCATATTCATTCCTGTCCCATCTCCGGCCCAAGCCCATCCGATAACAGTCCATCCTTTAGATTTTGCATAATCTACAATTCCGGACCAATCTGCACCGGAACCGCCAATACTGCCAAACTCACCCAACATGCACGCTCTTCCGGCTGAAGCCAGATCATCCATATCAGAATTGTTCAGGTAACGTCCTTTTCCCTGATTGTAAGCGCCAGGATATACGTGTGCAGACAAAATGATTTTTGTGTCGTTAATTTTTGTCTGCCCGCTGGAACAGCCTTTTACTGCACATGCAGCAGTTGCAGTTTCCTGCCCCCAACCCGGAATATCTATAATAATACTTCCGCTGTACACTTTACGGACTTCAGTTATTGCAGCGTTATAAGCAGAAGCGTATGCAGCTGGTGTAATATTGTGGCTTCCCCACTCGTTCATTAAATTAACAATGAAACCACCGCCAAGATTATTGTAATTATTTTTCCACCAGGTACCTGCGGCCAAAAGCTCCAATGCACTGTCAGAACCTAAAACTGATGCTTTGTGATAGGTTACTATAACTTTATATCCGTTTGCTTTAGCCTCAGCTATCCAACGTTTTGCATTATTTTCCTGTCCCGGTTCTACTTCAATTCTTACGGTTTGGATTTTAGTGTTTTGTTTCATTAAATTCCAGCCTAAGTCACAATTACCGCCATTATAATAAGACGGCTGCAGATTGACTCCGTTTCCAATATCCCCTGCTGTTGAAGCTGTTTTAGAAGTTAAGCCTGATTGTGATACCGCAACCGCTTTTACTTCTGGTACAGCCTTATCTGATTCTGTCTGGTCACAACTTGTGAGTAATGCAATTGTTGCCGCTAAAAATAAAACATTTACTGTTTTAAGACTTTTTTTAATAAATTCTGATTTTTTCATAATTAGTTTTTAATAGTTAATAAAGTTTTGTGGTTTTGTAAAATCTTCATTGCAAATATTTAATTTCCAGTAAGATAAAACCGATGTTATTTTATCAAACTGCAATACGAAAAATACATTTTTAAGAATTAAAAATAAACATCCCTTAAAATTTATGTTAAAAACATATACTAATGATAAATATAGCCAGTTTGTAGTTATTTAATATCTACTAGAAAAAAACAATGTAACTTTGAATGTCAAAATTATTTTACACAATGAATTCAATTAAATACTTCGTTTTTTCTCTTTTATTCTTTTCAGTGTGCTCTGCCCAGGA
>JBDTNT010000107.1:0-4017 GCA_039933615.1 Flavobacterium sp. | reverse complement strand
ATGGTATTTAGAAGAAATAATTTCAGAAAATGATAAATCTGCTATTCGTTTTACAATGACTGGTACACATAAAGGAACTTTTTTTGGAGTCCTTCCAACTGGAAATAGCATTAAAGTGCAAGCTACTAATTTTTATCGTCTTACTGATAATCAGATTACAGAAGAATATGGACAACCAGATTTATTAGCATTATTGCAACAAATTGGAGCAGTACCTACGAATTAAAAAAATGATATTCTCATAAAATGAAAGGATGATAAGCATAGGGTTCAAAAAATAACCTGTATGACATGGCGGATATTTTTAGAGTACCTCTTATTTTATATTTTCGAAAAATGTCAAGATAGGTGTCAAGTGTTCGATTGCAGTCCCTGATAGCCCGAAAACGTCAAATGGCGCCAACTGAAGACAACCGGTGCCATTTTTTAATAACTTAGAATACTAATATATGCTGGTTCGAGATCGGGAGACATTGTCTCTGAAAACACTCAAAATATAATTCTCAATTAGCTCCAAACCATTTTATAATTTGGAAGTGAAGGCGTTTCAATGTAAAACAATTCACTATCTATCTGAAACTCCACTTCCAGGTTTTCAAGATTTGAGATTCGAACTGCATCATCTGATGTTACAGCATTACCATCTATGATGATATCGCCTTTTAAAACATAAAACGTATAACTACTTTTTTTATCTAATTGCAAATTACACTTACTTTTCTTATCGAAAAAAAGGCGTTTGATTGATAAACCCGGTGTAAGCACATTGGCAATACTTCCTTTTCCGACATAAATAATTGTTTTAATTCCATTTTCAATAATCGGTTTAAAATCTTTGCTATGGTAATCTGTATATGATGGCGCTTTTTTTACTGCTTCATAAAAATTAGGATCAAACCAAATTTGGAAGTTTCGTGTTCCTTTAGTAATTCTCTCCTGGTGCTGAATTCCACTATTTGATTGAATAACTTGAAAATCTCCTGTTTCTAATGGTGTCCAAACTTTTGTTGCCGTGTCGTAATGAGCAACATTTCCATCTAAAACAAAAGTCATTATTTCAAACCCTTCGTGCGGATGCAATCCAAACTCACATTGCTCAATTGCTCGCGCGTGACTCCAATAAAACAGACTGGAATAAGGTTTAACATTATCTTGTGCTCCGGTAGCTACTGGTTTGTTTGCAATAAAATTACCATTAAATATTGTTCTGTTAAACTGGTCTTCTTTTTTTAATAATTGTATCATTTTTATATCGTTTTTAATGTTGTGGCATACAAAATTGGTAATGGGCTTAAGCCGTATTATATAATTACAATAGCAGTTTAAAAAAAGGTTGCTTTTTTAGGAGCAACCTTTTCTTATTGGCTTGGTATTTAATGTATCATTAGGATACAGAGGCCACAGTATTATTTTACTGATTTTGCAACTTCCTGAGCTTTATAGTATTGCTCGATAACAGCCTGAAAATTAGGCACCATTTCTGCCAGGATTTTGGCAAAATCTCCGGCTTCTTTTCTTCTCCAGTCTTTCATCAATTCAGGAAGCACGGCGCCGCAGGTTACCGGGATAGCACCTGCCTGAGTCAAACGGAGCATAGCCAGTTCATGTGCTTCAGGTGTAATATCTCCACTGGCATCTGCAACTGCATAAACGGTATAACCTTCTCCAAGGGCAGACAAGGCAGGATAGACTACACATACGCTGGTCCACATACCGGAGATAATGAGGGTCTTCTTACCTGTAGCTTTAACTGCATTAACGAATTCTTTGCTATCCCAGGCATTAATTTCTCCATCTCGGATAACGTACTTTGCATTTGGGGCATTGTCTTTTACTTCAGGCAATGTAGGACCATTTGGTCCTGTCGGAACGGATGCAGTATAAATGGCAGGTATATGTAGCAATTGGGATGCTTTTGCAAGACCCGCAAGATTTCTTCTTAAATCACCAACCGGCATACTGTGAATGGTTTGAACCAAACCACTCTGATGGTCGACAAATAAAAAAACAGCATCATCGGGATTGATCAGCGTAGTCTTTTTCTGCTGAGCGCTCGTTACTGTAACATTCAGGCATAAAACGAACATAATCGATAGCGCCTTTATAACTGATGAATTCATTAATTTTTTCATAAATTTGTTTTTTAAAATTATAGTTATTTACTAACTCAAAATTAGAACTTCGCACGCGTCAGTGTAATAATGTACATTATTGAATTGACTTAACCTAGATTAAGAAATGACTAAACTTATTCAAATAACTGGTCCAAAATTTGACACTTCTTTACTCGAAAACCATATCAAAACCTATGTGAGTTTAAGCGAGGATGAAATCTTGGCGCTAAATTCTCTGGTTCAGTACAGGAAAATAAAAAAGAATCAATACCTCCTTCATGAGGGTGGAGTAGCAGCCATGAGTTCCTATATATTGAGCGGGTGCCTTAGGACATACATAACAGACAATAGAGGTACAGAGCATATTCTTGGATTTTCAACGCCTGGGTGGTGGACAGGAAATTTGCAGAACTTTTACAATGACAAACCAAGCCAGCTGAACATCCAGGCCATACTTGATACGGAAATCTTATTCTTTACACAGGAGACTAAAGAAAAATTGTTTTTGTCAGGTGCAGTCTTCGAAAGATACTTCCGGATTTTGACTGAACGTTCATTAATTGCTTTTCAGGAACGCACATTGGAAATTCTCAGCCTCAGTGCAGAAGAGCGATATTGGAAATTCCATAGTCAATATCCCGACCTGATGCTTAAATTACCACAAAAGTATATCGCCGGTTATATAGGCGTCACACCTGAATTCTTAAGCAAGATGAAAAGCAACGGCTTACGAAAGCCGTAACCTTGAAATCCTGAATTAAAGAAAGTATACTCTTATTTCTTAGCCGCAGTTTGTTTTGAAGCATAACAGGTATTGAGCAAGATATTAAAGTTTTTAAACCCCGACTCCTCTACATTTCTATACCAATGAGCCAGTTTGGTCATTGCATGTGTTTATCATTATAGTTATTGTAAATCTAATATCAGACACAATGAAGAAATGCTTACAGTTTTACACCTTGTTATTAATTCTTTTTCTTTACACCTCTTGTCGACAAAGCCAAACAGAAGGAAAAAAAATCATTATCAACTCCGAAATCAAAGATGTAATTACCTCCCACGGACCTGAATGGATAAGTCGAAATATCATACAAGATAGAAAGAACAACATTTGGATCGCTGCGTTTTCTGGTATTTTTCGATACGACGGAAAGTCTTTTGCCAACATTACAAGTAAAGTGATTAAGGCCCGATTTTTTTCTCTTTTAGAAGATAGAAATGGTAATTTGTGGTTTGGCTCTATAGGCTCAGGTGTTTTTTATTACGATGGGAAATCCTTTCAGAATTTTTCAACCACAAATGGGCTTCTTAATAATGAAGTTACAAGCATTTATGAAGATAAAAAAGGCAACATGTGGTTCGGTGTTTCCGGAGGAGTAAGCTGTTACGACGGGAATTCCTTTCGGAATTATATCATAGATGGGGATGTGATGAATGAGGATCGTACCGGAAAAACTTTTCCGAATAGACGTCCTTATGAAATTACTTCTATTATTGAAAACAAAAAAGGTAAATTTTGGTTTGCCACAAGAGGTAACACCTTTGTTTATGATGGAAAAATATTTTCTGTTTTCACCCATAACGACAAACCTTTTAAAAATGTTCGTTCTTTAATTGAAGATAAAAAAGGAAATATCTGGCTAGGAGGGGCTGATGGTCTTTGGCGCTATGATGGCAATACATTTATCAATTTTACCAGGAATTTTGTTGGTTACATCATCGAGGATAAAAAAGGTAATATTTGGACTAGTTCGCAAAGGAATAATAGCCCAGTTTGGGCACTTTTTCGGTATGACAGAAATTCTCTGTCTGATAAAAACCCCACAGTAACCGAGATTAAGTCAGGAGGAAACGGTCTGTTTGGTATTTTAGAAGCTCATGATGGGAATATTTGGTTTGGATC
>JBDTNT010000106.1:0-6157 GCA_039933615.1 Flavobacterium sp. | reverse complement strand
AACCTGATTGATGTAATTCACTCTTAACAAAGCAAATTCATTCAATAAAATATAAGGCTCAAGCGTTGTGGAAACGGGACGTTGTTCGTGGTCCAAATAAACAAAAACGATAAGTTCTTCTCCTATTTCAAACTCATTCGGAACGTATTTATTGGGTAATAATATATCGTGAATTCCTTCAGGGTCTTTTTCAGGATCGCCTAAAAATAAACCAACTTTTGTATCACGTAGTATGGTAAGTGTATTGTATTTTCCTATTTCAATCATATTATAAAGGTTCTGAGTTGATAAGCAACTGAGTTTCTAAGCTGCAAAGGTACGAAGTTTGAAAATGGTAAGCAGAAAAAATATTTCATAAAAAAAGTGCCAATAAAGACACTTTTAAAATTTTAGTTTAACTCTTTAAAGAATTGCTTCAAAATAACATCATTTTCAAAAGTTGGGGTAAATATTTCTAAAATACCCGGTGCATCATTTGCATCAAAAACAGCTTTAATTCCTTTTTCTAAAGAAGCAACATCAGATGCTGTGAAATAGTTGACATGATACATTTTAGCCAGATGCTCAGCCGTCAGATGATGGGAAGTTTCAAAATAAGTATTGAAAACAGGTTTCTCTTCATGTCCCGGTAAAATTCTGAAAATTCCTCCTCCTCCATTATTAATTAAAATAATTTTGAAATTTTTAGGAATATAAGAATTCCATAAAGCATTACTATCGTATAAAAAGCTAATATCTCCTGTAATAAAAACGTTTTGTTTTCCACTACCTACAGCAGCACCAATAGCTGTGGACGTACTTCCGTCAATTCCACTTGTTCCTCTGTTGCAGAAAACGGCAATCGATGGATCAATATGGATCAATTGTGCGTAACGGATCGCTGAACTGTTACTAATCTGCAGCTGACTGTTTTTGGGTAAAGCTTCAATTACTTTTTCAAAAACTTTAAAGTCCGAAAACGGGATTTTGTCCAGATATTCTTTTCTCTTTATTTTCCTTGAATCGTAGATGCTTTTTATTTTTTCAAAATAATCACTTTCCGTAGGTAGGCTTTTCGATAACAAATCCACAAAAAAGTCATTTGGCTGCATAATAAAATGATTTGATAATGCACTAAAGGTGTCGTATGCACGTAAAGTATCTATGTGCCAATGGTATTTTGGTTTGTATTTTCTTAAAAATGCCTTGATTCGTTTTGAAACAATCATTCCTCCAAAAGTTACCAAAATATCTGGCTGAAAATCCTTAAAATCAGAATCTTCAAAAGGAGTAATTAAAGTATCAATACTATTAATAAAAGTAGGATGATGCAGATTTGAAGTTGTTTCTGTGAGCACAACTACTGACGGATCTTTTGCCAGGGTTTCTGTTATTTCATTATCAATGGCATTGGCTTCGTTGACACCAACCATAATTAATTTACGTTGGGCCGAATTCCAAATAGAAACTAATTCCTCGCTGTTTTCTATAGTTTTTGTTTCTAATAAAGGCTCTGAATTTGTAATTTTAGAATGAACAGAAAGTACTTCAACAGTTTCATATAAAGGTTCTTCAAAAGGCGCATTGATGTGTACCGGGCCTTTTTTAAGGATGGCGGTTTCAATTGCTTTGTTGATTTTTAAATCATTTTCAACTGAAGCTTCTTCCGTTAGATTGGCATTGAAAACGGAATGATTCTCATAAACATTCTGCTGGCGAATTGTTTGTCCGTCACCAATATCAATCTTATTCTGTGGGCGGTCTGCTGAAATAACGATTAATGGAATATGACTGTAAAATGCTTCAGCCACAGCCGGATAATAATTTAATAACGCAGATCCGGAAGTACAAACCACTGCTGTTGGCTGTTTGGTCTGCTGTGCAATTCCTAAGGCAAAAAATGCAGCGCAACGCTCATCTGCTATGCTGTAACATGTAAAATTGGTGTTTTGAGCAAAACCAATTGTTAAAGGTGCATTTCTGGATCCCGGGGAAATTATAATAGTAGTGATTCCTTTTGCTAAACAAATTTCGATAATGCTTTGAGCAAGCGGTATTTTGGGGTAAATCATTCTTATGATGTATTATTATTTAAGAAAATTGCAAACTTTCTAATAGCACAAAGTTACAAACTTCAATGTTGATTTAACTTATAAATGGCGAGATATTAAGTCAAATTTTAGAAAAAGGGAATATATTTGTAAAAGCTATTTTTTTGAATAAAATAAACTTCTCATGCGTCTTCTATATCTGTTTTTATTTTTCATTTCATTACAAACGATAAACTCACAAAATCAATTTGTCCCTGATGATACGCCTTATAAAACTGGTTTAGAAACTGCCCGAAAAGACCATAAATTGCTTTTTGTTATGCTATATGCTGATTGGTGTCCCCATTGCAATCAGATGAAGAAAGAAGTTTTCAGCGATCCAGCAGTAATGGATTTTCTAAAAAAAAATTACAGCTGCATTTGGAAAAATATTGAGAAGGAAGAAGGAAAAGCTTTAAAAGAAAAATTCAATACTAAATCACTGCCCGCCTTTTTATTTTTAGATGCCAACGAAACACTTATTTACGCTTTAAAAGGCGAAATGAAAACGGCAGAATTCATGACAGAAGCCAATTATGCTTTAAATCCAAAAATGCAGCTGCCTTATCTGGAGAAAGAATTTCTGGCCGATCCGTCTAACCCGACAAAATTCTTTGCATACCTGAATATTTTAAAAAAAGGAAAAGACAGAACCGATCTGTCACCGGCGACACACATTTACCTGAATACACAATCTGATACGCAATTAGTAAGTGAAACCAACTGGCGTGTTATTGCCAATGGTGTGACAGATATCAATTCCAGAGAATTTCAATATGTTTTAAAACATCAAAAAGAGTTTGCTGCCGTAGCTTCGCAAAATCGTATCGATCGTAAAGTGGAGAGTATTGTAAATGAATTACTTCGGCCTTTAGTTGATAATTTAGATACTATCAACTATTATAAACAACGAGAAGTTGCCAAATCTATCCGATTGCAGAAAACAGATTCTTTAGTTTTTAAATTTGATCTGACTTTGGCCGAAAGAACCGAAAAATGGCAATTTTACAAAAAGGTAACCCTTGAAGATACTCAGAAACTGACATGGAATGATGCCAGTTTTCTAAAAGATATCGGACAAACGTATTTAAAGCATATAGATGACACTGATGCATTGAAAAAAGCTGTTTTCTGGGTAAATCATTCGCTGGAATTGAATGATTCTTATGATGGAAATTTACTTCTTGCCAGGCTTTATAATAAAATAAAAGACAAAAAATCGGCTATAAAATATGCAAAGGACGCAAAAGTCATTTGCACTGAAATGACATGGAGTACCAAAGATGTTGATGCTCTACTGGCAGAATTAGGCACTAAATGAAACTTAAAAACACAATAAAAATGGACGTAATACTCAGACCTGCCACAACAAACGATTTAGAAAAAATACTGGAAATTGTAAATCATTCTATTTTACATACGACTTCCAATTATAGTTATGATATTCAGACTCTGGAAGTACAGACAAAATGGTTTGAAGATAAAAAAACTAAAAACCTACCTATTGTTGTTGCCGATTTAGATGGTGAAGTTGTGGGTTTTGGCAGTTATGGACAGTTTAGAGAGAAAATCGGTTATCAATTCACCATTGAGCACTCGGTATACGTAGTTGACAATGTAATCGGTAAAGGAATTGGTTCTAAATTACTGACAGAACTAATCCGTCTGGCAAAAGAACAGGGCTATCATGTTATGATTGGTGCAATCGATGCTGATAATGCAGGAAGTATTGCTTTTCATGAAAGATTTGGTTTTGTATCAACTGGAACAATTCGTGAAGTTGGGTATAAATTCGATCATTGGCTTGATTTGGTTTTTATGCAGTTGATTTTGAAATAATTCTTTTATTTGATGCAAATTTTCTTAGATCAAAAAAATTATATCCAAAATATCGAAGTGTGAATTTACTTGTGTGATTTCTCTTTTGAAATGACACACAGAAAACTTGAAACTTGAAACTTGAAACTTGAAACTTGAAACTTGGAAATTGGAAGTTGGAATCTGAAACAAAAAAAATCCACAAACTTGTACTAACAAATTTGTGGATTTTTTGGTTTAGATAGTGCTGCTATTAGCTTTTTATCCAATTGATAACTTCAGGATCTGTAGGCAAAGTTTTTGGTTTGATCACTTTTACTAATTCTCCTTTTTCGTTAATTAGGTATTTTTGAAAATTCCATTCTACTTCTGAATCCTGTAAACCGTTTTTGGATTTTTGAGTTAAGAATTTGTACACTTCACACATATCATCCCCTTTTACAGAAACTTTATCCATCATAGGGAAAGTTACACCATAATTTTGCTGGCAAAAAGCACCGATTTCTTCATTTGTACCAGGTTCCTGTGAAGCAAAATTATTTGCCGGAAAGCCAACAATCACAAAACCTTTGTCTTTATATTCTTTGTAGATCGCTTCCAGATCTTTGTACTGAGGCGTTAGTCCGCATTTTGAAGCTGTATTTACAATCATCACTTTTTTGCCTTTTAAAGAAGCAAAATCAAAAGGGTTTCCTGATAAATCTTCTACTTTAAATTGATAAATAGTTTCTTTTGCCATAACCTTATCCATTTTAGGAGTTTTTGTTTTATTTGTTTGTGCCTGATTTTGGCAGCTGAATAAGAACAGCGCACCATAAGCCATAAATAATAATTTTTTCATCTTTATAATTTTTTATAAAATTAGTCAAAAACAGTTTTGCAGCTGTTTTTTGGCTGCTTTATTTTGTATTAAATATAAGTTAAATAAAAAACGAAGCCTAACGTTAATCAGACGTTAGGCTTCTCCCCATACAAACAAATCAAACCATGAAATTTGAATCTTTTAAGCAATTTTGCTTTTAATTTTTAGAGAACCCAAGTATGAAATTTTACTTTTTCATACTTCCATACTCATTTATATATAGATTGGGAAGTAAACTGAGTTTTATTCTAAATTCATTGAATAAATGAGCTGTTTAAATTCCATTTTTTTTCTAATCAGTCGATAAAGCTGAATTTTTCGATTTTCGCCTTATTTCAAATATTTACTAATTGTAATTATTTTATATTCTTAATTCATAGTTGATGCCTCGGTTTTGATCATAATATTTTATACTCAAGTCCACTTTTCTATAAATGATTTCCAATATTGGTGTTTACAATAAAAATTTCTAATTTATTAGTTATAAACCTGACTTTTAGCATCTTCATTATCTGTAAAATATTTTCGATTGGAAGTCCGAGTGCATCAACTACATAAGACTCTGTTAACCTGATTATTACTTATCGGTTAATCTAAATGCTTTTATATTTTACAGGCACCAAACAGTAAACCGCTAACGAATTATCTGATTTAGGCGTTATATTTTCCATCCATTTTTCCTGCCACCTAGCCAACAAGGCTACTACTTTTAAATTTTTCATAATGGTTGTTCTTTGATTATTGCGGGTTGCCTGATACTTTTAAAAAACGGAACGATTAGTATCAAATCGGTCTTATATTAATATGAAGCAATTAAGCTTCAGTATTGATTTCTACTTACTGATCAGGTGAGCTGAAAGATTTAAATCTGTCGTCTGAATTTCAACTTTCTCTTTTTGAAAATGACTTCCATTAAAATTAGAAAGCGCTAAAACACTTGTTAAGCCTACAATCAATATTTTTAGATTATTTATTTTCTGCATGACCTTATTTGTTTTATTGAGATTTACTTTACGATTTCTTTCATAAAAAATGTAAAATCTAATATGCTTTTACGATTCAGTAACTTCTGAAAATTTAATTTTACCAAATTTTTTGTGTAATTTGCTATTTATCTAAACATTTCATTTTATGATATAATAGCATTTACGTAAAGGGTTTGCTTTTGGTTTTAAAAAAGTCAAAAAAAAGTTACTTTTTTCAAAAAACCCTTATTTTACTAAGGATAAGACTGTTAAAAAAAATATCGTTTTCAAGAAAAAATAAATTATCTTTATCTCAGGTAATAAAAAATGCTTTTAGAAAAATTGTTTAAGCTTAAAAATCCCATTCATATGAGTCAAGAAGAATTATTAGTTTTAATTTACAAAAAAGACGAAAGAGCTTTTACCCATTTGTACGATATGTA
>JBDTNT010000105.1:0-13705 GCA_039933615.1 Flavobacterium sp. | reverse complement strand
GCTTTTCAAAAAAGAAATACAAATCAGGGTTTAGCGGAAAGTCCATTTATTGCAAAAGACTATTTAGTTAATTCAGCATCAAAAAATCAAACATCAGATACTGAAAAAAGAAAGGCAAATCAGATTTTAGCTGAAAAGACATTTAGTTCCGGAAAACAGAATCCGTTTAATCCAACTTCAAAAAATCAGATATCAAATTCTCTTTTTGAGGAAAAACAGTATTCGAAAAGTAATAAAAATAACAGCTTAGCTTTAAATTCTTCCAATACAATTTTAAGTGACCAACAAAATAAAATTGACAAAAGCGGAGAAGAGTCAAAAAACGAAATGACTATAGCTGGAAAATCATTTATTGAGAATCAAAAAGGTAATTCAAAATTTATTGATGTATTGAGTAAACAGGATTCCGTTCAGTTAGCAGAGCTTCAGAATTTAGAAAAAGGCATCATCAATCCGGAGGTTCAGAAGGACAAAGAGAAAGAAATAAAAGCTATTTCTAATGCCGAAAAATGGGCTGTTGAAGTTTTTGCCGGTGTTGCTAATTCTGAAAACTATAAAAATGACAAAACTTTAGGTCACACCAATGACTCTAAACAAAGTAATACTTACGGCGTAAAAACAAAATACAAAATCAACAAGAAATGGGCAGTGGGTTCCGGTTTTAAAATCAATGAATTAGGACAAAGCATTGCCAATGTGTCGTATATGAATGTGAAGCCAAAGAATAATGTTCTGGCAACTTATAATGATTATTATATTCAAAATTCTACTGCTCCTCAAATTGCCACAAATAGTGATTATGTATTTGTTTCAAACAGTACAAAAGAGGTTTTGAAAAGTGACAATCTACAGAGTGGTAATTTAGATCAGAGTTTGAGATATATTGAAATGCCATTAGAGGTTTCGTATGCTGTTTTTAGTAAAAATAAAACCAGTATCAGCTTAAATACAGGAGGTTTTGTTGGTAAATTAATTTCGAATAAGGTTGCCCTTGATGGTAATAGTATTGGCGAAAACATTGATGCCAATGACTTTGTTTACGGTTCTGTATTAAGCAGTACTATACAATATCGCATTTACAAAAAAACAAATGTCTTTGTTGAACCCGCTATGAATTATTATTTAAACCCATTAAGCAATCAGTCTTTTAATCAGTTTCAATGGGGATTAAATTTTGGTTTGAATGTTTCGTTTTAAACTGCTTTTTGTTGTAATTTTCAAAAAAACAGCAACAAAAATAACTCTCTTATAATGAGCATTAAAAACAAATGGAATAACCTGAACTCAATTCCTCACGACTTAATTACTACCGGGGAATTGATTTATGACCTTCTTGGTTTTGAATGTACTCAACCTCATCCTGAAGCCGAAAGCGCGGAATACAGTGCTTTTCGTTTTCGATTGAACCAAAAGTACATTTGCTATCGGGAAGCCAAAATCACTCCCACAAAAACTGGTCAGTTCGTAACTTTGTGGAAACGTAATGCTATATTAAAAACCATTGAACCTTTTGATGTTTCAGACGCAATTGACTATGTTATTATCAGTGTCAGAAAAAAGGATTTGTTTGGACAGTTTATTTTTCCAAAATCAGTTTTATTACAGAAAGGGATCTTTTCTACTTCTGTAAAGGAAGGAATAAGAGCTACAAGAGTTTATCCGCCTTGGGATGAAACTACTAGCAAACAAGCTCAAAAAACACAACAATGGCAGTTGAATTATTTTTATGCAATAACGGATAATGAAATTTCTGATTTAAATCGAGTTAAAAGCTTATTTGAAAATGATTAAACTTTTAAATAATAAAGAAAGGCAGCTTAATTGAGCTGCCTTTCTTGTTTAAAATAGGATTGTTATCTCTATTTCTTTATAATTTTATTACTGTAAATAACCTTATTATTTTCTGTTAACGTATAAATATAAACTCCTGTTTTAAGATTACTGATCTGAATCACTGAATTGTTTTTTTCCTGAGTTCCTTTTATTTCAATCGGATTTAGAACCAAACGTCCTGACATATCATAAACTTTCAGTTTAAGGTTTTTATCATCATTTGTTTTCACCATAACGTTTACAATATCTGATGCAGGATTAGGATAGGTTTGTATAAAATAGCCATTTTTGGTCTCAAAATCAGTTGTGGATAAATTATCTGCTTTTAATTCGAAACGGGCAATTACCGGTCCGTGATCTGAAGTTGTAGTAGTATATCCTGCAATATCAGTACGTGGATCATAAACAGCAATTGAATTTGGGATGTATTGATCTGTAAGCTCATTAGAGATAACAATATGATCCAGGAAACCTCCGGAACTTAAGAAACTATAGGCACCAACCTGGCTAATGCCTAAAGTTAGCGCATTGTAACGATCTGTATCTTCTACTATTTTTTGATAGGATGATGGCTGTCCTGCAATAACTGATGCTTTAACATCATCATTAAAATCTCCCAAAATCATGAAATTTGAATTTGGATAATATACATCTAGACTGTCTTTCAATAATTCAGCATCGTATTTACGCATGTTATATCTGGATATATCACTACCGCTGTTTGCACGTGCGTGAAGGTCAATCAGATTAATTTCCTTTTTGACCCCGCCAATATTTGTTTCTATTTTAACCATATAAGGCAAACGTCCCGAAGAGAAAAAGCTTGATGGAGTTGATGGATAGCCCGGTAAAGTTGCCGCTCCTGAGCGTACATTATCGTATAAATCTTTAAACATTACGCGAGTACTTTTTACGGTAGTGGTTTGTGTATTATAAAGTACCACCAATTTTTGGGGAGGAAAATTAGGCTCAGGTCCATTAAAAGAATACGACCATGAAGTTGAAGTTGACTTATCGAATGTTTTTCCGTTTATGTTTATTTTTTGAATTAAAGCATCGATAGATGGATCATCAGAAACTTCCTGTACAACATAAACATCTGCATTTAATTTATTCATTACTTTGGCAACATTGTCAATTTGTAGTGCGTCATCTGTTGGTCCAAATTCAACCCCATCAGTACCTTTTACGTCAGTACCAAAAAATTCTAAATTATAACTTACGATATCAAAAGTTTCTGCTTTTGGTAAAGAAGAACCTGTCAATGACCCGATTTGTTTATTTAGGGACGTTCCGTTTACGGTTAATGCACCAGAAATAGTCAATGCTTTTACAGAAGGTGTAAATCTTGCATAAAGTATTTTACCAGCTAAAGCGTCTGCTCCAGTTACAATAATACTGGATTGAAATAAAGTGTTATCTAAAGAAACCTGATAATCTGAGGGAGCAGTAATGGTAATATCCCCGTAACCATCGGCTTTAAAATCAAAAGGTTTACTTACTGACACAGCATTAGGACTTACATCTCCAAAATCCAGAACAGGATTGGAAGCCACATAACCTGTTTCATTAGTAACAGCAAAATCATCAAAAGACCATTCTGAGGCATTATTAGTTCCTCCTGTCGTAGTTTCATAAACCCATGCCAAATAGGTATGACTTGTTTTAAAAGCACCTAAGTTTATATATTGTGATTGAATGTAAGTTCCGGTTGTCGTTGGAAAATTACCATTTATCTCTGTCCATGTAGCAGTTTCAGGACTGCTTTTTCCATCATAATCAATAGAAACCATTAATTTCAAATCTGGTCCTGCATAAAATTTACGGGTGTAAAATGACAATAAAGGAAACTGATTGAAATTATCTAAACGTAATTTTGGTGATATCAACCAATCTTTACTGGCTCCATTATCTGAGAAACCATTCATAAGAACCGCTCCGGTTCCCGAATTCACATTTCTTGCTACCGTAGTAGTTGACCATTTATTTACGGCACCAGCAATATTAAATTGCGTCCAGCCACTGTTTGTAAAAACATTTACATCGTTAAAACCCTGCACATACGGATTAATTCCTGTTCCTGTGAGAGTCACCGTCTTAGTGACTGCACCGGTTGATTCATGTGTGATCTGACCCGAAAAAATACCCGTTGCATTTGGAATAAACTTCACATAAACCGTTGGTGTTGCATTTGAACCAAAATCAGAAACACTATACGTTAAAGAAGATTGGAAATTAATATTGTCTTTAGAAATTGAAAAATTAGCAGTAGCAGTAACTACAACATCATTGGAAAGATTACTCCCCTTAATCTGATAAGATAAAGTTTCTGAATCAAAATTTGCTTCAGAAAATCCTAAATTTAATGAAGTACTAGTTGTTGACAAAGATGGAATTACAACACTTGAAGTTGTAACATCTACTTTATTGACTACTGACTGAATATTTCCGTAAGCGTCTTCAGAAATAGAGAAAACAGAATAGGAAGTATTAATAACCAATCCCGTAAAGTTTTTCACATATACCTGAGAAGGATTTATGATGTCTAAAAATCCCGATTGTAAAGCGGCAGTTCCACTGGCATCAAGACCTGATTTTATCTGAGCAACAGTCGGTTCTGTACTTCCGGAAGGCAATAACACAAAATAGGTTCTAGCTGCTTCATCTAATTTATAAGAAAAATCAAAACCATCTGATAAAATGGAACTGGCCTGTGGAAAACCTGCTGCATTTACCGGAGCTGTTAAATCACTTCTAATATCTAAATTGTCAATTGCAAAAGAAGGACGTGATCCTCCTCCTGAATTTTGTTTGGAAATCCATCTAATTTGTACAACTAGCTGGTTTTCGCATTCAGCCGGGAGCGTTACTTTTATGGTTTGCAAATTCTGTGGAGTTGTAACAGCAGTTATCTGTTTTACATCATTATTCACATAAGCAGTTGGTAATAGTGTAATAAAAGCAGCACTTGTACCAATACGATATTGTAAAACCATTTCATTAATACGGGTATTACCGGTAGCTGGTGGTACATCAAATGGATTACGGATTGTCATGGCATCATATTTAACCTGAATTGCAGTCTGACCAACTGTTGAAAATGCAAATCCTATAGCCAAATCAAGACTACCTGTATTAAGGAAGCCAATTTTTCCATCATAATTATGAAAATTACCACTAGTGATAGAAGCTGTACTACCCGCTACTAAGGATCTGTCTGCCGTCATAGTAGCACTTGTGTTATAAGCTGACCCCGGCAATATACTTGCAGTCCAGCCTTGAAACCCAGCCGGATAAGTTGTCACTGTTGCAGCAAAAGAAAAGTCCTGTGTATAAGGTAAACTTTGAGGTGCTGGCATTGTCTGCGCAACAAGACTCACAGAAAAGCAGCAAAAAAAACTTAAAAAAGTCATTAAATTGCGTAAAGAGTAATTATTTTTCATACGTTTGAAAATAGGGGTTTTTAGAAATCAAATTTATAGTCTTTAATATTAAGGGAATATTGTAAAATCTTAAACTTATTGCACCCAAATTGATGAACATATGCTAACTAAAAGAAAATTATTAGCAAATATATTTCATTATTATCAACTACAATAAGGTTTAACATCATTATACATTATCCGAAAAATTTACTTACAATATAGTAATTTATAAGAAATAACCTTAGGTTATTATTTTTATTATCTGAAAAATAAACAAAAAAAAGACCTTCAAAAGTTAGAAAGTCTTTAATTTTATATCAGAAAATACATCCAAACCCATGGTATACCAACGATTTTCAGAAGTGTGACAATTTAAAATCAACGTATACTATTCATCTAGTTTCATGTTCCCTCTGTCTTCGTGATTATCAGGATGAGAATTAGGATACCGATTTGGAGTAATATCAGAATTCCTGTCTTTGTTTTCAACCGTTTTTTTTACCTCATCTTCTTTAGAAACACCGCGGTTTGAATTTTCGCTATCGGCTTTATCTGAAACTTTCTTTATATTTTCGTTTTCATTTCTTGCCCTGTCCACTACTTCTTTGTTGCCATCCTGATCTGTTACGACTTCTTTTTTCAGTTTTGTTTCATCAGGTTTATTATCGTGAGAAACATTTTTTCCTTTAGATTCATCTATGTTTTTTTGTGCTCCATTTATCTTTTTAGAGCCTAAATTATTAGTTTCCATATTTTTAATTTTTAAAATTCTTATTATAATATTACGAATTCTGCGTCTGAAAACTAAATGGTTTAACATAGCTTTTGGATAATAAAACGTTCTTGTTTCAATTATAATGAAACAAAACTATCTTTGCATCAAAAATTCAATATGCATCATCACTTCATTCTTTTTAAACCTTACGGCTATCTGAGCCAGTTTATTTATGAATTAAAAAGAAAGAAAAAACTTCTGGGTGAATTATATAATTTTCCGGAAGGCACAATGGCTATTGGTCGTTTAGATGAAGACTCTGAAGGTTTATTGCTACTCACCACCGACGGAAAAGTTAGCGAACAAATAAGAAGCAAGAAAGTCGATAAGGAATATTATGTACAAGTTGATGGTATAATTACTCCGGAAGCTATTGAGGAATTGCAAAAAGGTGTCGAAATTGGTTTTGACGGTGGCAAATACAAAACCAGACCCTGTAAAGCTTTCATCGTTACAGAAATCCCTGATTTTGGACCAAGAGCCAAAAAAATCAGAGACGAGCGTCATGGGCCAACTACCTGGGCTTCAATCACTGTAAACGAAGGCAAATTTCGTCAGGTTCGAAAAATGACTGCAGCGGTTGGTTTTCCGACATTACGATTGGTTCGTGTTCGTATAGGAAATGTATATTTGCAAAACTTAAAAGCCGGAGAGGTTTTAGAAGTTTCCGATTTTAAAATGGAAAATAAATCAATATAAAAATTAGGAAGCCATATTAGGTTCTTTTAATTTTCAATCTATAAATAATTACAAAATGCTGAACGTTGTTCTTGTAGAACCGGAAATCCCAAATAATACCGGAAATATTGGCCGATTATGTGTTGGTACCGAAAGCCGTTTACATTTGATTCACCCTTTTGGATTTGTGATTAATGACAAAAACCTGAAACGTTCCGGTTTGGATTACTGGGTTCATCTTGATGTGACGGAGTACGCCAATATCGAGGAATGGATAAAACAAATCCCGGATCAGTCACGTGTCTTTTTGATGAGTTCACATGCTGATAAATCATATTTACAAACTGATTTTCAGGATGGGGACTGGTTGGTTTTTGGTAAAGAAAGTGTTGGCTTAAGCAAAGAAGTCCTGAAACGTTTTGAAAACCATTTAACGATTCCAATGTCAAAATTAATCCGAAGTTTTAATATTGCAAATTCTGTGGCCTTTGTGGTTGGTGAAGCGAAAAGACAGATTGGTTTAAAAATTTAATTTTTTTTATTTTATTTTTAAAAAGTCACTTAACTACAAATGAACAACTTTATAAAGTAAACTTCTAAGTAATTACAAACTTCCCTTTTTCAGCATCAAAAACAATATGTTCATCTTTGAATAAAGTTGCGAAACTTCCTTTAGAAATTAAATTACACGGTTCATCCTGAACAATTAAATCTGGTGTCATAATAATCATTTCATCGCTTAATTGAATCGCCAAATCAATATCGTGAGTTGAAAACAGAATGCATTTTTGAGTTTCCTTCGTTAGTTTTTTCAATAGTTTAAAAAGCGAAACCTTGTGCAGCAAATCGAGGTGTGTTGTAGGTTCATCAAGTATTATCAAGGGAGTATCCTGAGACAGTGCTCTTGCAATTAAGACTTTTTGCAACTGCCCGTCACTTATTTCAAAATGTTTTTTATCCGCTAAATGAGCAATCTGAGTAAGTTCTAAAGCTTCGTTTACTTTTGTAATATCTTTGGGGGTTAAAGTACCAATCCAGTTGGTGTAAGGCTGGCGGCCTAATGCTACTAATTCGAAAACAGTCAAATTACTGGGCGGCAGTTTTTCTGTTAAAACCAAACTTAAATTTTGCGCCAGATCTAAAGGTTTGTAGACATTTATATTTTTATCATTCAGCAAAACGGTTCCCGATAAAGGCTGCTGAATTCCTGTTATTGTCCTTAATAAAGTCGATTTTCCTATTCCGTTCGCTCCTATCAAAGAAATGAGTTTTCCTGCCCCCAGATTTAAATTCAGGTTTTCGGCAATAGTCACTGTCGCTTTCTTGGACTTGTAGCCAATACTTAAATCTGAAGTGGATAGGATTGTTTTCATTTTTTTTTTAAGGTACTAAGGTTCTGAGTTTTTATGCTTACTGAAAATTTCTTTTCTTCATTAATAACCAAACTACAACAGGCGCCCCAATTATAGAGGTAATGGCATTAATTGGTAATGTAGTTTCCGATCCTGGTAATTGTGTGGCAATATCACAAAACAACATAATAATTCCGCCATAAAAAAGCGTGCTCCAATATAAAACAGCATGATTACTGGTTTGGAAAGTAAGCTTTGCAATATGTGGTACTGCCAAACCAATAAAAGCAATCGGACCGGCAAATGCAGTGATACTACCGGCTAAAATACTGGTTGCAAATATGATGATTAGTCTGGATCTTTTGTAATTCATCCCCATACTTTTAGCATAGTTTTCTCCCAGAAGCAACGCGTTTAAAGGTTTTATACTACCCGCACTTAAAAGCAGGCCTAGGCCAACAGAAACTGCCAGAATCGAAATCGATGTCCAGGAAAGATTCCCAAGACTGCCTAAGGACCAAAAAGTAAATTTCTGCAACTGTTCAGCCGAACTAAAGTAAGTCAGGACTCCAACAATGGCGCTCGTAAAACTCCCAAACATAAGTCCGACGATTAAAATTGCCATCGTATTTCTTAATCTTTGCGCTACCAATAAAACTAACAGTAGAACTAAAACACTCCCTAAAGTTGAAGCCAGTACAAGTCCGTATGCCGATAATAAAATTGTGTTTAGAAATGACGGTAAAAAACCTGCACCCAGAATGACAACAGCAACAGCTAAAATTGCTCCCGAACTCAGTCCCAAAACATCCGGGCCTGCCAATGGATTTCTAAATAAAGTCTGAATCAGCAAACCGCTCACAGACAATCCCACGCCAACCAAAACAGCCGTAATAGCTTTAGGAAGGCGGTAATTAATAATAATATACTCCCAGGTTGATTTACTCGCGTTACCACCAGTCAGACTTGTATAGACTTCTTTAAATGGAATTGTAACCGAACCCAGACTAATGTCAAGAAAAAACAGGATCAAAAGTGCTGAAGCCAGCACCAAAAACAGGATTGTATTTCGCTTTTGATTTATCAAGTTGCTTAATTTAATTTAGATGCAAAAGTAAACTCATAACTTGGTAATAAATCAGGATGAAAAATTTTGATATAATCTTTTAAAACTAAATCGGGACGGCTTGGCGCCAGTTCATAATAGATTATTCCTCCGGTTGCACCAAACTGACCTTCAAAAGTATATACCTTTTTATTCTTGAAAGCATCAAACTGAGTGTAGTGTGGATTCGTTTTTCCAAATTCATCCAATGTTTTAAAAGATCCTGAAGCGATCCAGACATCGGCAGCTTTGGCTTTCACTAAAACTTTCTCAAATGACAAGCCTTCGCTTCCCGTTCCTTTTAAATCTGCCCATAAATAATTAGCCTGTGCATCTTTCATAAATTCTGCAACCCAGCTGTTTCCTTTTGCTACGTACCAGACATCTTCGTACATCGATCCATATAAAACCGTTGAAGTTGCTTTTTTATCTGCTACCAGTTTCTTTGCCTGATTATAGCTTAAAACAATCTTATCAAATAATTCTTTTGCTTTATCTTCTTTGCCAAATAAGGCGCCGTAAAATTTAATCCATTCTGCTTTTCCAAGTGGGGACTGCTCCATCCAATCTGCCTGGATAAAAACATTTAAACCGCTTTTTTTCAAATTATCCAACATCGGATTATTGTTGTCTACACCAAAAGTAACAATCAGATCCGGAGATAATTCTATAAGTTGTTCTACATTTAGTTTCTCATTCTGCCCAACATTTCTAACGGAACCTTTATCAATCAACACCCTTGTTTTCTCTGAAGAAACATAATCGGTATGAGGAAAACCAATCAGTTTATTTTCAACTTCCAACATCTCCAAAAATGGGATATTTGTTGTTGAAGTCACTACGAGAGATTCTAAAGGAACTTTTATGGTCGTATAGGATTGTAAACTGTCGGGAACTTTAGCTTCTTTTTCTTTTAAGATATAAGTAAACTTTTTATTGGCATTTGGCCACGGGTTTGAAACCGTTACTACCGAATATCCCTCGTGTTTTATAATAGAAAGACCTGAAGCATACTCGATACTGTTTTTTGCAGTTTCAGTTTTAAGGTGCTCTGTATTTTCATTTTTTTTACATCCGGCCAGAAGTATAAAAGAAAAAATAAAAATAAATTTCGGTAATAAATGTTTCATCTGTAGGTTATATTATTTTAGGGTATGGTATTTGTAATTCCTTATAAATAGATATGATTTTGAATTAATACAATTTCATAATTACATTTCAATAATGGCAAAGGTAAACCAATTTCTATTTTTTTTGTTTACCTTTATTCTTACAAAATAAACAAATATTATCTTTACTTCGATGAATACCACAAAAACAAAAGTTTGCTCAAGCTGTGAATCTACTTTCACCTGCGGAGATATTTCTGTTGAAAATAAATGTTGGTGCAATGACTACCCTCCTATTTTTAATCTTTCTGAAGGTGGTGATTGCCTTTGTCCAATTTGTTTTAAAGAAGCATGTGAAGATAAAATTGATGCTTACATCGAAACTTTAACTCCGGAAAAAGCACTTCGTAATAAAGCTGCGGCATTACCAAAATCAGAACAATTAATAGAAGGAATTGATTACTATCTTGAAAATGAGAAATATGTTTTCAAAGCCTGGTTTCACTTAAAAAGAGGAAGCTGCTGTGGAAACGAATGCAGACATTGCCCCTATTGAATTATTAATTTACCTTATGCGTTAGGGATAGGAACGGTATCCTTTTATTTTTTTCTTTAAAAAATAAAAGATAAAGTGAATAGCCCGACCGAAGGAAACGCCCAAATCATTCATAATTTACAACTCATAATTTATAATACAAAAAATGATCTATCTAATTACCGGCGGTGAACGATCCGGAAAAAGCAGCTATGCTCAAAATTTGGCTTTGAAACTTTCTGACGCTCCTATCTATGTCGCCACGGCCAGAAAATGGGATTCGGATTTCCAGAACAGGATTGACAGACACCAACTGGAACGTGACGAACGTTGGACTAATATTGAAAAGGAAAAACATTTAAGCGAAATTGATTTCACAGGAAAAACAGCCCTAATTGATTGTGTGACACTTTGGTTGACGAATTTTTTTGTTGACACTAAAAATGATGTACAATTATCTTTGGAAGAAGCCAAAGCTGAATTTGAAAAAATAGCAAACCAACAAAACACAGCATTGATAATTGTTACCAACGAAATTGGGATGGGCGTGCATGCTGAGACTCACATCGGCAGGAAATTTACCGAACTGCAAGGCTGGATGAATCAGTTTTTAGCATCAAAAGCTGATGAAGTTGTATTAATGATATCTGGAATTCCGGTTAAAATCAAAGGAGAAAATTCAAGATTCTAAAACCTAAAATCCCAGTGTATTAGAAGTCTTTTTGGGATTTGGAATTTAAATATTGTAATTTTATCAGCTATGAGTTATTTAGATGATATATTGAAATCACGCCGTGATACCAGACATTTCACATCCGATGAAGTCCCTGATGAAGTGATAAAGAACGCTTTACAGGCTGGACATTGGGCACCTTCCGTCGGGCTAACTGATGCTACAAAGTATTACATCATTAAATCTGCAGAAGTTAAAAGCGCTGTTAAAAATTTGTTTTTAGATTATAATAAAAAAGCTGAAGCCCTTACAGACAATCCGGAACAAAAAGAACATTACAAGTCACTGAAATTAGAAGCCATTGAAGAAGCGCCAATCGGACTTATCATTGCTTACGACAGATCCGTTTTGAATCAGTTTACAATTGGGACGGTCGGCAGTAATGAAGCGGTTAAATTCAGTTCGGTTTGTGCGGCACAAAATATTTGGCTTTCACTTACGGAACAAGGCTACGGAATGGGCTGGGTTTCGATTTTGAATTATTACCAATTCAAAAAAATAATCGATTTACCCGAAAACATTGAACCGCTTGGTTATTTCTGTATCGGAAAACCAGCCACTAATTACGATAATCAGCCAATGCTGCAGCAATTAAAGTGGAAGCAAAAATCTGAAGTTCCGGATTGTTCGGAAATCAAAAATGTGATTCCGTTGGAGGTCCCGAATATTCAATTTAATTCTGACAGTCCTATTCTGAATAAAAACAAAGACAGTTTCATTCAGCTTTTACAGGAAAAGATTGATTCTAAAACCAAACCAATTGGCGCTTTAGGTGTTTTAGAAACTTTAGCATTCCAGATGGGAAGTGTTTTTGAAACTTTAAATCCAAAAATAAAAAATCCAAACATTGTCGTTTTTGCTGCAGATCATGGAATTGCAAATCATGGTGTCAGTGCTTATCCGCAGGATGTTACCCGACAAATGGTAAATAATTTCCTGGAAGGAGGTGCGGCAATAAATGTTTTTTGCAATCAAAATAATATTGCGCTATCTATTGTCGATTCTGGTGTTAATTATGATTTTCCAACCAACGCCAAATTAATAAATGCCAAGATTGCAAAAGGCACCCAATCCTTTTTACATGTTCCGGCTATGAGCGAAACAGAACTGCAACTATGTTTTGAAAAAGGAAAAATCATCGTAGACGATATTGCCAAAATAGCTTGTAATTGCATAGGTTTTGGTGAAATGGGAATCGGAAATACTTCAACAGCTTCCGTTCTGATGAGTCTTCTAACTGGTATCAGCATTGAAGAATGTGTCGGAAAAGGAACGGGAGTTGAGGACGAAAAACTACTTCAGAAACAAAACATACTTAAAAAAGCCATTGATAATTATTCCGGTCAAGCCGAATTATTCCAGCAACTGGCTTATTTTGGAGGCTTCGAAATCATACAAATGGCTGGAGGAATGTTGAGTGCTTACGATCATAAAATGCTGATTTTAGTGGATGGTTTTATTTGTAGTGTAGCTTTTTTAATTGCTTTTGAAATAAATCCAGATATTAAACAAAACGCTATTTTTTGTCATGTTTCCGCCGAGCAGGCACATCAAAAATTATTAAATTATTTAGGTGTAAAGCCTATTCTGAATTTAGATTTGCGTCTGGGTGAAGGTACCGGCTGTGCTATTGTTTTACCAGTCTTAAAATCAGCGGAAGCTTTTCTAAATGAAATGGCTACTTTTGAAAATGCGGGAGTTAGCAGGAAATAGATTCTTATAAAAATTATTATATGCCATTGATTAAAATTTATATCTACTTTGTTTGGAGTACCAAAAATAGAATTCCGTTTTTAGATTCCTTCGAATTACGGGAAAAAGTATGGAACCATATTCGTGAAAATGCCAAAGAAAAAGGAATTTATATTGATTTTATAAATGGATATTCAGATCATTGTCATTGTTTAATTTCCTTAGGGGCAGATCAAAATGTTCAAAAAATCATGCAATTACTAAAAGGAGAGTCTTCATTTTGGATTAATAAAAACAAGTTAACCAAAGAAAAATTTGAATGGCAAGATGAGTATTTTGCCGTTTCTGTTTCAGAATCTGTAGTTAATAAAGTGAGGGATTACATAAAAAATCAAGAATCACATCATAAAATCAAAACATTCCAGGAGGAATATGATGAAATTATAAGCAAATTTGGATTTCAAAAAA
>JBDTNT010000104.1:0-4970 GCA_039933615.1 Flavobacterium sp. | reverse complement strand
TTTAAATTTATTACTTTCGCTTTTTAAATCTTTTAAAATGTTGAAGATATCCAGAATTCTGTCTGTTGCATACGTTTTTTCATCTCTTGTTTTTTTGACAAGCTGCTCTACAACCCAAAAATTAGAGACTTTAAAGCCTGAACCTGATGACGCAAGTCCATTGGTTTACGATAGTAATCCTTCTTTTATAAACTTACCGATCACGGTGAAACTTCATGATATCGAGAACCAAACGAACTCGATTTTAAATGGTTTAATCTATGAAGACAACAATATCGAAGATGATGATATTGAAATGAAGATTTGGAAACTGGCTCCAATAAAAATTCAAAATGACCCTGCAAATCCGGATAAAAAAATAAAAACAGTACTGCCTTTAAAAGTAACTGTCAAATACCGGATTGGCACCAAAAAACTGGGAGTTGAACTGTACGATATCCGCGAATTTAATTTGAATGGAGTAATCACATTGTCAAGTGAAGTCGCTTTGACTAACTGGAAATTAAACACCAAAACCGAGTTCAAATCCCTTGATTGGAACGAGAGTCCAACAATGATGGTTTTCGGAAAAAGTATGCCCATCACCTATTTAGTAAATCCGGCCATTTCAATTTTTAAGTCCAAAATTGAAAAGAGCATAGATGATGCTATCGAGAAATCAATGGATTTCAAACCAAACGTTTTATCGGCTTTAGAAAAAATCTGTACTCCGTTTCAAATGAGTGATACCTACGAAAGCTGGCTGCGAATTGTTCCTGTTGAAGTTTATTCTACCAATGCAAAACTAAAAAATGATCAGTTTATACTGGACATGGGAATGAAATGCAACATGGAAACCATTGTTGGCAAACAGCCAGAATCTAAATTCAGTTCCAGTAAAATTGTATTGAAACCAGTAGCTAAAATTCCAAATCAAATTTCTGCCAATATTGCCGCCATTTCAACCTATACAGATGCTTCTAAAATCATGACCAAAAATTTTGCCGGTCAGGAATTTGGATCCGGAAGCAAAAAAATTACTGTGAAAAATGTAGCAATCTGGCATAAAAACGATAAAATGGTAATTGCCCTGGATGTTTTAGGGTCTATAAACGGAACTATTTACCTAAATGGATTCCCACAATACAACCCACAAACCAAAGAAATATATTTTGACAAATTAGATTACGTATTAGATACAAAAAGTAAATTAATGCGTACGGCAAGCTGGCTCGCTCAAGGACTTATCCTGAGAAAAATGGAAGAAAGCTGTCGTTATTCTATACAGCCTAATTTAGAAGAAGGTAAAAAAAGTATGGCCGCTTACTTAAAAAACTACTCTCCTATGCCGGGTGTTTTTGTAAATGGAAAGATGGAAGAGATTGTGTTTGATAAAATCCAGCTTACCAATCAGGCTATTATCGCTTTTATCAAAATAAACGGGACGGTAAATGTTTCAGTAGACGGATTAAAATAACAAAAAAGCAGAATAAAATTATTCTGCTTTTTTCTTTTTTGACTGATACATTCTATAAATCAGGACTCCGATTACTCCAACCAGTAAATACGGAATTACCATCAGGTAAACAATTCCGTCATTTACAGCCTCTGCCTTTTTGATATTAGAATCGCCTGCCAAAGCAGCGCGACACATAGCACATTGAGCATTCGATGAAGTCGAAATAAAGAAAAAACAAATTCCGAAAAATAAGGATTTAAACCCGAAACCTGAAACCTGAAAATTATTATTTATATTACTTAGCATAATAAGGAGATATCATTAAAAATACCACAACACCCGTTACAGCAACGTATAACCAAAGCGGAAATGTTATTTTAGCTATTTTTCTATGTCTGTCAAATCGTTCAGCCAAAGCTCTTACATAGGTAATCAGCACTAAAGGAATAATTACGATTGACAATAAGATGTGAGTGATTAAAATAAAGAAATATACATAGCGTATTACTCCCTCACCACCAAATTTAGTAGAATCAGAAGTCATATGGTACGCTACATACATTACCAAAAACGCAACCGACAATGCAATAGCAAAAGTCATTAAACGCTCGTGAAGTTTTTGTTTTCCATTTTTAATGGCAATTACTGCCAAAACCAAAACAATAGCTGTAACGCCATTTGTACCAGCATAAATTGGAGGCAAAAACGAAAGAGGCTCAACCTGTATCCCAAAATCTTTTAACTTAACCGTAAAAAGAACAGCAACTACAAGTGGGATTATAATTGAAACTGCAATAATAAATTTGCTGAATTTTTTTTCTAATGAATGATCTTCCATTTTTATTCTTCTAATAATATTTTAATGTCTTCCTGAATATCTCTAACTCCTTTTTTATCTAATCCGTCATAGTATAAAATTGGATTTCCGAAATCATCTTTACGACAACGGATTTTTCCATTTTTATCAATCAGAGCGAATAAACCGGAGTGCTCAAAACCACCGTTAACTTTTGAATTCTCTCCGGCATAAAGATTAAATCCTTTATTTGATAAATCCATAATGGTAGCTTTATCACCGGTTAGGAAATTCCAGTTGGAAGATTTTACACCCAATAGTTTGGCATGATCTTTCAGAATTTGTGGTGTATCGTGACCTGGATCGATTGTAATGGAAACGATTCCGAAATTAGGATTTCCAAAAAAAGTCTTTTCGATTTCCAGCATGCTTAAGTTCATTTTTGGACAAATAGAAGGACAGGTTGTGAAGAAAAACTCCAATACATACACTTTTCCTCTATATGTTTCATTTGAGATTTTAAGGTTATCCTGATTCGTTAATTCAAATTTAGGTGCCGGACCAATTGTAAGCAGCTTGGCATCTGATTTTGAACTTTTCAAACCAACATTATCCAGACGATTTCCTTTTACAACTTCTCCATTTTTTATTCTGTCTACAATTTTTGGGACAGCATAAATTCCGAAGATTAAAATGATGAACGAAATTCCTATATATGATTTGTTTTTAAACATTATGATTGAAATTTAAAGTTGTTTAGTAGCATTGTGGTTCTTTTTAAGGGCAGCACGATATTCATACAGAATAATTTTAAAGTCATCCAGCATCTCATTGCTCAATTCAGACGGATGAAAAGTGTCATAGCCTTCCTTGTAGTCCTTTTTCTCTTTTCTGCCTCTTAAATTTCTTTCTTTATCAATGATATAAACATCTGAGGTTCCTAAATCATCTTTTAGTTTTCCTCTTAAGTTTAATTGCTTATAAAATGTCCTGATTTCATCAGGTGATGCGAAAACAAAGTACCATCCTGAAACATCTGTAAAGGGTTTAAGCGCGTCTACTACTTTCTGGGCTTCCAATTCAGTTCCTAACGGACAAAGGACCACAAACTGAAGATCTTCGAAACCATGGTAACGTTTGTAGATCTTTTCATTTAAATTAAAATAATTACCACGGTTGTTCAGGATATCAGAACCTGAAAAACCTAAAACTGTTATCTTCTTATCAAGTGATACTTTTTTACCGTCTAAAGATTTCCAATCTCCAAAATCAGCAATCTTAGGAGTTATTATCGGGAGTTTAGTAAAACTATTAACTCCAGAGGCAAAAAACAAATAGGCTACAATCGGTAAAACAAAAAGTACAAAGAGAACAATATTTTTTTTCATTATTTCGGTAGAAGTTATTGAGGTACAAAAATAAAAAAAGCTCCGTTAAACGGAGCCTCTTTTCGAATTAATATCATGTTAAAAATTCCATTTAATAGTAGAATCTTTAAAAACCCCATAAATATAATGTCCTTCTGTCAGCAGAATAAACAATAAATATAAAACCAGGAAAATAACCGGTGATACAACAGACCATCTAAGGCTGCTTTTTTCACCTTCCATGTGCATAAATGCCCATACAATATAATATGCTTTGAATATTGTTAAGATATAAAATATCCAATTCAATAAATTCAAACCTAAAAAATGATTAAACTCTAAAACTCCAGGCTTAACAATACCCAAAATTACTTCTACTGTAGTTACTGCAGACAATAATGCAAAAACAAACCAGATTCTTTTTGTATTTGATACGTGCTCGTGTGACATAATAATTAAAATCTAAAATTAAACTAAGTAGAAAACTGTAAATACAAATACCCAAACTAAATCAACAAAGTGCCAGTATAAACCAACTTTCTCTACCATTTCGTAGCTTCTTCTCTTTTCGTAAGTCCCTAATAATACATTAAAGAAAATAATGATATTAATAATAATCCCTGAAAAAACGTGGAATCCGTGGAATCCTGTAATGAAGAAAAAGAAATCAGCAAATAATTTACTTCCGTATTCGTTTCTGGTTAAGTTTGCTCCTTCTACTACATATTTTGCATCGCTTAGACGAGATTCAGATTCTGCTCTTGTCAAAACTGTTTTTTTCTTTTTTGCAGTAAGATTTTCTGTTCTGATCAATAAATCAGGATGTGCTTTGAAACCTGCCTGAATTTCAGCAACTGAATAAGTTGGCGTTGATTCAGCATCTTCCATAAACCATTTACCTTCTGCTCTTGTAAGTGCAATTCTTTGTTCCGGTAATTTTACAGCAAACTCTTCAAGAGCTACTCTCTTACCCTCTTTATCAACAAATTGTAATAAGCTTCCTCCTTTTGTTTCTACTGCACCATATTCCCCTTTAATGAAGTTTTTCCATTCCCAGGCTTGTGAGCCAACGAAAATAATACCTCCAATAATAGTTAAGAACATATAGATGGCAACTTTTGTCTTTTTCAGTTGATGACCTGCATCAACAGCCAAAACCATAGTCACAGATGAGAAAATTAAAATAAAAGTCATTAGGGCTACATAATACATCGGAGCCGAAACGCCGTGCATAAATGGGAAGTGAGTAAACACTTCATCAGCCAAAGGCCAGGTTTCAATAAATTTAAATCTAGAAAAACCATAAGCTGCCAGAAATCCAGAGAATGTCAGGGCATCTGATACGATAAAAAACCACATCATCATTTTA
>JBDTNT010000103.1:0-10711 GCA_039933615.1 Flavobacterium sp. | reverse complement strand
CCGAAAATAAAAATTTATCAGAATACGATAAAAACACAATCCCAAATGCGAAAGACTTTCGATTTGGGATTGTTGTTTCTGAGTGGAATGAAACTATAACTGAAGGACTTTACAATGGTGCATTCGAAGCATTAATTGATAATCAAGTTCCGACTCAGCAAATTATCCGTTGGAATGTTCCCGGAAGTTTTGAGCTCATTTATGGGGCAAAAAAAATGTTGCAGACACAAAATGTTGATGCAGTTATTGTTATTGGATGTGTTATTCAGGGACAGACTAAACATTTTGATTTTGTCTGTGAAGGCGTTACACAGGGAATTAAAGATTTGAATGTTCAAACTGATATTCCGGTTATTTTTTGTGTTTTAACAGATAATAACATGCAGCAATCTATCGACAGAAGTGGAGGAATTCATGGAAACAAAGGAACTGAAGCGGCAATTGCAGCTATAAAAATGGCGTACATCCGTCAACAGGCTTCTATGTCGCACCCGTTTAATCAGCCTTTGTTGGTTTCAGGCGCAATTCAAATTGAAGAGACACCAATAAAAATCGAGAAAGAATAAAACACAATCGTTTTAAAAATGCTAAAACCTATACTGTGTAAAAATAGTATAGGTTTTTTGTTTTTTTTATGACTGAAGATGTTCTGAATCACAAGCAAAATTCATTAAATTTGTACACCTTGGTTTTTAAAACCAGATAAAATTAACAATATCTGTCTTAGGTTTTGCAGTTAGCTGAAATCGAGGACAGAACCTTAAACCCAATTTTCTTAATGTCGAGTATTATTCAATTACTTCCTGATCACGTTGCTAATCAGATTGCCGCTGGAGAGGTGGTTCAAAGACCCGCTTCGGTTGTAAAAGAGTTATTAGAAAACGCTGTTGATGCAAAAGCAACCGACATTAAACTGATTATAAAAGATGCCGGAAAATCATTGGTTCAGGTGATTGATAATGGTGCGGGAATGAGTGTAACTGATGCACGTTTGTGTTTTGCACGCCATGCAACTTCAAAAATACGTCAGGCAGAAGATTTATTCTCACTTCATACAAAAGGTTTTCGAGGTGAGGCATTGGCTTCTATTGCCGCAATTGCCCACATGGAAATGAAAACCAAACAGGATCAGGAAGAGCTGGGGACGCACATTGTTATTGAAGGGAGTAAGTTTGTGTCTCAGGAAGTGGCTGTTTTGCCAAAAGGAACTTCATTTGCGGTTAAAAATCTGTTTTTTAATATTCCGGCACGTCGTAATTTCTTAAAGTCAGATACAGTTGAGTTTCGCCATGTCATGGATGAGTTTCATCGGGTGGCTTTGGCGCATCCGAATATTCATTTTACTTTTTATCATAACGGAAGCGAAATGTTTAATTTACCAGCTGCCGGATACAGACAAAGAATTGTGGGTATCATGTCGGGTAAAACCAACGAGAAATTGGTTCCTGTAAATGAGGATACCGAAATTATAAATGTTCAGGGATTTGTGTCTAAACCCGAATTTGCTAAGAAAAACAGAGGTGAGCAGTTCTTTTTTGTAAACGATCGTTTTATAAAAAGCGGTTACTTGCATCACGCTGTAATGGCGGCTTACGACGGACTTTTAAAAGACGGCTGTCAGCCAAGTTATTTTCTTTATTTGCAGGTTCCGCCCAATACCATCGATATCAACATCCATCCGACTAAAACTGAAATTAAGTTTGATGATGAACAAGCTTTGTATGCAATTTTAAGAGCTTCGATTAAGCATAGTTTAGGACAATTTAATGTTTCACCTGTACTTGATTTTGATCGTGATTCTAATTTAGATACACCATACCATTATAAAGATTTAGAGGCTGAGACGCCTACGATTCAGGTTGATGGAACATTTAATCCTTTTACGGACGATAAAACAAACCAGCATTATTCTAAGGCCGGTTCCGGCGGCAGCTCTGGATCAGGGTCTTCTTATTCAGGATATTCGAAAAGAGTTGAGCCGACTGCCAGCTGGGAAAGCCTCTATGTTGGTTTAGAAACGGAAAGTATAGAAAGTTCTCCGTTTACGTTTGAAAATGAGGAAGTGACCTCGTCTTTATTTAATGATGAAGATGTCGAGCAGACGATTCAGAAAACGTACCAGATTCATAAAAAATACATCGTTTCCCCAATAAAATCAGGAATGGTCATTGTCGATCAGCAAAGGGCGCATCAGCGTATTTTGTATGAACAATTTCTATTGAATATGACTGTAAATCAGGCTTCGAGTCAACAATTGTTATTTCCGTTAAATTTGTTTTATTCGTCAGGCGAAATGGAGTTAATCGAAGAACTGAAGCCTTCACTGGAAACAACAGGATTCGTTTTTGAAGAAGCCCAAACCGATCATATTGTGATTTCCGGAATTCCGGTGAATATTACAGAAAGTGAAGTTTCGCTTGTCATTGAGCAATTGTTAAGTGATTTGCAGGACGGAATCCCGGCAAGCAGTTACAGTCAAAATGATACAATAGCCAAATCAATGGCCAAAAGTTTAGCAGTTAAAACCGGGTCTTATTTAACCGAAAAAGAACAGGATAATCTGGTAAACGGATTGTTTGCCTGTAAAGATCCAAATATTTCACCTTTTCAAAAACCAACTTTCATCACGATGCGTGTTGAAGATATAGATAAAAAGTTTGCCTTATGATGAACATGACTCCCGTAGTAAAACAATTATTGATAATCAATATTATCTTTTTTATTGGTTCACAATTAGTTCCAGTTTCATATGAATATTTTGCAATGTTTTTTCCGGAAAATCCAAGTTTTAAAGCCTGGCAGCCTCTTACACATATGTTTATGCATGGTGGAATTCTCCATATTGCATTTAATATGTTTGCGATGGTTTCTTTTGGATCAGCATTAGAACATTTTTGGGGCGGTAAAAAATTCTTGTTTTTTTACATCTCCTGCGGATTAGGAGCTGCACTATTACATACTGGCGTAAATTATTATTTTTTTCAGGATAGTTTAAATACATTAATAGCCAATGGTTATCATAAAACAGATATTCTTCAGCTTTTAAATGAAGGTAAAATTGATACCAGATGGCAGGAATTACTTACTGTTTCGCAGTTTGAAAGTTTTACAGGTGCTTACATGGGAACTGTTGTTGGTGCTTCCGGTGCAATTTATGGTTTGTTGACAGCTTTTGCTTTTATGTTTCCTAATGCTGAACTGGCTTTAATGTTTATTCCGGTTCCAATCAAAGCGAAATATTTTGTTCCTGGAATTTTAGCAATTGATTTGTTTCTTGGCTTTAAAGGGAATTCTTTATTTGGAAGCGGTGGAACAGGCGTTGCCCATTTTGCGCATTTAGGTGGGGCTATCGCAGGTTTTTTAATGATGTTATACTGGAAAAAGAATCAGTTTAATAGCAATCGTTGGAATTAATTTTTAATTTTAATATCAAAAAATAGAAATTTAAAAAAACTTTTATGAATATTCTGGATGATTTAAAATTGCAGTATAAATTAGGAGGCATTGCAATGCGTGTTATTTATTGGAACATTGCCTGTTTTCTGATTTCGTTGATATTTTTTTACCAATATTCCGGAGGGGGTTTTGATTATCCAAATTGGCTGGCTTTGTATTCAGATCCAAATGTTTTTTTATTTAAGCCCTGGACTTTTTTAACATATGCTTTTTTACATTCTACGTTTTGGCATTTATTGTTTAATATGATGGTGCTTAATTTTGCCAGTAATTTGTTTTTGACCTTTTTTACCCAAAAACAATATCTTGGATTGTATATTTTAAGTGCAGTTTTCTCCGGAGCAGTTTTCGTTTTAACCTATTATTTTTTAGGTTATTCTTCATCCATTGTTGGGGCTTCAGCTGCAATTATGGCAATTTTAGTGGCGACAACAACCTATCAGCCGCTGATGAATGTTCGTTTGTTGTTGGTTGGCAACGTAAAATTATGGCATATTACAGCCGTAATTTTAGTTTTGGATTTAATGCAGTTTCGCCTTGGTAATATGGGTGGACATATTTCGCACTTAGCGGGTGCTGTTTTTGGTTTTATTTTTATTAAATTGCTTCAAAATGGGACTGACCTGAGTATCTTGGTTTCGAGAATAATAGATTTTTTTACTAATCTGTTCAGAAAATCACCTGCAACCCCTTTCAGGAAAGTGCATAAGAATTATAATAAACCTACAGAAAAACCAACATCAAGAATTGTTACAAAAGACAAAACGCAACAACAAATTGATGAGATTTTGGATAAAATCAGCCAGTCCGGCTATGATTGTCTGACCAAAGAAGAAAAAGAATTTTTATTTAAAGCAGGAAAATAATCCTTGTAATAAAGAAAGCATGCAAAACCTGTCGTGGTTTAATAAACTGATGTTCTTTTTGAATATAGTACTTACTGTATTGACATTTAGTATCTATGTTTTACCCTTTTTAGCGCCCAGAAGCTTTCCGCTTTTGTCGGTGCTCACGCTCTTTATGCCGGCCTTTTTTGTAATGAATGGACTGTTCTTCCTTTATTGGGCGATTCAGTTTAAAAAACGCCTTATTTTATCTGGTTTAGTTTTGCTGACCGGAATTACATTTATTAATAAGTTTTATAAATTTTCTGCCAAGGAATACGTAGAAGATGAGAAGGATTTCTCTGTAATGAGTTATAATGTCCGTCTTTTTAATGTATTTAAATGGTTGGACCGTGATGATATTCCATCCAATATTAAAGCTTTTATTGACGAAAAAGACCCTGATATTTTATGTATTCAGGAATATTCCAA
The DNA here is from genome assembly GCA_039933615.1 of Flavobacterium sp. GTDB lineage: Bacteria > Bacteroidota > Bacteroidia > Flavobacteriales > Flavobacteriaceae > Flavobacterium. Next base: position 5,939 of record JBDTNT010000103.1, on the reverse strand, counting down.
TTCGGCTCATATCGACTTAAAAGTGTATCCACACCGTTATATTTTTATAGATGGCAATCAGATAAAAACAGGGCAGGCCATTTTTTCAAAATTTCCAATTCTCTACCAAGGGAGTATTATTTTTCCCAAATCAGACAATAATGTAATCTATGCCGATATAAAGCGTGGTAAAGATGTGATACGTGTTTACAATATGCACCTGCAGTCAATTAAGATTTCGCCGGATGTCAATGATATTTCTGATAATATTGATAATGTGAACCAGCAGAAATCACAGCTCATTTATGCCCGAATCAGTAAAGGATTCAGACAGCAGCAGGAGCAGGCTGAAATCTTTAAGGAGAATATTAAACAATGTAAAAGCCCAATTATTATTTGTGGAGATATGAATAACAGCCCGTTTTCTTATGTCTACAGAAGTATAAAAGGAAAGCTGAAAGATACTTTTGAGGAAGCGGGAGAAGGTTTTGGGGCAACCTATAAATTTCGCTATTATCCGGCAAGGATTGATTATATTTTTACGGACAGTAAAATGAAAGTAAAGCAATTTCAAAGTTTCTCTGATTTTGAAAATTCAGATCATTATCCTATTATGGCAAGACTTTCTATTGAATAATTTAAACCAGCTTTTGCGTTTTTAAATAGTCCATTGCGAATTTACCTTCATTAAAAAGCAAATCCAATACGCTTAGGTTGTTTATAAAACCATGTTTGTCATCAAATACCTGAACGTATTTTTCGAACGAATTAGCATCTTTTTTTCCATTTACCAAATACCTGTAATCTCTACTGTTTTCCACTTCACGAAAGTATTCAGTTGTTTTGCTGAAATCTAATTTCATTCTTAAACATCTGGTCACAATATCTAAAACCTCCATATTTAGATCCATTAGAAAAGAATGCTTTTTTTCAAAAACAGGACGGATGTCATCTTCAAAAAACTCAAAAAAAGGAGAGCTTCTGTAAGCTGCCTCCAAAGATTTAAAATGCTGTTTCTGCCAGTCGAATTCATTTTCAATCAAGACATCCTTTGTTTTTTGATGTGGCTCTTTTGAATGTTTAACAGGGATATTTAATAACTGAATTCCGTTTGGGCTGTAGATATACGTACGGTTTCTGTTGGTCTGTTTTTGAAAATTATCTTCCATTTCAAAAGTGATATTTTCAGATTGTGCCATAACTGCAAAGTGGCTGATTGACGGAAAATAGGTAGGAAGTATTAACGAGTTCATAGGTGTCTAAAGTTTTATAAAGTCAAAAGTCAAAAGTCATAAAACAAGGTTTTTAAACTTTACTTTATGACTTTAGATTTTTAAACGTTTGACTGTTTATTATTTATGCTTTATTTTCTTTTCTTTTTCTCCACAAGAATTCTCCAACAAAATAAACAGCAAGGAAAATTAGGAAGTACTTAAAGTAAGATTGTGGTTGTCCTTCGCCGTCAACAGTTGTGAATACTCGGCTCCAGCGAATTTTATTGATTCCTTTTCCGTTGGTGTCCCAGCTCAGCCAGATAAAAACAGGTTTTCCTACAATGTGATTTTCAGGAACATAACCCCAATAACGACTGTCTTCAGAATTATGACGATTGTCTCCCATCATCCAGTAATAGTTTTGTTTGAAGGTGTATGTAGTTGCAGGTTTTCCATTAATTAAATAATGTGCACCATCTATTTGTAAAGTGTTCCCTTCATAATTAGTTATGATTTCTTTATAAAATGGCAACGATACGTTGTTTAAAGCAACTGTTTTTCCTGCTTCGGGAATGTATATAGGACCAAAATTATCCTGATTCCATTTGTTGATATGAGGGAAAATCGAATTGTCATTTCCTGTGCTGATTTCTCTTCTCACGTCTGTAACTCCTGGTGTGTTTTTTAGTCTTTCAGCACTGGCTTCTGTTAAAGCTGCGAAATAAATAGTGTCTCTCTTTTCGCTTTTAAAACCAGCACGGTCTGTAATGTCTAACTCTTTTAGTAATGTTTCAAAGTCAATAGGTGTTTTCCCGTCCAGAGCAACAGCATAAGAATATTGAGGTTTAGCTCTTTCCGGTAAAACTAATTTTTTTCCATTAATGAATACAAAACCATCTTTAATTGACAGACTGTCTCCCGGAATACCAACGCATCTTTTTACATAATTCGATTTTTTGTCGATTGGTTTGATAACGCCTGGTCTTCCTTTTGGTTCGTAAAAATAATGTACAGTATCAACTGGCCAGTTAAAAACGACAATATCTGTTCGTTTTATCTTTTCAAAAGCAGGCAGTCTGAAATATGGTAATTGAGGCCATTTTAAATACGATTTTCTTTTTAAAAATGGAATAGAGTCATGAACCATTGGTAAAGCTATCGTTGTCATAGGTACTCTTGGGCCATAGTTTACTTTACTCACAAACAAAAAGTCACCAATTAATAATGATTTTTCAAGTGAAGAAGTTGGGATCGTATAAGGCTGTACTACATAAGTGTGTACTAATGTGGCAACAATTATCGCAAAAAGTAAGGAGCTTACAGTATCAGCCGTTTTGTTTTCAGGAGTTAATTTTCGGTCAGGATTGTATTCCAGTTTCTGAGTATAGTTTACATAATAGATGTAAAATCCTAAAGTGAAAATTCCTAAAAAGGTATCTACAGAAGATTTTTTTCCAAAAGTTTTTAAGGTTTCTACCCAAACTACCGGAAACATGATCAGGTTGATAATCGGAATGAAAAGCAATAAAGTCCACCAGATGGGGCGACCAATAATTTTCATTAAAACAATTGAATTGTATACAGGAATTGCAGCTTCCCAACTTTTTCTTCCTGCTGCTTTGTATAATTTCCATGTTCCTAAGAAATGAATAATTTGTACTGCCAGGAAAAAAACAAACCAAAGATATAGTGTCATAATATTTTTTTTAAAGTTTGAGGTTTAAGATGTGGAATATGGTTTCACCTTAAAATTTTAATCAGTTTATTTTAAATTTAGAACATCTTTCATGTTGTATATTCCCTTTTTACCCACTAACCATTCGGCTGCTATAACGGCACCAAGTGCAAAACCTTCACGGTTGTGAGCCGTGTGTTTTAATTCGATACTGTCAACAATTGAATTATAAGTAACGGTGTGAGTTCCCGGAACATCTCCGATTCTTTTTGCCTCAATATGAATCTCATTTGTTTTAGCGTCTTCGAGAGTCCAGTTGGCGTAATTACTGTTTTCAATAACCCCTTTGGCTAATGAAATGGCAGTTCCGCTTGGAGCGTCTAATTTTTGAGTATGATGAATTTCTTCCATCGTAACGTTATACGTGTCGAATTGAGACATGATTTTGGCTAGATATTCATTCAGTTCAAAGAAAATGTTCACACCTAAACTAAAGTTTGAACTGGATATGAATCCGCCTTGTTTTTCGTTGCAAAGTGCTGCCATTTCATCATAATGTTCCAGCCAGCCTGTTGTTCCTGAAACTACAGGTACATTGGCATGAAAAGAATTTGATATATTGTCAACCGCAGCAGTCGGAATACTGAAATCTATAGCAACATCAGCAGACGAAAGTCCGTCGTATGTATTGAATTCGTCTTTCTTTAAAACAATTTCATGACCTCTCTCCAAAGCAATTCTTTCGATTACTTTACCCATTTTTCCGTATCCTAAAAGCGCAATTTTCATTTGTATATTTTTTGATTTTTAAATAGAAAATAAATCTAATTAAAAGTGGTAGTTAAAAGTTAGTCCAACATTGGGTCTAAACGTTAAGTCGTCAGGATAAATTTCCGGGCGCAGTGATAGCCTTTCGTTTACGTTGAATTGAATTAAAGCCGCGTCAACATTGGCGTCAATAATGTTCAAAACATAAAACCCTACAACAAATAAGGCGGATAGATCCCTGTTTCTCTGGTAGAATTTCTGACCGGCTATAAGTCTGCTGTCATCCAGAAACTGATAGTCATCATTGGTGTAGCCTTCCAGTCTTCGTTTGTAGGCGTCACGATAGTCGTGGTATTTTTTGTTGTTATCGAGGTAAAAATACAAACTGGTTCCAATGGCTCCATATACTAATGGAATTTTCCAGTATTTTTTATTGTAAGCCTGACCGAGTCCGGGTAATATTGCAGAGTAAAATGCTGCTTTTGCTGGTGTAAGCGGGTCTATTTCTTGTAACTTAGTAGTGTCTTTAACGACCAAAACCGTCTCTTCTTTTGCCTGTGCAAAAAGAGAGACGGTTCCTGTAAGAAAGAACAATAGACTTATGGGGACAATTTTATTCACTATCCGTTTATTAATTTTATAATTCTGTTAAAGTCTGCTTCGGAGTTAAAAGGAATTGTAATTTTTCCTTTCCCGTTGCCAGCGACTTTTATATCAACTTTCGCACCAAAATATTCGTTGAAAGTGCTTTTCTTACCTTCTTCAACTTCAAAAGAAGATTCTGATTTTGATTTTCCTTCCGCTTTTGGTTTTTCTCCTTCATGATAGTTTTTTACCAAAGCTTCTGTCTCGCGGACAGATAAATTCTGGCTTACTATTTTTTGATAGATATCGGTCTGAACATCTAAATCTTCAATATTAATGATTGCTCTACCGTGACCCATACTGATAAAACCATCACGAATACCAGTCTGGATAATCGGGTCTAATTTTAATAGACGCAGATAATTAGCAATAGTAGAACGTTTTTTACCAACACGTTCGCTCATTTGTTCCTGGGTTAATTGAATTTCATCAATCAGACGCTGGTAGGAAAGTGCGATCTCAATCGGATCTAAGTCATGGCGCTGGATGTTTTCAACCAAAGCCATAACCAGTGATTCATTGTCATTGGCAATACGGATATAGGCAGGAACAGTAGTTATACCCACCAATGTTGAGGCGCGTAAACGACGTTCTCCCGAAATTAACTGGTATTTATTGAAATCTAATTTTCGAACAGTAATAGGTTGAATTACACCAAGTTCCTTTATGGAAGTGGCTAACTCACGTAATGATTCTTCATTAAAATTGCTTCTTGGCTGAAATGGATTTATTTCGATAGCACTTATTTCAAGCTCTATGATGTTTCCAACAACTTTGTCAGCATTTTTGTCTTCTACTGAGGTAATGTCGTTTTCCGGATCTTTTAATAATGCTGATAATCCTCTTCCTAAGGCTTGTTTTTTAATTGCTTTTGTCATAAAAACTATTTACTGTTTTTCTTTATAATTTCTTGAGCCAGATTAATGTAATTAACTGCCCCTTTGCTGGTTGCGTCATAATTAATGATACTTTCCCCAAAACTTGGTGCCTCACTTAATTTTACATTTCGCTGGATAACGGTATCAAAAACCATATCATTAAAGTGTTTTTGAACTTCTTCTACAACCTGATTTGATAAACGTAATCTGGAATCGTACATGGTTAGCAACAATCCTTCGATGTCAAGATCCGGGTTGTGTATTTTCTGGATACTTTTTATGGTGTTCAGTAATTTTCCTAATCCTTCAAGTGCAAAATATTCACACTGAATCGGGATAACTACAGAATCAGCCGCTGTTAAAGCATTCAAAGTTAATAGTCCAAGAGAAGGAGCACAGTCGATAATGATAAAATCATATTCGTCTTTCACACTTTCTAATGCTTTTTTAAGCATATATTCTCTGTTTTCTTTATCAACCAATTCGATTTCGATGGCAACAAGGTCAATATGAGCAGGTATCACATCAACATTTGGAGCTGAACATTTAACAATAGTTTCTCTTGGGGTGTGGCTATGTTCAAGTATCTGATAAGTACCAATTTCTACAGATTCTACATCAATCCCAAGGCCAGATGTAGCATTTGCCTGAGGATCAGCGTCTATCAGTAATACTTTTTTTTCTAAAACACCTAATGAGGCTGCAAGATTTACAGATGTAGTAGTCTTTCCAACGCCTCCTTTTTGATTAGCAATCGCAATGATTTTGCCCATTTATTTT
>JBDTNT010000102.1:0-9106 GCA_039933615.1 Flavobacterium sp. | reverse complement strand
TTGTTTTAGTTTTGAGACTTCCTCTTTTTTGTTCAATAGATTCTGTTGTCGGAGAACATTGAATTTCGTTACGTTAACGAGCGGGATGCTTGCGCAAGCTGTTGATTTCGTGTGATTAGCATGTGTGATTCCTCGTTCCTCGGAATGACAAACCTGCGGTTAGTGCTTGTGAACTATTGCTTTTCACACACGGCTTTTGTCATTCCGGGGAACGAGACCCAAGCGATAGCGAACAGACGAAGTAAATCGCATCCAGTATTTGCCAACAGTGCGTTTTCTGCGGGTTTGGACTCTTGCTTTTTACAAGCAACTTGTCATTTCGATTGTGTGAAAACTAAAATAAAAATTCACTTTCACACACTTTCTGTGTGAAAACTAAAATAAAAATCAATTTTCACACATTTTCTGTGTGAAAATGAAAATAAAAATCAACTTTCACACAACTTCAAAACACAAAAAGAGGCTGTCTCACAACTCGTGAAATAGCCTCTTTTTGTGTTTTTTACTCGGAGTCCTGTCGGAGCTCAGCTCTCAAATATGAAATTCTCATGGACTTGTTTTAGTTTTGAGACTTCCTCTTTTTTTATTTTAAAAGATGATGGTATTATTTTACTTCTTTAATAGTTGAAGAATCAATCCATCCTTCTGTTCCATCTGTTAATTCGATTTTTCTCCATTTGTCCAGTGTTTCGATTACATAAACTTTAGAACCTTCATGTAATAAGATAATGGCAGAACCTGCTTTTTGCGGTTCGCTTCTGACTTCACTAAATTCAGAAAAAACTATTGCGGGGCGATTGTTGTCAAAATGATCTTTTTCGGACATTCCGGCTGCTACACTTAATAATAAAGCGACCAGAAGGATAAACATTGCGATGAAATAAATTCTTTTGGTAATTGTATGTTGGGAAAAATAGTACCCGATAAAACCCAATAAAAAAACAAAAGCAATTGCAACAGAAATCTTTGCCCAGGCATTGTAATCAAAAATTCCTGTAAAATTCTGAATCAGTTTTGCAAAACCTACTTTTGGTACTTCCTTGATTTCGTCTATGGTTAGTTTTTTAGCAAACTTTAAATTGTTCAGTGTTTGTGGATCATTTGGTTTTAAAACCAAAGCTTTCTCGTAATTGTAAATAGAGGGAGCCACTTTATTTAATTTATAATAACTATTTCCCAGATTAAAATACAATTCAGCTGATTGTTGCCCGTCTTCCTTTATGATACTTTCATAAACATCAATTGCTTGCTGAAATTCTCCATTTTTATATAAAGTGTTACCTTTTTCAAAGCTGCTCTGAGCAAAGAAAACCTGTGAGATTAATAAAAAAAGATATACTATATTTTTCATTTTATTTTCTTTAAACCCAAATTGTTTTTAATACAGTTGGGTTTGTTTATACGTTTAAATTTAAACAATCTGTTTTTCTAATTCAGAAATAATCTGAACAGCTTTGTCATAATCCTGCTGGATAGAAGCGCTTGATGCCGGAGCATATCGGGCAAATTCACAGTTTTCTGTCAGCGTAATAAAACTTTGAACAGCTTCCGGATTTGCATTTCTTGATAAAAGCAATTCACGAATATTGTCTTTGCTCATTTCTGAGGTTTCAATGTGCAGTTTTGCTTTCAGGAAATTGTGCATTGCTTTTTCAAGTGCGATATAAAATGGCTCTTTGTTGTTAAGCTGTTTTTTGGCTTCAGATAAATATTTCTTCGCCAATTTATTATTCATCTTGATTCTGTTGCCGGTAATATCACCATCTATTGCTTCTTTTTTCTTTTTAGCCAAAATAATTATCGGCAGAATTATAAAAGGAGCAAACAATAGAGCATAATAAAGATTAGACCCATAAAAATCATTTTTGGCAATGCTGACCAATGTTGTTTTTAACTTAACATATTTGAATTGTTCTGTTTTTGAAATTACATTCTTGGATGCATTTTTAGATGCATTTGCTTCCGCCTGCATCGGGCCATCCAAAACATCAATCATGATTTCCTGAGAAGTAACAGTCCTGTAAGTGCCGGTATTCAAATCAAAATAAGAAAATTGCATTGGTTTTATAGCATATTTTCCTTTGTATTGTGGAACAATAGTATATTTATCTGTGATTTTTCCAGACATTCCGCTCAATGACGTTGTCACTTTTTCGTCATGAACAGGATCATAAACCTCTAATGCATTCGGTACTACCGGTTTGGGAAGTGTAAATAATTTCATATTTCCTGATCCCGTAGCGCTTACGATCAAGTCAAGACTTTCTCCGCTTTTCAGAGTTGTTTTAGAAGGAGCAACAGTAAAGTTGAGTTTACCTACAGCACCACTAAACCCATCAGGTTTACTTGCTTCAGGAAGAGGTCTTACATTAATTGTTTTAGCTCCTGCCGAAACAATTTTGTTATCTTCTGATAATACCATCTGACCAAACATATCGCGACGATTTGTTGGCAATTGTACTCCGATGTCCAATGAAAGTGGCTCAATCGTAAGTTTCCCTGATTTCTGGGGATATAAAATAGTTTTTTTCAGGATAACAAAATAACATCTCTGTCCCTGATGAGTACCTTCTTCTGTAGCCAGTTGTTTGATTTCTATATTTTGATTCCAGAAATCATTGTATTTTGGTTTTGCCAGTTCTTTAAAACCGGTAACGCCAATATTATTAAAGTATAATTTATAAACTACAGTGATGGGTTCATTCAGGTACGGGTTTGTTTTTGAAATCTCTGCAACAAGATCCAATGTTTCACTTCCGGCTCCCTGAGGTCTGTCGTTAGGATCTCTTTCCTGTGCAACGGCATTGGTAACCACTATTTTTATTGGTGCAGTTTTGTATACCTGACCATTAAATTCTATAGTTGCCTGCTTAATAGTTACCGTCCCTTTTTGTGCCGGCTGTAAAATATACGAGTATGCTTTCTGAAAAGAGCTTCGTCCGTTGATCCAGGATTGACTTACCTGCTGACTTGGTCCTGCAACAACCCTGAACCCCTCAAATAAAGGCTGTTCAAAATTATCCCCATCAACATTCATGATAAAGTCAATTCGAAGTCTTTCATTTACTCCAAGCGTAGTTTTAGTTACTTTGGCTTCAAATTGAACTTGAGCCAGAAGCCCTTGAAAAGTGAATAGTAATAGAATTAAATATCTTTTCATTACTTGTTTGTCAGTGTTTTTTTTATTGTTTAAAATGGATTTTCTACCAGTCTTTTTCTGTTTTTTTAGGATTTCCTTTTACTTTTTGAGCGTTAACTTTATCTTGAATTTTCTTTTCTTCGTTATTGACCGCGTCTAATAAATTCTGAACACGTTCTTTTGAAATTCCTCCAGGCGTTGGTTTTGGCTCTCCTTTATTGTCTGATTTATCCTCTTTCTTCGGATCGTTCTTACCGTCTTTTTTATCCTTGTCTTTATCTCCCTTGTCGTCTTTCTTGTCTTTATCCTTGTCCTTGTCTTTGTTTTTATCTTTATCCTTATCTTTGTTTTTGTCTTTATCCTTGTCCTTGTTTTTGTCTTTGTTCTTATCGTTTTTCGGAGGATTTTCTTTTAGTTTTTGTTTGGCGTAAGCATAGTTGTAACGCGTTTCATCATCAGTCGGGTCATTACGCAATGCTTGTTTGTAGGCTTCTACAGCTTGCGTATAATCTTTCTCTTTCATCAGGACATTACCCAAATTGTGGAATGCCTTGTGTTTTTCAGGTCTGGTTTTGGCATTTTTAATTGCTTTCGCGTAAGCTAATTTTGCTTCAGAAGGCTGGTTTTGTCTGTAAATTGTATTTCCTAAATTATAAGAAGCGACACCGCGCTTCGGAAATTTGGATTCCGAAATTCTATAATTTGCCTCAGCATCAACAAATTTATTCTGCTTATATTCTTCATTGGCATCAGGCAATGTTTTGTCTTTCTCCTGAGCCGAAACAGCTAAAGAAAAGGTTAGTAAAATATAAAGAAGTAAATTTTTCATTCTAATTTTTTTATGTTTTGTTCTGAATTTCTACAGGAACAATTATTTCTTTTCGTTAAATAAATTCAACTCTTTTATCCAGTTTGTTTTTCTTTCTAACAGAAAAATGTCTGCAAACAATAATAGAAAAGCAAAACCGATAAACCACTGAAACTGGGATTGAAAATCGGCCATTTGAGTAGCTTCAAATTCTGTTTTCTGAATATTATTCAATGCATTTTTTACGTATTCTAAAACTTCTTTCGTATTTCCGCCATATACATAGCCGCCTTTTGTAGCTTTTGCAATAGTTTTCAATCCTTCCTGATTTAGTTTTGTAATAACGGTTTGGCCGTTTTGGTCTTTTTGGTAACTTCTTACCACTCCATTTTCTTTTAAAGGAATTGTTCCGCCTTTTTCTGTTCCAACACCAATTGTAATGATTTTCATTCCCAGTTTATTGGCTTCTTCAGCTGCGGAAGATGCACCTTCAGAATGATCTTCTCCGTCGGAAATCAGAATAAGTAATTTGCTTGTTTTGCTTTTTTCATCAAAATAAGTAGACGATAATCGGATTGCCTCGTCAAGCGAAGTTCCCTGTGATGAAACCATATCGGGAGTCATACTTTGCAGAAACATTTTGGCGACACTGTAATCTGTTGTAATAGGTAAAACGGGGAAGGCGCTTCCTGCGTAAGCTACAATTCCGATTCTGTCATTACCCAGCTGATTGATGATTTGCGAAACCAATTGTTTGCTTTTTTCTAAACGACTCGGTGCCACATCTTCGGCAAGCATACTTTTCGAAACGTCAACGGCAAAAACAATGTCGATACCTTCACGTTTTACAGTTTCCATTTTGGTTCCAATCTTCGGATTCACTAATCCTATAATTAAACACGCAAGGGCTAAAAGGATTACTGATATTTTTAATACAGGTTTGAAAACAGAACTTTCAGGGCTCAGTTTTTTTACTATTTCTATATCACCAAATTCACGTTGTTTTTTTCTCTTCCAATACATATTGAAAAGAAAAACACACACCACAATTGGGAGTAAGAATAAAAGGTATAAATATTTTTTTTCGTCTAATTCCATATAATTTTTAAAATTCCAATCCTCATCGTTGCAGGGATAAATTCCAAATTCCAATTTTTTTGCCTTTATCTTCAATTTTTAAATCCAATTCAAATTGGGATTTGGAATTTTAAAATTGAATTTTTTTTGATTTGAAAAATCAAATGAAGCTTCTGTAAACGGTATTTCGCAAACCAATTTCCAGCAATAATAAAAATGCTGCGAGTAAAACAAAAACTCTGTATTTTTCGTCGTAATCGTAGAATTTTAATTCCTGGATTTCGGTTGTTTCCAATTTATTGATCGATTTGTATATTTCGGCTAATCGGTCATTACTGGTGGCTCTAAAATAAGTTCCGTCTGTTTTACGTGCAATGCTTTTCATTAATTGCTCGTCGATTTCCACTTTTTGCATTTTAAATAAAAATCCTCCGTTTGGAGCATAAGCGTATGGTGATGATGCCATTCCGTTACTTCCAAGTCCAATTGTGTATACTTTTATTCCGTATTGTTTTGCGATATCGGCAGCAGTTTCGGGCTCAATAAAACCGGCGTTGTTTACACCGTCCGTAAGTAATATGATTACCCTGCTTTTTGCTTTACTGTCCTTTAGACGGTTTACAGCAGTTGCGAGCCCCATTCCAATTCCCGTCCCGTCCTGTAAAGTCGTATCATATTTGATTCCTTTTATGGCTTCCAGAATGATAGCTTTGTCACTTGTAACGGGTGTTTTTGTGTAAGCTTCAGAAGCATAAAGAACCAGTCCGATTCTGTCATTTGGTCTTTCGTCAACGAAATCTGCAGCTACTCTTTTTAAAGCCTCCATACGGTTTGGCTTTAAATCTTTGGCCAGCATACTTCCGGAAACATCAATTGCCATCACAATATCAATTCCTTTGGTCGTTTTAGTCTGATTGCTGATGTCTACTGTTCTTGGTCTTGCTAATGCAATAATCAGAGAAGATAAAGCAATCGTTCTGAAAACATATAAACACGGTTTTAATTTTGTCAATAGTGATTCACTATTTTTAAAACCCTGCGTTGAACTCATTTTTAAAGTAGCCGACTGTTGGTTGCGTTTCAATAAAAACCAAATGATCGCAATTGGAATTAATAGAAACAACCAAAAAAATTCTGGGTTTAAAAAAGTTATCTTACTCATTAGTTACCTGCTTTTCTAAGTTCAACAGAATTTAAAACCCGGGTCGTGATGTCATTCGCATAAGCATCGCCTTCCTCATGCAAAATCATGATTTGCTGTAAACCCTGATCTTGTTTGAAAAGCAAAATTTCATAATAAGCTTTTGCACTTGTTTTGTCAAGAGGATTTAGGATTGTCATTGTTCCGTACCCTTTTAATCCCTGCACCCCTTCGTTTGTCTGGAAATCTTCTTGTTTTACAATTATATTTTGTCCGCCCTGGGCTTCAATTACTTTTAATAAACCTTCTAAAGTTTTGGCTAAATCCAGTTCAACAGGATTTTTGAATTTACTGGTAGAAACAGTGATAAAGAAATTATCAGTCATACTTCCGTATCCAAAAAGCTGCATTTCCTTAATCAGGGCCATTGTTTCTTTTGGCAGTACTTTTAGGGCATCCATACGTTTTAAAACTTTTGGAGTTTCAATTAAAACACCGGGATTTCCGTACTCGCTTTTTACCCATTCGCCTTCTAAAAGACGCTTGTTTTGATTCATTAAAATAGTGTCTTTCACATAAGTTAACCCTTTATTTGCAATGAATGCCGCTGTAGCAAGAGCCAGTAAAAGAATAACAGATCCTATAGCAATAAGGATGCGTCTGTTGCGTTTTTTTCTTAACTGAATTTTGATTTGCTTTTGTCTTTGGGCCTCATTCAGTAATTCGTCTTCTTCATTCGGAACTTCCGTTGGAATTGCGTTATCAAGTGTTAAGATTACTTTCTGAATTTTATTACGGTCTTCAGTAATTTCAAAATCCAAAGGTTTAGATTTTGCAAATTTCACTAAATCGGCCTGACGTAAAACGCGCTCTAAATTCTCTACCGTTTCGGGAGTCAGCGTCATTTTCTTTTTGGTAGAAGCGGTTCTGATTGCTGCAATCAATTCAGAAGTTGTACTTTCCATTGCCGGAATATGAATCGCTTCTTCAATATAATTACGGGCAATATCAGTAAGTTCACTATAATATTCTTTGATTTCGCCTTTTTGGACAAGTTCTTTTTGTTCCAGATTGTTTAGCAGACTAGTCGCTTTTTCTATAGGAGTTTTGTAAACTTCCTCTTCAATTTTTTTCTGTTGCCGTTTTTTTACGAACCAATATACAAAAGCACCAACTCCTAATAGGATTACTAAAGCTAAAACGTATTTCCACCAATCTCCAATACCGTTGTCACCAGTTGAAATATCTTTGATGTCATACATTTTTTGCTGTAAAGTGTCAACTTTTACACTGGCAACTTCAATTTTAAGAGAATCAGATAAAAATGGTTTTTTATCAATTAAAATCTTAATACTCGGAATAGTATATTTTCCGGAATCAAACTGTGTCAGTCCGTATTTTTTAATAAGCTCGTAAGTGTCGTTTTTTTTAACCGTATCAACAGGATAGGATTGGATTACCTCTAAAGCCCCTATGTTTTTCAGTTTGGGAAAAACAACTTTTGATTTTGAACTTACCACAGTCTTAAGGGTTAACTTAAACTCGGCCCCGATTTTATTTTTTGTAGTATCAATGCTTGTTTCTACTTGTTTTTGTTGTGCAAAAACAGCAGTAGAAAGCAGGAATAAAAATATGTAAAACTTTAATTTCATTTGATTTATGATTTCAGATTGTGATTTATGATTGAAGATTAACGATTTTTGATTTCAGATTTTTGCCCGAAATAAATTGAAACGTCTTCTTCAAATTCTAATCTTTCATCCTTTATGAATTATTTTTTGATGTTTTTATGCTTGAAACAAAGATTGAAATTAATTCATTGACTTCTATTTTTGCTTTTGATCTGTTTTCTGATTCTGTTGATAATTTTGCTTTTTCAATTAATTTTAAAGCAATTGTTTCGAAATCTGAAATCAAAAATCGTTAATCAACAATCAGAAATCTTTATCTTGATTTGAAATAGCCCAATAATTTTGTAACGTAATTTTCATCAACCCTGCTGCTTACAACACCTGCGCCAGATTTACTAAAAGTTTCCTTGAAATAATTTACTCTGTTTTGATAATGCTTTTCGTAGTTCATACGCACCGTTTTAGATCCTGTATCTACCAATTGCGTTCTGCCGGTTTCAGCATCAAGCATGGTTACCATTCCTAAATTTGGGATTTTTTCCTCGCGGGCATCATAGACACGAACACCTGTAAGATCATGTTTTTTAGAAGCAATTTTCAATGTTTGCTCATAGTTCTCAGACATAAAATCTGAAATCATAAAAACAATTGCCTTCTTTTTTTGTGTCCCTGATAAAAACTTTAATGCCTGGGCAATATCTGTCTTTTGACTTTTAGGTTCAAATTCGATTAATTCACGAATGATCCTTAAAACATGGGAACGGCCTTTTTTTGGCGGAATATACAATTCTACATTGTCAGAGAAAAGGATTAAACCAATCTTGTCGTTATTTTGTGTAGCCGAAAAAGCCATCGTTGCCGCTATTTCGGTTACGATGTCTTTTTTAAATTGATTCTTTGATCCAAAACCTTCCGAACCCGAAATATCAACCATTAAAACCATGGTCAATTCTCTTTCTTCTTCAAAAACTTTCACGTGAGCTTCATTGTAACGGGCGGTCACATTCCAGTCGATGTTACGGATGTCATCACCGTACTGGTATTGTCGTACTTCGCTAAAAGTCATTCCCCGTCCTTTAAAAGAAGAGTGGTATTCTCCCGAAAAGATATGATTACTCAGTCTTTTGGTCTTGATCTCTATTTTGCGTACTTTTTTTAAAAGTTCTTTTGTATCCATTTTATTTGTTTAAAGTTTAAAAGTTTCAATTTTCAGGTTCGCTTTTATAACAACCTGAAAATTGAAACATTAAACAAATTTTTAAGGTACTTCAATCTCGTTTACGATTTTGTTGATAATGTCTACAGAAGTA
>JBDTNT010000101.1:0-3422 GCA_039933615.1 Flavobacterium sp. | reverse complement strand
TTTTACGAAAAACTTTTACTCTTAAAAGATAAAATGAATACCGAAACCGGAAAACAAATCGCTGCCGAAAGACATCGTTTTATGGAGCTGTTCCTCGCGCAATTTTACGCGGAATGGGAGGGGGTTAAGTAGTTTTCGGTCACAGTTTACCACTAATTTTTATTATGGATATTATTTCCTTTTACAACTTCATCTTTAAACAAATAAGTATAAAAGGAAATAAATTAAATCCAGCTTTTTTTTGGTAAAGTTTTGATGGTTTTCTACTCTTGTATCCAGCCTTCGTCATTTGAACAGCTTTCTATAGAATGGTGGGTATAACGATCAAATTCTTCTCCAAATTTTTCCTCATAAGTTGTATATGCCGAAAATCCAAAACTTTCAGCTTCGAGATCCATGGCTGCTTTCGAAGGGTCTTTGTCGATCATATTATAATATTTCTGCCCCATACCAAGTATAAAGCATCTACAATATAAAAAACCATCATCTGAACCATCAGTATATTCCTGAATTTCTTCGCGATCAATGTTATAAAGTCTTTCTTCTAAAATGTGTATGAATTTTGTTAGGTCCTCTTTATTGAGAGTAAAAAGTCTTTTGCTGTAATTTTTAAGAATTGAACTTTCAAGCTCTCCGCTTAAATCTTCAAGTATTTCGAAGTCATTACTTTTTAAAGCATTGATTCTTAATTTGTCAAGTTTTGGTGAGTCTGCCCAGGAAAGTTCAATAATTTCCCAAAATTTTTCTTCTGTCATTTTCTTTTAATTTATAATTACAGTTTTAAACTGAGCCAAAAATAGCTGAAAATTTTAAATGATAAAGCCTTAAAAGGACTTTTAATTATCAAAATAAGACAAAAACAAACATTTCTAAATATCAGAACCTTTGCCCCTCTGAACCTCTGTCCCTTTGAACCTAGAAAACTAACTACACCCACAATTCCCGTCACCACAATCTTTCTTCTTTTTAGATTTCCAAAAGAATTTCTTAATCAGAAAGGCAACGGCAAAAGTTAATATGGCAAAAGCTATGATTTCTTGTATCATGATTTTTTATTTTAGAATTTGATACGCTATCAGGGCGACAAAATAAGCAAGGCCACTCATGAACACCAGCTGCATGGCAGGCCACTTCCAAGAGTTGGTTTCTTTTTTGGTAATAGCCAGTGTGCTGGCACATTGCATGGCGAAGGCATAAAATAAAAGCAATGAAATACCGGTAGCAAAATTAAAAATCTTTGAACCAGTAGCCGGATCAACTTCTTCCCGCATTTTGCTTTTTATGGTCGCTTCATTATCACTGTCTCCAACACTGTAAATTGTAGCAAGCGTACCAACGAAAACCTCACGGGCAGCAAATGAACTAATAAGGGCAATTCCGATTTTCCAATCGTAACCCAAAGGAGCAATTGCAGGTTCGATTGCTCGTCCCATGATTCCGATATAGGAATTCTCCAATTTCTGAGAGGCCACTTCATTTTCAAATTGAAGTTGATTTAAATGCTTTTCTGCTGTTCTTTCTTTTACGATGGCTTCTGCTTCGTTAAAATCCTTTCCGGGACCGTAAGAGGCCAGAAACCATAAAATAACAGATATTGCTAGGATGATTTTACCTGCACCAACGATAAAAGCTTTGGTTTTTTCAACAACATTAATTCCAACGTTCTTGAAAAGAGGTAATTTATAACCGGGCATTTCCACTACGAAATACGTTTTGGTATCTAATTTTAAAACTTTATTTAAAATATAAGCAGAAAGGATTGCTGTTCCGAATCCTAAAACATAAAGAAACATCAGCGTCAATCCCTGAAGATTTAAAATTCCCAAAACACGTCTGCTCGGAATGACCAGTGAAATGATAATTGCATAAACCGGTAATCGTGCAGAACAGGTTGTAAACGGCGTTACTAAAATGGTAATCAGACGTTCTTTCCAGTTTTCTATATTTCGGGTTGCCATTATCGCCGGAATTGCACATGCAGTTCCTGAAATCAAGGGCACCACACTTTTTCCTGAAAGCCCGAATCTGCGCATGATTTTATCCATAAGGAAGACTACTCGGCTCATGTAGCCGCTTTCTTCCAGGATAGAAATAAACAGGAATAGGAATGCAATCTGCGGAATGAAAATAATCACCCCTCCAATTCCCGGGATAATTCCCTGAGAAAGTAAGTCGGTCAAAATGCCACTTGGCAGTTCTTGGGCAACCCAACTGCTTAATGAAGCAAAAGTGCTGTCTATAAAATCCATTGGGATGGTGGACCAGCTAAAAATCGACTGGAAAATAAGAAACAGAATTCCAAGGAAAATTACATACCCCCAAACTTTATGTGTTAAAACGCGATCCAGTTTTGCCCGGATGTCTTTTGCCATTGAGGCATCTATTTTTAATCCGTCTTTTAAAACGTTGTTAATGAACTGATACCGTTTTATGGTTTCTTTCTGCTGCAGGCGTTTTAATTCTGAATGCGATTTGGTAAATGCATTTCGAATTTCATTTCGATCTAAATTGGAGAAATTGACATCCTGAGTGATAACCAGCCATAATTTATACAACAACTGGTTTGGAAATAATTTTTGCAAACCACTGAAATATTCAGGATCAATTTCTAAAGCATTCAGGCAAGACTCATTCTGAAGGGTTTTGTATGAAACAATCAGATTTTTCAGGTCTTCAATTCCACTTCCTTTTCTTGAACTGATCAGGGCAATTTTAGTTTTTAATTTTTCTTCTAAAAGCGGAATGTCTAATGTAATTCCTTTTGTTTCCATGCGATCCGCCATGTTAATGACTAAAATCGTCGGGATTTCAAGGTCTTTTATCTGGGTGTAAATGAGTAAATTTCTTTTCAGATTTTCAACATCTGTTACAACTACAGCGACATCAGGGTATAGTTTGTCATTTTTGTTAAGCAGAAGTTCGATGACTACGCTTTCATCCATAGAACTGGCATTCAGACTGTACGTTCCGGGTAAATCTAAAATATTGGCTTTTATGCCATGAGGTAGTTTACAAAAACCTATTTTTTTCTCAACAGTAATTCCGGGATAATTCCCCACTTGCTGATTTAATCCTGTAAGCTGATTGAATACTGAGGTTTTTCCTGTATTTGGATTCCCGATAAGGGCAACATTAATATTTTCAACACTCATTACAGATTGGTTTTGATAAGTTCAACTTCAATTTCACGAGCAGTTTCTATACGAATGGCAACATGGGAACCATTAATGTCTAAATACAGAGGATCTCCAAAAGGAGCAATTTGAAGCAATTCTACCATACTGCCCGGCAGGCAACCCATTTCTAATAATTTAAGAGGAATAAGATCGATATCAAAATCTTTGATAATGGCTTTCTCGCCTTTTTTTAGGGAATGGATAGTATTTCGCAAAGCTTATTTAGATTGAATTTAGATTGCAAAA
>JBDTNT010000100.1:0-6512 GCA_039933615.1 Flavobacterium sp. | reverse complement strand
GTAAAGTAGTTTAGTTTTTCTGTTTTATAATTCAGATTTGCACTTAAACCGTACGTTTCAGGAAGCCCGGTTGAAGCAATAAAAGTTCCGTTAAGTCCTTGGTTTTTTCCTTTTTTAAGGATAATATTAATTAATCCGGAACCACCTTCAGCGTCATAACGCGCTGATGGATTAGTGATAACTTCTACCTTATCAATGGCATCAGCAGGAAGCTGACGTAATGCCTCAGCAACATTGATTGCGTTTGAAGGTCTGCCGTCAATTAAGATTCGGATATTGTCACTTCCTCTTAAGCTTACATTTCCTTCAGTATCAACAGAAACAGACGGTACGTTATCCAGGACGTCACTTACAGTACCGCCTTTTACCATCATGTCCTGGCCTACATTATAAACTTTCTTATCCAGCTTTATTTCAACTGTAGACTTTTCTGCACGTACAACAACTTCATTCAGCTGTGCCGCGTCTTCAGAAAGATTTACGATACCTAAATTAGTATCGCCCTCAATGTTTTTTTGTTTAATTTCGGTTGCCTTAAACGAAATAAATTCAATCTTTATATCGTAAGTTCCCGGAGCAACAGCCACTTCAAATTCTCCTTTTGGATTTGTAATTCCACCCGCAATAACTTTAGTGTCATTTGGAGCCATAATCGAAATAGTAGCATATTCCAGAGGTTGTTTGCTTACTTTTTCGAAAACTTTTCCGGTAACTTTTACTTTATTGCCACCAGATGGCAGTTGTTGTGCATAGTTGTAAAAACTTGTAAAAAGCAATACAAGTAATACAGCAAATTTGATTTGTTTCATTGTTTTTTTTGGTTCTTTTTCTTCTTAGACCGCAAATTTAGCTTTTGGTTTAAAGCGAAAAGTCACAAAAAAATGTTAATGCTGTTCTTTATAATCAATCTAAAAAAGAAGCTACCAAATCTAAATCTCTTCCAATGATGGCTTTTCCGTCTTTTATTACAATTGGGCGTTCTATTAAAATGGGATTGTCAACCATTGCCCGTATAATTTCATCATCAGTCATTGTTTTTTCCGTATAATTTTCAGTCCATATTTTTTCTTTAAGTCTCACTAATTGAAGAGGTTTTAAGTCTAGTTTCTTAAGTAGAAATTTTAAATCATCAAAGGAAGGGGTTTCTGTCAGGTATGGAATAATTTTATAATCCTGATTGGACTGGTCCAGAAAGGCAAGACAATTTCTTGATTTTCCACAACGTGGATTATGGTAAATTTCTATCATTTTGTTTTTTTAATTTGTTACGGGATAGTTAAAGTAAAAAATTCGGTATTTTAGCAATACCAAAAATAAGCTTTACTTATTAAACTGAATTCTCATTTTTAAATTTTTAAACATATGTTTTTAGAACAAGGAATTAAACCCGAAAATAAATTCTGGAAATATCTTTTAGGGTCCGTTTTTATCATTACAGCTTCATTTATTGGTCAGATTCCTTTTTCTATCGCAGTTCTCTATAAAAGTTTTAATTCAAATAAAGCTTTTCCAACAGATAACGATTCGGCATTAAAAATGTTTGAGCCCAATTTGACGTTGTTTCTGGTTATGATTTCTTTTGCTTTTGCTTTTGCCGGAATTTATTTTGTTGTGAAATATCTCCATAATCAAACCATTTTATCCATAACAACAGCCCGAAAAAAAATAGACTGGCGCCGTGTTTCTTTTTCTTTCATTTTATGGTCGGTTTTCTCTGTGCTGAGTTTTATAGCGGTTTATTTAAAATCTCCGGAAAATTTTGTGTGGAATTTTAAATTAGTCCCATTTCTCATTTTAGTTGCTTTAGGGACTATATTAATTCCAATACAGACAAGTACAGAAGAATATGTTTTTAGAGGTTATCTAATGCAGGGATTTGCTAATTTAGGTAAAAACAGATGGTTTCCTTTGGTTATGACATCGGTAATTTTTGGCTCTATGCATGTTTTTAATCCTGAGGTGGCAAAAATGGGTTATGTTATAATGATTTATTACATCGGTACAGGCTTCTTTTTAGGTGTCCTGGCACTTATGGATGAAGGAATTGAATTGTCATTAGGATTTCACGCCGCTAACAATCTAATAGGAGCTTTGTTAGTAACTTCTGACTGGTCAGTTTTTCAGACTCATTCTATTTTCAAAGATATGTCGGAACCTTCAGCGGGCTTAGACGTGATTTTGCCGGTTGTGGTTATTTACCCGATTTTGCTTTTTATTTTTACTAAAAAATATGGCTGGAACAATTGGAAAGAAAAATTAACGGGTAAAATTAATAGTGTAGAATCACCAAATTAATACTTTCATGTTAGAATTAACACATAAAAATGTCCACAATTATTTTAAGATAGACGGATATCATCTCAATGCAGCAGATTTATGCCGTATTGCTTACAGTTATATAAAAGAAGGGAATTCAAACGAACAGGCAATTGGCGAGTTTCTATTAGATTGGTTCGATAATAAAGAATACATCGAAATGAAAACGTCCGGTACAACGGGACTTCCAAAATTAGTCCGGTTAGAAAAACGCGCCATGATCCATTCTGCTTTAGCGACAGGGGATTTCTTTCTTCTGGAGCCCGGTGATAAAGCCTTATTATGTCTGCCGGTTCAATTTATTGCCGGAAAGATGATGTTGGTGAGAAGTTTGATTTTAGGTCTTGATCTGGATATAGTTAATCCAAGTACGGAACCTTTAGCTTTAAATACAACTCAATATGATTTTGTTGCCATGGTTCCTTTACAAGTTCAGAACTCAATTGAAGCTTTGATAAAAGTAAAGAAACTAATTGTCGGTGGAGCTAAAATGGATGCTTCTCTTGAAGAAAAAGTTTTGCCCCTGAAAACAGAAGTTTACGAGACTTACGGAATGACCGAAACCATTACGCATATTGCAGCAAGAAGAGTAGGAGAGAATGTCTTTACCGTTCTCCCAAATGTTAAAATTGCTCAGGATGATCGGGGATGTCTGATAATTACAATTCTGACTATTTCTGAAGAGCCACTCGTCACCAACGATCTGGTTGAAATAATAAGAGAAAATCAATTTATGTTTTTAGGAAGAATTGATAATGTAATCAATAGTGGAGGGGTAAAGCTAATTCCTGAGCAAATAGAAGCTAAACTCCTTGATAAAATTAACACACGATTTTTTGTAACAGGAATTCCGGATTCTGCTTTAGGTGAAAAATTGATTCTGGTTATTGAAGGTGAAAAAATGGATTTTGCAGCTGATTTTTTCGATGGTTTAGGAAAATATGAAAAACCGAAAGAAGTTGTTTTTGTTCCGAAATTCAAAGAAAATGAAAATGGAAAACTACTGAGAAAACCAAGTATTGGATTGTAGCTCAAAATAAATCGCAATAAAAAGCTTTTAATAAAATTACCCGATAACACCGATTTAATACTCCATTTAGATCAAGGATGTAAATATCAAATCAAGAGATATCAATGTTTATTGATAGGAAAAGGGAACTGTCTGGATAACGCAATTACAGAAAACTTTTTTGGCATATTAAAATCAGAACTTTATTATATATGAAAGTTCAAAAGCATAGAAGAGTTAAAAAATGAAATTGAAAAGTATATACATTATCATAATAACGAAAGAATTAAGTCTAATTTAAACAAAATGAGCCCGATATTGCATCGGGCTCATTTTGTTTAAATTAATTATAAATTTGTCTAAAATTTCGGGTTCAGTCTAAACTGAACTCGGCTTTTCGTATTATAAATCAAGTTATTATAATTATTATTAATGCATCGCATCGGCGGGATTAATCTTGTTTTTTCCTTTCTTAATGAAAAAAATAATTGGTATACAACATAAGAACATAATTCCTAAATACATGAAAATATCAATGTACGACATTACGGTACTTTGTTTTAAGATGGAATAATCGATTGCCTGATAGGCTTTCTTAAGGGCAACATCTGCACTATATCCTTTCGACATAAAAGCTCTCTGCATTCCTGCAATACGTTGTTGTACATCGAATTTTGCAGGATCTAAATTGTTAAGCAGATTTACTCTGTGTTCCTGACTAAAACGCGTAATAAAAGTTGTAATAATCGCAATACCAAATGATCCTCCTAACTGACGCATCATTCCGGTAAAAGCAGCTCCTTCACCAATATGTTTTCCTTTTAGGGTTGAAAGTGAAAGTGTGGTAATCGGTACAAAAAGTAACCCTAAACCAATTCCTCTCAAAATCAATGGCCAGTACATGTGTTCAACACCGGTATCAGGTGTAATACGGGTCTGCATCATAAAGGTAAAAAAGAAGAAGACTAAAAATCCAACTCCAACCATATAGCCCTGAGGCACACCTTTCTGAATCATGTTTCCAACAAATGGCATCATGATTGCCGTTGTAATCGAACCTGGAATTAATAATAATCCGGCATCAGTTGCTGTCCATCCCAGAATAGACTGGGTATAAATCGGGATAATCAATGTTGATCCGTATAAACCGAAACCGAGAATAAAACACATTATGGTTCCAATTCTTAAATTCCCGTCTTTCAGCACACTTAAATTTACAATTGGATACTTATAGGTAAGCTCTCTCCAGATAAAAAGTACTAGTCCAAAAACTGTGATTACACTTAATAAGGTAATCAAAGGATCATTAAACCAATCATCCTGTTGTCCGTGCTCTAAAACAAACTGTAATGATCCGATGAAGGTTGCCAGAAGAACAATTCCCCACCAATCGACCTGATTTGCTTTTAATTTTTCTCCATATTTCGGACTTCTTACGAAAGTAAGTGCTAAAATAGTTGCAATAATTCCCAACGGGATATTAATATAAAAAATATAAGGCCATGAATAATTATCAACCAAATATCCTCCCAAAGGCGGACCTAAGGTTGGACCAACAATTACACCCATTCCGTAAATAGCCTGCGCCATACCACGTTTTGCTACGGGGTAACTTTCTGTAATAATAGTTTGTGCTGTTACAAGAAGAGCACCTCCACCCATACCCTGAACAAACCTAAAAGCTACTAATTCCCAAATATTACTGGCATTTCCACATAAAAAGGAACAAATCGTAAATATGATGATAGAGGCCACAAAATAATTACGTCTTCCAAATTGCTGTGACAGCCAACTCGTCATCGGTATTACAATAACATTCGCAATTGCGTATGCTGTAATAACCCAGGCCACATCAGTCAAAGTAGCACCAAGGCTACCTCGCATGTCTGTTAGTGCTACGTTTACAATCGTAGTATCAACGATTTCAAGCAGTGCACAAAGTACTGCTGTAATCGTGATAATGACACGTCTGTAACCGTATTCTACTAAATCATCCTCTCCTCCTTGTACTGCTGTCATTTTATTTCAAATGTACGTCTACATCCACATTCATTCCCGGACGTAATAATTTTACTTTCTCAGGATCGTTTGATTCATCTAAACTAATTTTTACTGGTAATCTCTGAATCGTTTTCACAAAGTTTCCTGTTGCATTATCAGGAGGTAATAAAGAAAAACGTGATCCAGTAGCTGGTGAGAACGAAGTTAAAGTTCCTTTAAACTCGTAGTTCGGATAAGCATCAACTTTTAAGCTTACCTTTTGTCCAACAACCATTTTGTTTAATTGTGTTTCTTTGAAGTTCGCCACAACCCAAGCTTCTGTGTTATTAATGATGTAAAACAAAGACTGTCCCGGCTGAACCAATTGTCCCGGCTGAATATCAACTTTAGAAACCTGACCGTCAATCGCAGCAGTTACAACCGTGTAAGTAAGGTTTAATTTAGCGACATCCAACATTGTTTTAGCTCTTTTGATGTTTGCACCGGCAACTTCAGTTTGTTTGTCAGAAACTTTAGACTTAGATTGAATTACCGATTTTTGGTAAGAACTTGCTCTTTGTTGTTGCTCTAAAACACGTACCTGGTTTTCAGCTTCGTCTTTTGCACTCTGAGCCTGCTCGAATTGCTGCTTTGTAATAGTATGTGTTTTATACAAATTGTTGTAACGGTTGAAGTCATTTGTCAACTGTCTCAATCTGATTTTTGCACTTTCGATAGAACCACCTGCAGATCTCATATTTGCATCAGAAACAGAAATACTTGCGTAGGCACTTCCAATATCAGCTTTTGCAGCTTCGTATTGACCTTCAGCTCCTAAAAGAGCAGCATTTGCTTCATCGATTTTTAATTGGTAATCTCTTTTGTCGATTGTAAATAAAGTATCTCCTTTTTTTACAAAATCATTATCTTTTACATAAACTTTGCTGATATAACCGGACACTCTTGGAATAATCGGGTTCATTTTTTTCTCAATCTGAGCATCATCTGTTCCTTCATGAGCAAGGGAATGCATGTATTTTGTTATTCCGTAAGTTCCGCCCACTAAAACCAAAACGGTTAGTATAATGATGAATTTAGTATTTGTTTTTTTCTTTTCCATGAGAGCTATCGATTATATTTTAGAAAGATTGAATGATTGTGATAATTGTCCTGATACTGAAAGTAATTCGTAGTATTTTTGAATAAT
>JBDTNT010000099.1:0-18626 GCA_039933615.1 Flavobacterium sp. | reverse complement strand
GAAGGATGGACAAATAAATTTATTTTTCCTCCTCACGATTTTAGTATTGCAAACTGTATGATTACAAATTTCCACACACCAAAATCAACATTGTTAATGATGATTTCTGCTTTCTGTGGTCACGATCTAATGAAAAGAGCTTACGAAGAAGCAATCAAAGAAGAATATAAATTCTATTCTTACGGAGATGCGATGTTAATCATCTAATCATCCGCAAAAGTGAATTGATTTACAGAAGGAACCCGTCATTTTTTATGGCGGGTTTTTTTATTATCGTTTTTTTTGTTTCAGGTTTCAAGTTTGAAATGAAGTTCACGCATCGGAAAACCTGAAACCTGAAACAAAAGAAACAATTTGCTATTTTTACAAACAAAACAAAAAACAATGACTTTTCTAAATACACGCGAATTTGCGAAACAACTTGATTCGGAAGATACTTTAAATCAATATCAGGATCAGTTTATTTTTCCTAAAGTAAATGACAAAAGGGTTATTTATTTTACAGGAAACTCTTTAGGACTACAGCCAAAACGCACCAAAGCGTATATCGATGAAGTTATGAATGACTGGGCGGAACTAGCCGTTGAAGGTCATTTTTATGCTCAGAAACCATGGTGGGATTATCAGGAAAGATTTGCTGAACCATTGAGTAAAATAGTTGGTGCCTTGCCATCAGAAGTTACGGTGATGAATACTTTAACGGTGAATCTTCATTTACTGATGGTTTCATTTTACCAGCCAACGGCGACACGTTATAAAATTATCTGTGAAGAAAAAGCATTTCCTTCCGATCAGTATATGTTTCAGAGTCAGGTTCATTTTCACGGATATAAACCGGAAGATGCCATTGTAGAAATTAAACGTCGTGACGGAGAACACAATATTCGTCTGGAAGATGTTCTCGCTAAAATCGAGGAAGTTGGTAATCAACTGGCTCTGGTTTTAATTGGCGGAGTTAACTATTATACAGGACAGGTTTTTGATATAAAAACAATCACAGCTGCGGGGCAAAAAGCCGGAGCTAAAGTAGGTTGGGATCTGGCACATGCAGCCGGAAATATCAAATTACAGCTTCACGACTGGAATGTGGATTTCGCAGCCTGGTGCAGTTATAAATATATGAACTCAGGACCAGGAAATGCTTCCGGTTGTTTTGTTCACGAAAAACATCATAATGATTCCAGTTTACCCCGTTTTGCAGGGTGGTGGGGACATAATAAAGAACGCCGTTTTAAAATGGAACCCACTTTTGATCCGGTTCACGGAGCAGGAGGATGGCAGATTAGTAATCTACCCGTACTTTCATTAGCACCTTATCTGGCTTCCGTTGAGATGTTTGCTGAGGTTGGAATGGATGCCTTAATTGCCAAAAGAGATAACATTACCGCTTACCTGGAATTTATTTTGCATGAAATCGATAAAGAAGTTAAAGGTAATTTTGAAATCATTACACCTTCAAATCCTGACGAAAGAGCTTCTCAATTATCTGTTTTTTTACATGGGGAAGGAAGAAGTTTATTCGATTATTTAATGAAAAACGGAGTCATTACAGACTGGCGTGAACCAAATGTAATTCGTCTGGCTCCGGTTCCGTTATATTGTTCTTATGAAGATATGTACGATTTCGGGCAAGTCCTTAAAAAGGGAATTCTGGAGAAATAGAAAACAAGCAATTCTGTAATTTTTAAATAGAATTATATAACATTTTGGCATTGCGTTGTGCTTTACTTTGTCTGGTATAATTTAAATGCCATAATCATGAAAGCAATATATATCATAATAGTAGCCTTGAGTATCGTTTCTTGTCAGAATCAGGACAAGATGGAACTTAATAGAGCTAAACAAGCTAGCATAGATTCAATGAAAGTTGAAATCAACAAACAAAAAGTTATTGATTCAATGAAAGTAGAAATGGCTCAAATGGAAAAAGAAAAAGCCGAAGCTCAAGCTCAAAAAGTAGTTGTCGTAAATCATCAGGCTGATGGAACCGCAACTGCTGCACCTGCCAAAAAGAAAGGTTGGAGTTCTGCTGCAAAAGGTGCTGTAATTGGTGCCGGAGTAGGAGCCATCACAGGAGCAGTTGTAAGTAAGAAAAAAGGGCAGGGCGCTATAATAGGCGGATTGGCCGGAGCCGGAGTTGGTGCCGGAACAGGAGCAATTATAGACTCCAAAAAGAAAAATTAGCAGACTAAAAAGTTCAAATATAAAACCCCGGATCAAAATTTTGATCCGGGGTTTTAGTTTTCAGCAATGTTCAGGAACTTTTATTTCAGTTAATTCTAGTTTATAAGAATTTAATTTTGCTCTGATTTTTTCTAAATCATTTTTGAAATACGAAGTTGACCCAAATAAATTTTGATAATATTCAATACCTTCAAAAAGATTAAACTTAAAAGTATTCCATTTTTTTAACTGATTTGAAGTTGTTTCTCCGGAGATATTTTCAATTTCATTCCTGAAATAATCCAGATACATTTTTAATTCTTTCACAAACAAATTGGGACGGTCCAAAGTTCTCAAAACAGTATTGCTTCCATAGATATGCTGCACCATTTCCTTCAGTGAAACTTCCTGATCAAAATAAGCCATGTTGGGTCCCGGACAAATAACAACTCCCTGAGTCTGGCCTTTTATTTTTATATCATTTTCTAAATAAGCGGCATTGGCCAGACCGACACATAAACATGATTTTTCTGTGATACCGGCTTTTGTTCTTTCGTAATCAGAATCAGAGACAGTACCTTTTGAGTTTTTTAATTCTTCCAGTTTTATGTCCTGATATTTTTTTGCCGCGGTACAAATTCCTTTTGAATCATATTCTTTGCTTAAAGCCAAAAATCGCTTCGGACAAGAACTGCCTGCTTTGTTTTCCTGGATTCGTCTTTGTTTTAAAATTTCATTTGATGTACCTCTCAAAGAATTAAAGGGAACTCCTAAAGGGGAAATGTGGCTTAAATATAAATCTTCTTCTTTGGCTTTTATCAATAATTTCCTTGTTTCCTGATCTACGGAAGTTGCTTCCGGAACCAGTAAAAAAGGAGTGCCCCATCCAACAGAATCGACTTTGTAAGTATCTAATAAAAATTCATGTTCTTCTGAAGTCCCGACTCCTCCCTGAACTGTAATTTTTGTTTTTAGCGGATCTTGAGGGAAAGGCATGTTTTTTAGCTGTAGCGCTTTAATCATCAATTCGTGTGACGAGTATACTAATTGTTCTTTTTTTTGCCTGAATTCTTCTAAAATAGTACCCAAAAGCAATCCTTCGGTAGCAAACGCATGACCGCCACAGTTTAAGCCGGATTCTATTCGGTATTCTGAAACCCAAAGTCCTTTCTTAGCCAGGAAATTTCCCTGAATCATCGCAGAACGAAAATCACTTACTTTTAGGATAATCTTCTTTTTGAGTTCATTATTTTGATTTGGATAAAAATCGCTGAAATTTTCAAAATAACTGTAAAGTCTCGGATTCATTCCCGCAGAAAGAACAACAGAAGAATTAAGATTGCTGTTTGCAAAACCTCTTAAGGCCGCATGGGCATCATTAAACTCAATCGGAAGCTGTATGTTTTTATCAAAATTGTCTTTGTCAAGTTTGGTCATGATATTGACATCAATAGCGCCTGCAGAAAGATGGCATTCGATATAATTCTGAATGTTTTCCCGGAAGGAAATTCCATCATCCAGTAAATTTTGAAAACCTTTTTTAATGTCTGAAGTATTGGGGAGCATGGCCATGAAATTCTCTAAAGCTGTTTTGCTTTCGGCTAATTCCACTTTAAAATTTTCAAATTTTTGTTTTACAATTTTGTCGGCCAGATTCAGATACGAAGTAATGCGTTCAGCACGGTAATCCTGTATTTTCTGACTGATTTCCTGATAAGGCTGATTGAATTTAGTACTGTAAAAAAGCCTCATTTTCTCAATCAGCTCATCATCTGCAATAGAGATTACAGATGAAATTCCATATTGCGCAACCCGAATCGGACTGTCAATTGTATAAGCAAGCCCCATCACCGGAATATGAAAAGTGTGTAAATTTTTTTTTGTCATTTGCTTTTTGAATTGAAAAGGCAAATGTTGAAAAAAAGATTGTCTTAAAACCTGATATATGTCAGGTTTTGAATAACTTGAAGATTTAAATTAAAATTTTCTTTAAAGATTCGGCTACACTGCGCCATAAAAAGTTATAAAATGATTTTTCCTGAATCCGTTCCAATTCAACATCCGCTTTTTTTGCTTTGTTGTCCGAATCGTTTTTCAATAATAAATTGGCAACAGCACTTTTTAGTTTTGCTTCTTTCTCCGGATTTTTCTTTTTGTAAAGTGTTACTTTTAAATCATCATACACCAATGATGCATTTCCTTTTGCAGTATTGTCATTACCATAAAAATCAAAACTATATGTTTTAAAAATTCCGGTAAAAGAAGTATTTATATAAGGTTTGGTGAATTTAGCCATGGCAGCTACATCAAAATTAGAGATTTTTCCCTGAATGTGGAAACTGTCTTTTAAGTCAAGAACATTAAAATTCCAATTTACATGAAAAGGGGAAGTTTTCATAAACCTGCAATCAATATCAATTTTAACATCATCCGCTTTTTTCAATCCAAAGCCGCTTTGCAAATTATTTGCCTGAAGGTTGAAATGGTCAAAAGTCAAAACTCCGGGACCTTTAGAAAAATCAATCTCCTCCTCATAGACCAATTTTGATTTTCGGATCTGCAAAGAATCAATTTTCATCGGAAACTTGATTTTTCTCAATAAAGCGTTGTACAGGTACTTTTTGCTTAAATCATCTTTTGGAACTTTGCTGCGATAGATATTAGCATCAAAATGATCCATTACTATAGAAGAAGCATTCAAGAAAAAGCGGTCATTTTTAAAACCCCATTTCAGATTATTGATGTTGGCAGAATCTAATTTCAGAGTATAAATGTCTTTTTCTTTTTCCAGCTTCTGAACAAAAACTTTTCTTGAATATTCCGGTAAAAGAGAAAATTTATTGATTTTTACAAAATTGTTTTCAGTGATAATTTTGCCAATATCTATTCGGTAAAAAGCACTCGGTTTGTAATAAAGACTATCACAAAGCAAAGTATATTTTTCATATTGCAGCGGAATTTTTTCTTTAAGGGTACTATCGGT
Source organism: Flavobacterium sp. (assembly GCA_039933615.1). GTDB lineage: Bacteria > Bacteroidota > Bacteroidia > Flavobacteriales > Flavobacteriaceae > Flavobacterium. The sequence continues at coordinate 13,480 of JBDTNT010000099.1, read as the reverse complement.
AATCAAAATACCTTCCAGTTTCAGAATAATTTTTTTGACATTAAAAATCGGTTTTTTGGTATCTAAGGAAACAACATCTACTGCGCCGTCATTAAGATAAATATTTTTTACAGCTATTATTTTCCGGAAAGGTTCAATAATTTGGGTCTTGATACTCTTGCTGTTATTCAGAAGTTTTTCTCCTTTCTTATATAATATTACACGGGGTTTATCTATAATGATACTTTCAGCCTGAATAATATCGCGAAAAACCAAATCCCAAATATTGAAATGTTTGATAGTCACAGATTCAATTTTGGCATAAAGCCCGTTTTTACTGTCTTTAGGCTCATTTTTAGGATGTACCAACAATGTTGTCGCATAAATATTTCGGGATATCAGTGCGACTTCAATTTTTTCATAATTGATGTTATAGGCGGTGTTGTTTTTATCATCAATTATTTTTGGTAATTGTTTTTTTATCCAATAATTCAGTCCAATATTGATTAAAATCACAAAAATGAAGACAGAAATTACACCGATTGCTATTTTTTTATATATTGACATTGTAAAGTATTGGTTTTAATACATAAATTTAGGTTTTTAAAAAGAATGTCTCTTACATGATTTTTTCTTTAAGTTACATTATTAATGATCATCTATTGTTTATACTTTTTTGAATATGAGAAAAATTAAAAAGATCCTGCTGGTTTTATTAGTATTAATTGTTGCTCTCGGAATAGGTTTATGTGGCTACATATTTCATCTGAAGCCCAAATACGATGGGGAATTACAGCTAAAAAACCTGCAGAAGGAAACAACCGTCTATTTTGATGACTTTGGGGTTCCTCATATTTATGCCGATTCTGAAAAAGATGCAATGACTGCTTTGGGGTATGTACATGCTCAGGAAAGATTGTGGCAAATGGAATTGTTACGCCGTATCGCACCTGGAAGATTATCTGAAATCTTCGGATCGGTAGCGCTCAAAAATGATACTTTTTTCTCCGGAATCGGTATTGAAGAAGCTTCGGAAAAAGCCATTTCCAAATTAGACAAAAACAGTCAGAGTTATCAATTGACGATGGCGTATTTAGATGGAATTAATCAGTATCTGGAAGAAGGAACCACGCCGCTTGAATTTACATTGGTTGGTGTAAAGAAAGAAAAATTTACCTTAAAAGACGTTTATAATATTTTCGGGTATATGTCTTTCAGTTTTGCGATGGCCCAAAAAACAGATCCTTTATTAACAGATATCCGAAATAAATATGGTGCTGCATATTTGAAAGATCTGGGAATTGAAGGTGAATTTAATACGACACAAATTAAAAGTTCCAAAGAAAACTTAGGAGAATATACTACGATTTCAAAATCAGTTGCAGCGTTGCTGGATAAATCCCCGATTCCTCCGTTCGTTGGCAGTAATAGTTGGGTTGTAGGCCCAAACAAAACAAAAAGCGGAAAAGTCATTTTTGCCAATGATCCGCATATCGGGTTCTCACAGCCTGGAACTTGGTATGAAGCACATTTGGTAACGCCAAAGTATGAAATATATGGCTGTTATCTCGCCGGAACTCCTTTTCCGCTGTTGGCACACAACCGTGATTATGCATATGGCCTGACTATGTTTGAAAATGATGATATCGATTTTTATCAGGAAACAAACAAAGAAGGAGACCCGAATCAATATCAGACGCCAACTGGTTTCAGCGCCTATGAAACCATCAAAAAAACTATAAAAGTAAAAGATACGGCAGATGTTGTTCAGACGGTTAAGTCAAGTCGCCACGGACCAATCATGAATGATTTACTGGAACACTTAGAAGGTAAAAATCCGATTGCAATGTCATGGATCTATACACAACAGCCGATTCAGATTCTGGATGCCATTTACGGACTTTCGCATGCCAAAAATAAAGATGATTTTAGAAAAGCGGTTCAGTTAGTTGCTGCTCCGGGATTAAACGTAATGTATGGCGATGCCAAAGGGAATGTGGCCTGGTGGGCAACAGGAAAATTGTATAAACACAATAAAGGTGTGAATTCCTTTTTTATCTTAGACGGTGCCAGTGGTAAGGATGACATAACGGAATATTTGGATTTTTCTAAAAATCCATCGGCCGAAAATCCAAAATGGGGTTATGTATATTCTGCAAATAACCAGCCTGAAGCTGTCGATGGTTATTTGTATCCCGGATATTATCTGCCGGAAGATCGTGCTAAAAGAATTTCAGGATTATTAGAACCAAAATCTGATTGGGATAAAGAAGCAATCAGTAAAATGATTTATGATAATACTTCTTCAGTTGTTACAGGAACTGTTGAAAGTCTGATTTCTAATTTAGATAACAATTCGCTTTCCGCGGAAGAAAAACAGGCAATTTCAGTTTTGAAATCCTGGAATGGAACTCATAATACCGTAGATGTTGCACCAACAATTTACAATAAATGGATTTATCTCTATCTGAAAAATACCTTTGAAGATGAGATGGGTGAGGATAATTATAATTTATTTGTCGGAACTCATTTAGGAAAACAAATTATTGCGAAACAAATTACAAATGAGAACTCAGTTTGGTGGGACAACATCAATACTAAAAATAAAAAAGAAACCAGGAGTGAGATCGTTTCAAAATCATTTCATGACGCCATTGCATTGCTTCAAAAACAACTGGGCAATCAGGTTTCAGATTGGAATTGGGGGAAAGTGCATACTGTTGAACACGAACACCCACTTGGAAAAGTAGCGGCTTTACGTAAATTATTTAATGTCGGACCTTTTGAAGATCCGGGATCAAATGAAGTAATCAACAATCAGTTTTTTGGTTATAACAAAGAGGGGAAATATTATGTAAAAGGTGGTCCTTCAACCAGAAGAATAGTCGATTTCTCAGACATAGAAAATAGTTGGAGCATTCTGCCAACCGGACAATCCGGAAATCAGTTCAGCAAACATTATAATGATCAGGCCGAAATGTACAATGCAGGCAAATTCAGAAAAATGAAACTGAATAAAGAAGAGATAATAAAAACGTCAACAAAACTGGTATTAAAACCAAAACAGTAGAAAGTTATAAATATCAGGTTTAAAGTTCCAGCTTTCAGATTCCAAGTTAAAACTTCTGAACCTCTCTAACTTTGTACCTAAAAAAAGCGGGGAATAAAAGTCTTAAACTTTTATTCCCCGCTTTTTTTTATTTAGCCAGTAAATATTTCCCCTTAACAACATCCCGGGCATAAATATCCAGATTATTCAGAAGGATTTTATTGGTAATCATTGCATTTGTTGTCTGGTATGCACTGTCTTTTTCATATGTTTTTAATAACGTTTCTAATTCGACTTCATTATAAAAAGCAAACATATTATAAACAGCTTCCCTAAAGTTTTTGAAATTGATGGTCTCCGTTATTTCCATGGTTTTTTCGTCGTTCCATTTCTCTTTAGAAGCAGTTTCGTTAATTTTACTCAGACAGTAATCAACAAAATAAGTTTTGTAATTGGTTGCTTCAATAATTTTGTTGACTATAATTGTATTTTGCTGAGAAGGCATCGGCACATTTGTAGAAGATGTCTGAGAACTGCAAACAGATGGAACAAACATTAATAATACTAAAACCAAAAAGGAATGCTTTTTAAAATTTTTCATAGGTTTTCAAAATTGTTTACAGTTTTTATTACTGTAAATAGGGTTGATCTGGGATTATAAAATTGTTTTTTCGGGCACGGCTAAAATAGTATTTTTTATTGTAAATGGTCAATTGAAAAATGACTTTAAAGCAAAAAAAACTCCAACAATACAATTTTGATTTTGTAGTGTCAGAGTTCGTAAGATTACGATTACCAGTTGTTGAATATTCGTTTTTAAAATTACTTTCTGGAAGACCGCATAGCTTTTACGACTTTGAGGTTCTCATCTTTTAATAGTTTTTTATACTCTTCTGTTTCTCTTCCGAAAAGGGCAATTTTTCCATTTTCATTATTATGAATACCCCATCCATAACGTTTGGTCAAAGGGGAAGCACGGAGGCAGGCTTGTCCTTTTGAAAAGAATTTTTCACGGGCTTCTTTGTATTCGGTTTTGGTTAAATCATTTTTGTCTGCAAAAACCTGAAACAAAACATCGTCTGATGAATATTTGTACGGATGCCTGCTGATCATTTCAAACGCAATACCGGCAATGGTTTTTGCATCAGTTTTTTGTTTTGGAATCTCACCACTTAAAGCAGGACAATCCTCGGCAACTTCAATAAAAGTATTTTCGTAGTTTGTGGTGTGAACTTTCATCTTGTTTATTTTTAAATGTATAAAAATATAATAATTCTAAAATAACTCGTTGAGTATAATTCAAAAAAAAAATTTAACATACAGAACATAGATTTTGAATTCATAAATTAAGATATTTTAAGAAAATTATAATTTTTCGCATAGCTTTATGTGATTTATTTTTAAGTGAAACGTTTTTTTAGACTTTGTAAACGATGTCTCTATGTATTGAAAATAGTTGCTCAAACGATTTAAAATAATAATTTTCAAATAAAAACTCCGACGGCACAGGCTATAAAATCTGCACCGTCGGAGTTTACTGACCAACGCTTACTGTTCTTATTGTTTTTTGGAAATTTCTTCCAGTACCTTTTTTCCACTATTATTTGCCGGATCAAGTTCTACTGATTTTGTATAATTTTCGATTGCCAGTTTTGTATTCCCATCTTTCAGGTAAGCTTCTCCCAAACTATCATAAGCATTTCCGGATTTAGGAAAATTTTCAACATTTATCTTGAATACTTCTATAGATTCTTTCGTTTTTCCCGTTTGCAATAGTTGATATCCCGAGCTATTCATATCACCTTCTTTAATACCGTAGACAGGATTATTTTTTAATTTTTTATAAGTATCAATTCCGGCCGTTACCCCTTGTGTGGTAAAGACATCCAACAATTCAGAGGCTAATGATTTTTTCGGTTGTTTATATGGCAGATTGTATAGGATAGCTCTGATTGCATCATTCATTTCTCCTAAAATAGTTCCTCCTGTATTATTTAATATTACAACTAGGTTTTTATCTGCAGGAAGACGTGATATTATGGTATTAAATCCATTGATGCCTCCACCATGTTCAATCACTTTTAATTTGTCTTTAGCTCCATTAGAAAACTCTCCGATAAACCATCCGTATCCGTAAGCCTCGTCACCCGCAGGGATATAAGGTTTGTATAGCAAATCCATAGAAGCTGGCGAAAGTAGTTTATTGGTGTAAAGAGCCTGGTCCCAAAGATATAAATCCTCTACGGTAGAGTACAAAGAACCTGCAGCATATGGAATACTCATGTCGAGATAGGGAGCATTAATGAATTTTTTGCCTTGCTTTTCATAGCCTGCCGCTCTTTTTTTCAGGATAATATCGTAGTGGTCATAACCTGTATTTGCCATTTTTAAAGGCGTCAGAATTGTTTCCTGTAAGTATTGTTCGAATGACTTACCCGAAACTTTTTCGATAATATAGCCCAATATAAAATAACCTGAATTGCTGTATTTGAATTTTTCACCTGGTGTAAATTCAAGCGGTAAATTTTCAAATGTTTTTATAAATTCTTCCGGCGTATATGGTTCTCTGCTTTTTTCCTGCAGGAATTTAGGTACTGAAGTGTAATTTGGAATTCCCGATGTATGTGTAAGCAAATGATGAACAGTTATTTTCTCGCCAGTTCCTTTTGGGTAATTGGGCAGATAAGTGGTGATCGGGGCATCCAGTTTTATTTTTCCTTCTTCGGCCAATTTTACAATTAAGAAAGCCGTAAATTGTTTACTGATCGAACCCAATCTGAATTTGGTATCAGGCTGATTCGGAATATCCCATTCCATGTTGGCCTGACCATATCCTTTTTTGAAGATCACTTTCCCGTGTTCAGAAACGAGTACTGATCCGTTAAGTTGTCCATATTGATTATATAAACTCATTAGCTGGTCAATTTGCTTTGCTTTGTCCTGAGCAAATGACATGTTGATAGTAAAGAGTGCCATCACACAAATTACAATTGATTTTAATAGAGAACAGTTTGATTGTTTTTTCATAATGATTTGATGATTAGTAATTAAGATTAATAAATAATTATTTTCCTGTATGCTAATCTGTTAGACGACCAAATCCTTATTTTGTTTCAATATCAGTCCTTTATTTTATTTTCTTTGTGATTGATGTTTGCGGAAAGTTTTTCACGCAGGTTTTGCAGATTAACGAGGGGTATCTGTTGTTTTTTGAAGAAATGTAAAGTCACGAATTTTTAATTGTTTTATTAAAATAAACAATCAGCTAAATCTGCGTGCATAAAAAATAAAATAGGCTTTGTGCTTTAGGACAATCTTTCTTGTAAATATTTTTAGGACTTGAAAACACCTCAGTGAATTATTTTCCGTTTAATAATTTTTCTAAATATTCGACCTTATCTTTTTCTGACTGAACTAATCGTTCATAAAGTTCTACTACTTTATCAAGCGGATTAAAAGAACAATTATGGTTAACAGTTGGGCCAGCGTTAATTACAGAGCCTTCGTAATTATTTTGAATGTTATTTAAGACAGTTTCATCACTATAATTTTTAATTGCTTCAATTGAAACACCTAATGCTTCAGCAATTGCATTTAGTTTTTCTTCATCTACTTTCTCACTTGCTTCAATATTAGAAACTGTCTGCTGGCTAACACCAATAGCCATAGCCAATGCTTCTTGTTTCATCCCTTTCAGTTCTCTGATTCGACTGATATTTCGGCCTATATGTTTTGGTTTTGTTATGGTACTCATAATTCAAAGGTATTTAAAAAAACTTATATGAAAATACATACTGGTAAAAAACAAATTGGTGCACTGAAACAGCATAAATAATAGTCCGTCACCATTTAATGTATTGTTTACTTTTTTTTTGCGCAATAACCAAAAGTAGGATTTTTATATCAATTAGCTGTTAAATTAATTCAGATTTAAATGAATTCAGAAAAGTATCCTCTTTTCGTGGCGTCCCATTCTTCAGCAATGATACTGTAATAAGCATCGTCTTTGCTTTTTCCCTCAGAATCGATGTAGTTATTTCTGAATATACCTTCTTTTATGGCTCCGAGTCTTTCAATGGCTCTCTGGGATTTTCCGTTTTCAAGATCAGCACTAAATTGGATTCGTTTGAATTGAATGTTTTCAAAACCAAAATTCAGTAATTCAAATTTGCATGCCTTGTTTAAACCGGTTCCCTGAAATGCTGCACCGTACCAGGTCCAGCCAATTTCGCATTTTTGGCTGGCATGATTTAAATATCCGTATCGGGTGCTTCCGGCAACTTTGTTGGTCGCTTTGTCAATAACCAGAAAAGGATAACAAATTCCGTCTGCTTTTTGTTTTAATGTGCTTTCGATATAGTTTTCAAAATCGATATCATTCCGGACATACACTCCCATGTATTTCCATATTTCATCATCAAAAATGATGGTTTTGAGTTCGGTATTTCTTTCGTTTTCGAAAGGAATTAAAAGTGCTTTTTCGTTTTCTAAAATTATATCAGATTGTAATATTTTGCTTTTCATAACTATTGTTTTAACCCGGACTTATAAATGTTTTGTTAAGCGAAAATAATCTTTTTGAGATTCTAAATAATTGGATAAAATCAGGATTTTGTTACGAAAATTAGCATGTCGCCTTTTATTTTTTAATGCCTCTGTGCTCGTAACTAACAATACGTTTTAAAATCCATTCGTTATTTTTTCGTTCCCAGATATGAATAAACTTGGCAGTTCCAACCGGTATATTATTCACCAGAAAAGTGTGTTCACCCAATTGCACAGCTCCAAAATCTCCTAATTTATCTACAGTGGTTGCGTTTAGTTTTCTGGTAAGTTTTTCAGGTCTGTCACATCTTTCAAGGAAAGACTTTATTTCATTTTCTTTAGAAGCACTTAATCCGGAACGGTCGTCATAAAACTCAATATCATCGGCTATTATTTTTTTGAAAAGATCTATTTTACACGCATTGAATGCAACGGTAAAAAGTAAACTGTCCATTTTGATGATTTCTGTTTTCAGAAGAGCCATTTTCAACACCTGATCGTTTGTTTGTGCAGTTGCCATTCCGGTAATTAAGAAAATAAAAAGAATTAGGATTGGTTTTTTCATGGTTTTATTTTTTTGCTGTAAACAAATCAACAGTTGATGTTTTTTTGAATGGGTCGTTAAAGAAACTTAATAAAACTAAGTTAAAGAGATCTGGTTTTTCATAAGAGCCAAAATGTGTTGCTCCGGGCATAACAAAAAAGTTTGAGTTTTTTATATTATCGAAAATCTTAATCGAATGTTCCAGTCTGATGGCATCTCTGTCACCTGACATAATTAAAACAGGGCATTTTATTTTCTGCAAATCCTTGTCAGAAATATTAGGCTGATATTCTAATAGATTGTAAAGGTTTATGGTGTGTGGGTCTTTTGTTGTTTTTAATGTTTCTTTTACCATTTGATCTATTTCATCGTAAATGGCTTTTTTTCCAGGAAATAAATTGGCTCCAAAAGTAGCCAGCTTGCTCACTTTTTTAGGATGATTGATGGCAAGTAAAAGTCCTAAAATACCTCCGTCACTTTGTCCCCAGACATACGCACTGTCAATTTTCAGGGAATCCAATAAAATGCTGACATCATTTGTCATATCAACATAATTCAATTGTTTGTTTGATGGATCGACTGATTTTCCGTGGCCTCTGCTGTCGATAGCGATAACCTGAAAGTATTGTTTGAAATATTCTATTCTGTGACCGTGCCCTTTTATTGATCCGCCATTTCCGTGAAGTAATACCAAAGGTTTTCCGGTTCCGTAAACCTCGTAGTACATTTTGATGCCGTTGATTTCTTTGTAATTCCCGGCTTCCTTATTGTCGCCGTAAGGTATAGTAAGACTTGTTTGTCCGATTAGTGTTCCTATTGTCAGGAAGCATATTATCAATAAGATTGATTTTTTCATGATTTTGATTTTTGATTTTGTCTGATTGTTGCGGAAAGATAGAAATATTTTATAAAAGAATGCTTTTTCTTATGTAAACTGATATCGCGTGAGGGATAGAAACGATATCCTTTTGTGGCGGCGTTCGCGACAAAAGATATAGTGTATAGCCCGACCCGCCTTTTTCTGGCGGGACACGCACAGGTAAAGAGTACACTTAAATGCTAAATATTTGCTTTATTTCTAAGGATTTGTGCATTTATTACTTATTTTTACGATCTTATTATTTAGATTATTCTTGATGCAAACTCCACTTAAAATTGCTGTTGTTGGTTCTGGATTGGTAGGATCACTTTTGGCAATTTATCTTAAAAAAGCAGGCCACACCGTTCATGTTTATGATCGTAGTCCTGATATTCGTCAAATAAATTTTTCGGGACGCTCCATCAATCTGGCGATGTCCAACAGAGGCTGGAAAGCGCTTGATGGTGTTGGCGTTGGTGATTCGGTTCGCGAAATTGCAATTCCGATGGACAAACGCGCGATTCATTTGGTCGATAAATTAAATTTTCAGAATTACGGACAGGAAGGTGAATCGATTTATTCGATCTCCAGAGGGACTCTGAACCGGAAGATGATTGATCTTGCCGAACAAGCCGGAGCAGAATTTTTCTTCGACCAGAAAATCTGGGATGTTACGCTGAGTGATGCAACACTGCATATTGGCGAGACCGAAAGAGGCGAGTGGGAGGAGAAGAAATTTGATATGGTTTTTGGTGCCGATGGCGCTTTCTCAAGAATCAGACACAGAATGCAGCGTCAGAGCATGTTTAATTATTCACAGGAATTTTTGAATATGGGATATAAGGAATTAAATATCCCCGCAAATTCTGATGCCTCTCATAAATTAGATAAAAACTCTTTTCATATCTGGCCGCGTGGCGAATATATGTTAATTGCACTTCCAAATCTTGACGGAAGTTTTACCTGTACTTTGTTTATGCCTTTTGATGGTGAAAATTCATTTGCATCATTGACAGACCGTAAAATGGTGGAGGATTTCTTTGAGAAAAACTTTCCGGATTCGATTGATGTAATTCCGGAACTGGCAGAGGATTTCTTTAAAAATCCAACGAGTACTTTGGTAACGATGAAATGTTTCCCGTGGACCTACGAAGATAAAATTGCCTTAATTGGTGATGCCTGTCATGCTATTGTGCCTTTTTACGGACAAGGAATGAACGCCGGTTTTGAGGATATTACGGTTTTGAATGAAATGATTGAAAAGTATGGGGATGACTGGAAAAAAGTTTTCTCTGAGTATCAGATTTCCCGTAAACCAAATGCAGATGCAATTGCGGAACTTTCGTATCGTAATTTCATGGAAATGAGTACGAAAACGGCAGATGAGAAATTCCTGCTGCAAAAGAAAATCGAAAAATCATTCTCAGATAAACATCCTGATAAATGGATTCCGTTATACAGCCGTGTGACCTTTAGTGACCGCCCTTACGCAGAAGCTTTGGCGATTGGAGATTTCCAAAACGGAATTATGGAAGAGATTTTAAAGTCCGACAATATTGAAAATATCTGGAATACTCCCGAAATCGAAAATAAGATTTTGGAGTTGCTGGAGAAAAAATAAAACTAAAGCCGACAGGTTTTCAAAACCTGTCGGCTTTAGTTTTATTTTTTGAATATTTTAGACAAAACGCCAAAAACACCCCTGATAAATGTAGCACTTGTTACTACTTTCAGAACAGATTTACCGACTACACTTGCTGTACTTGGTTCTGATTTGGACTGTTTTTGAGAAGCTTGTTCTTCTTCCTGTTCTGAGCTTGCCTGTTGGGCGTCCGTTATTTTTTTCGTCAGGATTTCGTAGGCACTTTCACGGTCAATTTCCTCACTATATTTTTTTACTAATTTCGATTTACTATTGATGGCGTCAATCTCATCAGCAGACAGAATATCCATACGGCTCATTGGTGCACGCATCATAGTGGCAACCAGAGGAGTTGGAACTCCTTTTTCATTCAACGCTGTAACCAATGCTTCTCCAATTCCTAAACTGGTCAGTAATTCATCTGTTTTGTAGTAGGCTGAAGTGGGGTAGTTATCGGCTGTTTTTTTAATAGCCTGTCTGTCGTTTGCTGTAAAAGCTCTAAGCGCATGCTGAATTTTTAAACCTAATTGAGCTAAAACGCCACTCGGCACATCCATTGGGTTTTGAGTGACAAAATAAACACCAACTCCTTTAGAACGAATCAGTTTTACAATGGTTTCAATTTGTTCCAGAAGGGCTTTGCTGGCTTCATTAAAGATTAAATGCGCTTCGTCAATAAAAATGACCAGTTCAGGTTGTTCTGCATCTCCTTTTTCTGGCATTTGCTGATAAATTTCTGCTAATAAACTTAACATAAAAGTAGAGAATAATTTAGGTTTATCCTGGATGTCTGTCAGACGGATAATGTTTACGTAGCCTTTTCCGTTTTCATCAATCCGCATCAAATCGTCAATTTCGAAAGATAATTCGCCGAAAAACAAATCTCCTCCCTGTTGCTCTAATTCGATTATTTTTCTGAGAATGGTTCCGGTTGTAGCCGTTGAAATTTTGCCATAGGCAGCAGCAATTTCGTCTTTTCCTTCTTCAGTAATATAATTGATGACTTTCTTGATGTCTTTCAAATCCAGCAAAGGCATTTGATTGTCATCACAATATTTGAAGATCACTGATACAACACCAGATTGGGTATCATTAAGGCTTAAGATTCGAGAGAATAAAACAGGGCCAAATTCAGAAACGGTGGCGCGTAAGCGGACTCCGTTTTGCTTTGATAATGACATTAATTCAACCGGAAAAGCTGATACATTATACGGTATATTTATTTTGGTATGTCGCTCAGTAATAAAATCTTCTTCTTTTCCTTCTTTTGCAATTCCGCTAAAATCACCTTTTATATCCATCATCAGGACAGGGATTCCTGCGTTAGACAATTGTTCTGAAAAAACCTGAATAGTTTTCGTTTTCCCGGTACCTGTTGCACCTGCGATCAGACCATGTCTGTTTAGCGTTTTTAAGGGGATTTTTACCTGCACTTCGGCAAGTGGTTCACCGTCCAGAATGGCGCCTCCAAGAATTATACTGTCACCTTTTGATGAATATCCATTATTTATTTCTTGAATGAAATTATCTTTTTTATTCATGTTTTTATTTGTAATTTAGATGATTATAAGATTTTTGCTTGGTTTTTTAACAATTTGACCTGCTTTTTTTTAGTAGGAAAAAGCTTTTCGCTAATAAAAATAAAACAAAAAATAATTTCGCAACTTTTTAAGAAGATATCAACGGAATGTTTGAATATTTACTAAAACGTTGTAATTTTCCCAGAAATCAACCTGTTTTTTGTTTTATCTAGAATGCAACGTTGGCAAATTAATGAGATATTTTTTAAATTGACGTTAAATTTCCTTCAATAAAATTAAAAAAAGTTTTTTTATTTAAACTAAACGTATAAATTTGCTCCTCTACAAGTTAAATATAACTAAAAAATAAAAATTATTTAAAACTATTAAAATTAAAAAAAATGGCAAACGTTAAAGTTAAAAAAGAAAGCACTTCAAATGGAGGAGGAATGATCACTGGAATCATTATTGTAGCGTGTATTTTGGTTGGGGTGTTTATTTGGAAAGTAATCATGGGAGATGCTTCTAACTTCGAGGGAGGGAACCCAGAAACAGGACATCCAATCAATACATTAGGACAAGTATATAAAGGAGGATTCATTGTGCCGGTTTTATTAGGTATGTTTTTAATGGTTGTTGTTTTTTCTATTGAAAGATTCATCGTTATCGGAAAAGCAGCTGGAAAAGCTAACTTAGATAAATTTATGAAAAACGTTCAGGAAAGCATTAAAGAAGGAAACATCGAAGCTGCAATCGCTGCTTGTGATAAACAACAAGGTTCTGTTGCAAATGCAATTAAATCTGCTTTAATTAAATACCAAGACGTTAAAAAAGAAGGATTCAACAGTGAGGAAGCTGCGGAAGTAATCCACAAAGAAATCGAAGAGGCAACTTCATTAGAAATGCCAATGTTAGAAAAAAATATGACTATTATCTCTACTTTAGTATCATTAGGAACTTTAGGAGGGTTATTAGGAACTGTATCTGGTATGATCAAAGCGTTTGGTGCGTTAGCTTCTGCTGGAACTCCAGATCAGGCTGCTCTTGCAACAGGTATCTCTGAAGCACTTATCAACACTGCAACAGGTATCTCTACTTCAATCTTGGCGATTGTTTCTTACAACTTCTTTACTGCTAAAATTGATGATTTAACTTACTCTATCGATGAGGCTGGTACTACAATTGTAAATACTTACAGAAGATTCAGAGGAAGTTTGAAACAATAATTAATTTTTGATATACTATATCAAAATAAAATAAAAGAGAATGGCTAAATTAAAAATGAAGAAAAAGTCAACATCGACAGATATGACTGCCATGTGTGATGTTGCGTTCCTTTTGC
>JBDTNT010000098.1:0-17775 GCA_039933615.1 Flavobacterium sp. | reverse complement strand
CAGAGAAATTTAACATTGTTCCTCTTGTTTGCTCGGCATGTTTTGGATTTTTCATTACAAAAGAATCTGACGGACCTAATAAAACTGTTTTGGTCCCGCTTGTATTGTATGCCAGACAGGCATCAGAACCTGAACTTCCTCCTCCGACACTTTCGAAAGAAGCGTTAAAGAATGTAGCACCGCCATTGTCCAATTCATATTTTAGCTGACCTCCTACTAAAGAGAAAGTCAGTACATTTTCGTATAGACAGCTGCTTGCCGGAGAACCTGCTTTTTCAAAAGGAACAGCTGCGTAGTAATCGGGATAAAAGTTTTTCGCAGCATTATCATCATTTGGCCCCACACCTAAATGTCCGGCTTCTGATGCTGACCAATACCATTTTTTAGATGTTCCTCCTGTTAGAAACTGTACTGCCTGATCATCTCTAAAGTTACTAAAAACCTCCACTTCTAAAGTTATAGTTGTCGCTACACCACCTCTTCCGTATGCAATAGCTGCAACAGTATATTTATTTATACCTGTTTTGGTAAATCTTTTCGCTAATGTCCCGTTTGGTGCACTTAACGAGGTACCATCGCTAAAAGTGTATTTATAGGAAACAACACCATCAGCAGTGGCTTTAAAATTAACAAGTCCTGATCCGTCTCCATAAGGAGTTTCAGCTGTTTTGCCTATGATTTCAAAAGTAACTTCAAGATTTTTTGGCGTATCCAGTGATCCAAAAGTAAAATCATCTTTTTGACAACTAATTGCTATCAATAAAGCAAAAAGCAATACGAAGTATTTATTATATTTTCTCATTTTGTTTTTTTTATAAAATGTAAATTCATTTTAATTAATAAGGCTTACTTCTATTTATGAAAATAAACGTTATCAATATACACAGTATGATTTCCTGATGGTGTTCCTGAATATATCAACTGTGCTATGTGTGCACGGGTTGTTAATCCGGTGAAATTACTCAGAGGAATATCCAGACTTACCCAGCTTCCCTGTGCAGGTGCGGTAATTTTAATTTCGTGTTCAACATCATCACTTCCCGCTCCATTGTAAACGCCATTTGCTCCAAAATCAACTAATTTTATTCTGAATTCCGTAAAATCAGAAGACCATACATCTACATGAAAATGTGTCATTGCAGAAGCATCAATTGGCGCAACAGGTTCAACTCCTACATAATCAAGATCGGAGTATTTTTTTACTGCATTTCCTGCCACAGCCGTTTCTTCAAGTACAGCAGCTGACCATGAAGTTCTCCAGGTTCCCATTGCAATATCTGTATAGGCATTACTGAAAAGCGAAATCACATCGGTTGCCGCTTTTGTCGGAGTTGGAGCAGCCGTGCTTAACGATCCTCCTTCTTTGTAGAAATAAATATTATCTATAAAAACAGTTCCAGCAGCCCAAGGTGTCCCAACCAGCTTCAATTGAAAAATATCAGCTACAGTGAATCCATTCTGACTTGTAAAAGCCGAAATAGGAATATCTATACTTGTCCATTGATTTGCAACAAGATCTTTCGTAACTGGTCTTTCTCCTTTTGTTTTACTGATTAAAGAAGTTTCCAGTTTTTCTACATCAGCTGTCCAAACATCCATGTGAATGTAATCCATACCGGAAACATCTATTGAAGTATTTTCTGCCAATGCAATTCCCTGATAACTCAGTTTGATATAATTCAGCATTTTATCACCATTCAGATCAAATTCGGACCAACTGCTTCCTTGTCCTCCCTGACCCCAATCCGGGAAATAATTTGTTCCCGCAACATTTGCATATTTAGAACCATAAATAGAAATTACATCTCCGGCCTGTCTGTTTGGAGGCGTAGGAGCTGATGCAGTCGGATTCAGAATAAGAATGGCTTCAAAATCTTTCGTAAACTCTGTAGTTTTAATAGCGGCACTTTTAGCAACTACCCTAATAGTATAAACACCTGATTCTTTATAGGTATACGAAACCGATTCATTATTATTTGCCGAAACAGGATTTGGGTTTCCTGCTTCTCCAAAGTAAACATCATAAAACAAAGCAAAATCTGCTGTTGCCTTAACCGTTACTTTTTTCGATATTGCTATATCATTTGTAATAACAACTACTAAATTTTCAGGGGCCCTGAAAGAAACAACCACTTCTTTTTCCGTTTCAGTTATTTTACCGTTAATTCCGATAGCTTTAATCTTCGCTTTATAAACTCCTTCTGCATATGTATGTGAAACTCCTTCACCCTGAGTCAAATAATCTGATTCAGCACTGCCATCACCAAAATTAATTTTGTATTGCGTGCCGCCTTCACTATTTGGTACAAAAGTTACTTTACCGGTATTATCCTGTGTAACGGTTGCTAAAGCCGAAACATTTATTGGTGCACCTACTCCTTCTAGATCAATACCACTATCATCGTTTACACACCCCATAAGAGTTGCTAAAACGAAAAGACTTATAATAAAATGTATTTTTTTCATAATTACTATTTTTTAATATCCAGGATTTTGTGCCCAGTTTCCACTAGCAAATTGAATTTCTTCAATAGGGAGCGGGAATAATTCATTTTTATTCGCTTTAAAACCAGATATTGCGGCTGCCGCTTTTCCAGTTCTTACCAAATCAAAGAAACGGTGTCCTTCTCCAAAAAGCTCAACCCTTCTTTCTTTTAAAATCAAATCAGTTAAACCAACTCCGGAAAGAAAAACATCATGGTTGTTGTCTCCAAAAGCACGTCTTCTCACCTGATTTAAATATTCTCTGGCTTTAGTATCATCTATTGCACCTCTGTTATAAGCTTCTGCAGCCATTAACAAGACATCTGCATAACGTATGGCTCTGTAATTGTTGGGATTCGTTAAATTTAAATCTCCAGCAGCACCGGAACTTCTTTTACGCGGCAAGTATTTTCTATTGAAAAAACCGGTATCTTCATTTCCTTTTCCGTAGCTCACTCCTTTTCCGTTATCATACGAAGTATTTGCAGCTGCAAAAGCTGCGATGTCAAGTATGGCTACATCTTTACGTTTATCACCGGCTTCAAAAGCATTTGCCGATTCCAAAGTAGGAATATTAAAACTAAATCCTGAAGAAAAAAGTGGTCCTGAAAAATTTCTTACACCGCTAAAACCTACGGCAACGTTACCTTCACTACATTGTAAACAAGGAAATCCTGCACCTTCAACATCTGTATATTGCACCTCAAAAACAGATTCGCTTCCATTTTCTCCATCCATCTCAAATATTGAATTGTAATCTGTTACTAATGAATACGATCCTGTATTTATGAGGGCTTGTAAAGTAGTTGCTGCTTGTGTAAATTTATTTTGGTACAAGTAAGCTTTTCCTAATAATGCCTGTGCAGCACCTTTTGTGACTCTGCCTTTTTGAGAAGCAATTGGAGATAAATTAGCAACCGCAAAATTTAAATCAGCTTCTATAGAAGCATACACTTCTGCTGCTGATGAACGCGGAATTTTAGTTTCATCTCCAAGTCTGAATCTTGCGTCACCTTTCATAGGAATACCACCAAACCACTTTACTAATTCAAATTGATAGTAGGCTCTAAGAAAACGGGTTTCAGCAATGATTTGTGCTTTTCCCTCAAAATCGGTTTTATCTTTAAATTCAAGTATATAATTTGCTCTTTGAACTCCTGCAAACATCCAGTTCCATACGTCTTTTATATTACTGTTTGATTCTGTATGGATCATATCATCTACCTGTTGAAAACCAATTACATCTGTTGGGCTTTCTCCTCCGGCTAATGTATTATCTGAGGCAATTTCTCCCAGTAAGACATTTACATAAGTAGACTGAAGTAAATCATAAGTAGCTATTAAGGCATCGTTATAATCTTGTTTTGAGTTAAAATAGTTCTCTGAGTCAATTGAATAAGCTGGTTGCGTTTCAACAAAATCATCTGAACAAGAAATAAAAACGGTTGAAAACAACATTCCTGTCAGCAGGAATATGAATATATATTTTTTCATTTTGATAACAATTAAAAGTTAAGATTTAATCCCAAAAGATAGGTTCTTGGTATAGGATAAAATCCGTAATCAATTCCTCCGGCAATCGGATCTCCTGAAGATGCGCCGGGATCAAAACCTTTGTATTTGGTAAAAGTGTAAAGGTTATTGACTCCTGCATACAATCTAAGTTTTGTAATTCCTGCTTTTTGAGTCACTTTTGGGTCTAATGTATAACCTAACTGAACATTTTGTATTCTTAAATAAGAAGCATCTTCTACATAATAATCAGAAAAAACATTATTTGATGTAGCTCCTGTTGTTACTCTTGGAGTCGAACTCGAAGTTCCTTCTCCTGTCCATCTGTCTAAGACATAATTTAAACGATTGGCATCAGATAAATTTCTTTCGTAATTTCTAATCAGATCATTCCCTAACGAAGCATAGGTAAATACTCCAAAATCCAGGTTTTTATAGTTCAATTGCAAATTAAAACCCATTGTGGCAGTAGGAATCTGATCTCCAATATTGGTTTTATCTTTAGCATCAATTACACCATCTCCGTTTACATCTACAAAGCGGATATCTCCTGGAGATGCTACTGCACCCAGTGCCACTTGTGATGGGTGTGCATCAACTTCGGCTTGATTCTGGAAAATACCATCGGTTTTATATCCATAAAAATATCCTATTGGTTTTCCTATCTCCATACGTGTCGGAGGTGTTTGTCCTACGGAAAAGGCTCCTCTTTCTATGTAATGTGTTTCGTTGTTTACTTCTAAAACTTCATTTTTAAGGAAAGTAACATTATAGCCAACGCTCATTGAAAATGAATCAGAAAGTTTCTCTTTATAATCTATTGCAAATTCAAAACCTGAATTTCTTACCGTACCTGCATTTATTGTTGGAGCACCTGCACCCGGAGCACCGGTACCATTAATACCCGAAACACTGATACCTGGTACCAAAAGATCTTTTCTGGTGTCTGTAAAATAATCGGCAATAATAGAAACCTTATCATTTAATAATTTCATATCCAGACCAACATCAAATTTTCTGGCTTCCTCCCATTTTATATCAGGATTAGGCAATTGACCCTGAGCCCTTCCGCTGCTTAATTCTCCATCAAACACATAAGTACCTTCTCCATTTAACTGACCTAAATATCCATACGCACCAATTTGATCGTTTCCTAACACACCGTAACTTGCTCTGAATTTCAAAAAATTTACTGTTTTTGGTTCTCCAAAGAAACCTTCTTCAGAAACAACCCAGCCTCCTGAAAAAGAAGGGAAATAAGCTATTTTATTTCCAGGTCCAAATTTAGTAGAG
Organism: Flavobacterium sp.; assembly: GCA_039933615.1. Taxonomy (GTDB): domain Bacteria; phylum Bacteroidota; class Bacteroidia; order Flavobacteriales; family Flavobacteriaceae; genus Flavobacterium. Next base: position 12,486 of record JBDTNT010000098.1, on the reverse strand, counting down.
GCATCACGTCTGATCATTCCTGATAATAAGTATTTACCTTTATAATCATACTGTGCTCTTGCAAAATAAGATAATCTTCTCTCATCATAACTGTAAGAATCATTATTTAAAACCTTGGCTATTGTTTTTGTCAGATGAATATCTGCAAATTCCCAGGAATTATTAGGTACATCATAACCAGTAGCATACAGTCCGTTACCATAGGTTTTAAAGATCGTGTTTCCTATAGTTCCTGTTATATTATGTTCCCCAAACTTTTTAGTATAGGTTGCAAAAATGTCAAATGAATAATCATTATCGTTTACCGCTCCCTGCGTTACAGAACTTTGTACTACATCAAATACTTTACCTCCATAACTAACTTGTTTTGCAAAAGATCTGGATTCGCTGTTTGAAGTATTAAAACCAAGAGAAGTTGACAATACAAATCCTTTAAAAATCTTATAATCAAAACCGATATTTCCATTGATTTTTTTATAATTATAATCATTGTAGGTATTTGCAATTTGCGCCAGGGGATTAATAATTTCATTTCCCAGTCCGGTTGTTGGCGGTACAAGGGTAAATTCTCCATTTGCAGTATAAGGGCTAAGTGTAGCCGGTACGTTTAATGCATTAAATAAAACGGATCCCAATCCATTTTCGTTTAATGTTTTTCTGGTAAAATAAGTGTAGATAACATTGGTTTTTAATTTGATTTTATCAGTCAAATCTGCTCCAAGAGATATTCTGGCCGTATTCCTTAAAAAACCGGATTTATCTCCGCCAACAATACCTTCCTGATCTAAATGTGAACCACTTACTGCATAGGTAATTTTTTCTGAACCTCCGGAAAAAGATAAGTCATGACTAACAATCGGAACTCCTTTTCCAAAAACTTCATCCTGCCAGTTTGTCCCTTTTCCTAACCCACTAACATTTGGATAAGGAAGTGCTTTACCACTGTTAGCATAACTTTCATTTAATAAAAGACCATATTCTGTAGCGTTTAGTGTTGGTAATTTTCTGGATGTTTCCTGAAATCCTGTATAAACATTATAGGAAACTTTTGTTTTTGAATTCTTTTTACCAGTTTTGGTAGTGATCAAAATAACACCATTTGCTCCGATAGTTCCATAAATGGCAGCCTGAGCATCTTTTAAAACTGTTATAGTTTCAATATCACTTGGGTTAAGCAAGCTTAAATCTCCAACATAACCATCAATGATAGCTGTAGGTTTGTTTTCCCCATTTGTTGCAATACCACGAATACGAATATCTAACGATCCTCCAGGTGATCCTGACTGACTGGTTACATTCACACCCGAAACTGTTCCCTGTAAAGCCTGTTCTACCTTAATAGGTTTCAGGGCTTCAATTGTTTTACTGTCAATCACTGCCACCGCCCCTGTTAGTTCTCTCTTTTTCTGGCTACCATACCCAATGACAACCACCTCGTCTAACGATCGGGTATCTTCACTCATGGTTACGGTAATCTTACCGCCCGAAACTGCAACTTCCTGAGTCCGGAATCCTGTATAACTTAAAACAATTGTGGTTCCTTTCGGTAGACCTGATAATTTAAAAGATCCATCAAAGTCTGTGGTTGTACTTTGCGATGAACTTTTAACTTTTACATTCACGCCAGGCAAAGATAAACCTGAGCCATCCAGTACAGTTCCGCTTACATCTATAGTCTGCGAAAATGCAAAAGATGTAAACAGTAACAATACCATTAGTAATAATTTAGATTTCATAATTAGTTAGTTTTTATTGAAAGCTAAATTTATCTTATCCTTTTAAGAATTACTCAAAATTAACCTCAACAAAAAACATACATCACAAAAAAATGGGAATTAATTTTAGCATATCATAAAACAAACCCTTATTTAACAGTAAATTATAAATGTTAATATTTTTAACATTTAGATTGTAAAAGCTCAACAAAACGTTAATGTTGTGGTAATGTATAGGTATTTTGTAGTATTTTTCTTTTTCCTATACAGCCAGAATATATTCAACTAAACCGATTTCGTGCTGCAAATCCATTTTTTTACGCAAACGATATCTTTTTATCTCAACACTTCGAACTGAAATATTAAATAAAGGGGCTATTTCTTTTGAAGAAAGATTCAACCTCAAATAAGCACAAAGCCGTAAATCATTCGGAGTTAATAAAGGATGAATTTGTTTGATTCGTTTTAAGAAATCTTTATCAGCACTGTCAAATGCTTCTTTAAAGATTTTCCAGGAATCCTCTTCGGTGATATTATCATTTATAGTCCTGATAACCGATTTAATATTTTTACTGTCATCCTGGGTGCTTTTCTTTAAATCCTCTTTGATGAAAGCCAGCAGTTCATTTTTACTGTTTAAACTCATTGTTGAAACTGCCAGTTCCCTGTTTTTGTTATCAACATCCTGCGACAATTGTTCGTTTCTTAATTTCATGAGCTGCTGTTCATTCTCCAGCTCTTTAATCTCTAGTAAAAGATTATTCTCTTCGATTAATTTCTCTTTTTGTTTCTGATAAAAATTACGGTATGCCTTGTTTACAAAATAAGCCAGAACAAGGATCATAAGAAAATAAATAAAACAGGCCAGATTGGTCAGATACCATGGCTTCGAAACAACAAAGGTATAAACAGCGGTATTTTGCAAAATAGTATTGGCATATTTCGCCCTTACTTTGAAAGTATATTTACCCGGTGATAAATTTTTAAAATTAACCGAAGACTTTGTGCTCCACTCACTCCACTCATTTTGGAATCCTTCTATCAGATATTGGTATTCCGTATTAATATATTTATTGTACTCCGGAACGGTGTAACTTAAAGTAATATTATTTTCAGTCGATTTAAAACTTCCCTCTTTATTTAAGGCAACATTATTTAAGTTTTCATTTTGCTTATTAATCGAAATTTCAGAAATAGAAACGGTATAGTTTTTAAAACTTAAATCATCAATATTCAGAATGTAGTATCCGTCTGTAGTTCCGATTAAATAAGTTGATTTTGAAATTTGTCTGATATTCTCAAAACCCAGCATCGAATTGGTCAGAGAAGACGGAATCGGGATTATGTTTTGTTTCAACTGATTACTAAGTTTACTGGCAGAAAAATAATGAATGTAGTTTTTAGAAAAAAGCCAGATCCTGTTGGAATCATCTACAATTAATTTACCCGATGTATATTCGTCTTTCTCGAAAATAGAACTGAGTAATTTATCTTTTTCAAATTGCTTTGAATGTCCATTTAATTTAAAAATCCCTTCTTTACAGGCATAATAAATCGAATTATTGAATTTGGTCAGACTGGCATTTTTTCCTTTTTTTGGAGCTGAATATGCGTAAACTTCTTTCGTTTCAGAAAGAGTACGATCCAGTTTCAGTCTAAAAATACCTTTGTATTCATGGCTCACATAGACTTCAAGATCATTTGTAATCTCAAAATAACGGGAAGAATAGTCAAATCCTTTTATTTTATTTTTAAAGTTCCATTGATTCCCTGTTTTTTCCAAAACCGAAATTCCATAATAATTCCCCTGTATCAATTGATTCTTAGAATTGGGAACCGTCTCAAAATTCCAGGTCCCGGAACCCGAAAAAATACTTTTTGCAGCTGTATTGTCAATTATAAAAGTTCCGGAATCATGTCCGCAGAAAAGTGTATTATCATAAACAAATAAAGACCAGACCTGACCTTTTGTACCGCTTATAAACTGAAAATCCCCATTGCTTTGGTATTTTTTGCAAAACAAACCCTGATTTGTTCCCACATACAACATTCCATTATATTCTATAGAAGCATATACCGTTCCCAAAACTCCTGTATCGTCTGTAAAACTATGCACAGGCGTCTGAAGATTGATACAATTAATTCCGTTGTCAAGACCAATCCATACATTTTGATCTTTATCTTCAAAAAGAGACAAAGCGGTGTTGTTGCTTAAGCCTTTACTTTGTGAAATATGATAATTTAACTGCCCTTCCTTAGACAGGATAAAAACACCATTGGAAACTGTTCCTAATGCGTAACTCCCATCCTGAAGACGCTGACTGCTGTAAACAAAACTCGACTTTAATTCTGTATCTACAGCGGTCCTGAAAGGCGTTAATGTATTTTCTGAAAGTTTATAAAATCCATCTAGCTGTGTTTGAATCAGTAAACCATCATCAAGGGTAAAAACATTCACAATCGTATATTTCTTCAAAACAGGGTTGTCAGAAATCAGTATTCCTTTTCCTGCTTCAATTTCAAAAAGACCTTCATTTATGGTTTGGTAATAAATGGATGTTTTAGTGCTAAATGATTTTACAACTCCGTTTTTAGGTGAAATAATCTTGAAGCTTTTCGTTTTTGTATCATAAATATAGATTCTGCTCAGTGACTGAAACAAAATCCACTGATCGTACTTTAGGATATTCCAAAACTGCTCATCATCAAGTATTTTAGCCTTTATGGTATCGCTAAGTGAAGTATATTTTAGTTTACCGTTTGCCTGCCTTGTCCAATAACCAAAATTCATGTAGCAGCCTGTATAAATCTTATTATCGATTACTTTTACAGAACGCATAATGGTTTCATTTGGAGTGGGGTACAATTTCCAGTTTGTGCCATTAAATTCCAAAAGACCTTCATTATTAGCAAAATAAAGATAATTCTGTTCATCCTGAGAGATCATCCAGCTTTGGTTTCCGGCACCATAAAGAGTAGATGGATATTTTACGATTGGCGGCAGCTCCTGCGAAAGCATCTTGACACTCAACAAAACAAACAGCAGATATAATTTTGATTTCAAATCAGTAATGTATTAATTTAATATAAAAACTGCTCTAAAATAGCTTATTTTATAGAGATATAATAAAATTTTAAATAAAAAACAAAGATCCTAAAATCGCAAACCAAATCTTAGATTGTTAAAATTTGGATCAATCTCCTTAACAAAACTCAATTCAAAATTGATTACTTTTGTAAAAATTGACTTTTTTTATGCAAATCGACCTTTCTACACTCGACCCAAAACATAATATTATCATTAAAGGAGCACAAGTACATAACTTAAAAAATGTAGATGTAGCTATTCCCCGAAATAAACTTGTTGTCATTACAGGACTTTCCGGATCAGGGAAATCAAGTTTGGCGTTTGACACCTTATATGCTGAAGGGCAGCGTCGTTATGTCGAAAGCCTTTCCTCCTACGCGCGTCAGTTTTTGGGGCGTTTAGACAAACCAAAAGTTGAATATATCAAAGGAATTGCTCCGGCAATCGCAATCGAGCAAAAAGTAAATACTACGAATGCCAGATCTACAGTTGGAACTTCGACTGAGATTTACGATTATATGAAACTTTTATTCGCCAGAATTGGACGTACCTATTCCCCTGTTTCCGGCGTGGAAGTCAAAAAGAATACGGTTACAGATGTAGTTTCAGATGTAAAGACTCTGGAATTGGAGAGTAAATGGCTTTTGTTGGCACCTATTCACCTGGAAGAAGGCCGACAACTGGAAGACAAACTAAAAGTCCTTTTACAACAAGGTTTTTCCCGTATTTTAGTCAATAATGAAATGGTTCGTCTGGATGAATTTACAAGTACAGATCTTCATAAACTAGACAATAAAGATATCCTGCTTATCATTGACAGAATCGTTGTCAAAGAGGAAGAAGAATTCTATAATCGTCTGGCAGATGCCGTACAGACTGCTTTTTTTGAAGGAAAAGGAATTTGTTATTTACAGGAATTAAGTTCTGATAAACGTTTCTCTTATTCTAATAATTTTGAATTGGATGGTATTACTTTCTTAGAACCCAATGTTCATTTGTTCAGTTTTAATAATCCATACGGTGCCTGTCCGGTTTGTGAGGGCTACGGAAACATTATCGGAATTGATGCTGATTTGGTTGTTCCAAATACTTCCTTATCTGTTTTTGAAAGTGCCATTTATCCCTGGAGAGGCGATAGTATGAGCTGGTACAAAGACGAATTGATAAAACATGCTTACAAATTTGATTTCCCGATTCATAAACCCTTTTTTGAATTATCAGAGCAGCAAAAAGATTTAGTATGGAAAGGAAATCAGTATTTTCAGGGACTTAATGATTTCTTCAGGGAATTGGAAGAAAAAAATTATAAAATCCAGAATCGTGTGATGTTGTCCCGTTACCGCGGAAAAACAAAATGTCATGCCTGTCGCGGAAAACGCCTGCGCGTTGAAGCTTCCTATGTAAAAATTAATGGTAAAACGGTTTCTGATTTAGTCGATTTACCGATTAAACATCTGGTTACTTTTTTTAAAAATATTGATTTAGATGTTTATGAACAGCAAATTGCAAAACGTTTAATGATTGAAATCAATAACCGTCTGTCATTTTTGACAGAAGTTGGTTTGGATTACCTGACTTTAAACCGAAATTCGGCAACGCTTTCCGGTGGAGAATCACAACGAATCAATCTGGCTACTTCTCTGGGAAGCAGTCTGGTCGGATCGATGTACATTCTGGATGAGCCAAGTATTGGCCTGCACCCAAAGGATTCTGAACGTCTGATAAAAGTTTTACTTTCACTTCGTGATTTAGGGAATACTGTTATCGTTGTAGAACACGACGAAGATATCATGAAAGCTGCCGATATGATTATCGATATTGGTCCGGAAGCCGGTACTTTTGGAGGCCATCTTGTGGCTCAGGGAACTTACGATGAAATATTGAAATCGGAATCTTTGACAGCCAAATATTTAAACGGGGATTTGGAGATCTCTGTTCCTAAAAAGAGAAGAAAATTCAAAAATCATATTGAAATCATTGGCGCAAGGGAAAACAACTTAAAAAATATTAATGTTACTTTTCCTTTAGATGTTTTAACTGTCATTACAGGAGTTTCCGGAAGTGGAAAAAGTACGCTGATAAAGAAAATATTATTTCCTGCAATGCAGAAAAAGCTGGAAAATGCAGCAGAAAAAGCAGGTCAGTTTAGCGAAATAAAAGGTTCTTTCTCGCAAATTAAACACATCGAATATGTTGACCAGAATCCGATTGGAAGAAGTTCCAGATCGAATCCTGTGACTTATATAAAAGCATATGATGATATTCGTGATTTGTATGCAAAAGAAAAATTATCTAAAATAAGAGGTTATCAGGCTAAACATTTCTCTTTTAATGTAGATGGAGGCCGTTGTGAAACCTGTAAGGGAGAAGGCTCTATAAACGTCGAAATGGTCTTTATGGCCGACGTCCAGTTGCCTTGTGAAACCTGTGGAGGTAAACGCTTTAAAAAAGAAGTTTTAGAAATTACTTTTGATGACAAAAACATCAACGATATCCTGACAATGACAATTGATGATGCGATTGCTTTTTTCGAAAAAAACAAACAGGCAAAAATTACTCAAAAGCTGCAGCCGCTTCAGGATGTAGGATTGGGATATGTGCAATTAGGTCAATCGTCTTCTACTCTTTCGGGAGGTGAGGCGCAACGTATCAAACTGGCTTCTTTTTTGGTAAAAGGTGCTACCAAAGACAAAGCTTTATTTGTATTTGATGAGCCAACAACCGGTTTACATTTTCATGACATCAAAAAATTATTAGCTTCGTTTGATGCCTTAATAGAAAAAGGCCATTCGATAATTGTAATTGAACATAATCTTGATCTTATAAAATGTGCCGACTGGATTATTGATTTAGGACCGGAAGGCGGAGAAAATGGAGGACATTTACTGGCCGTAGGAACTCCTGAAGATATTGTAAAGGTTAAAAAATCTGTAACGGGTGTGTATTTGAAAGATAAATTATAGAATCCCAATTTGATTAAAAAAATAAAGCGGCCAGAAATCCTATTATTTCTGGCCGCTTTATTTTTTTAATAGCTTTTTTAAGCTACCAAACACCTTTCTTCAAAAGGTAATCCATCTTCATCAATTGCAACTAATATTTTTTTCTGTTTTGAAGCTTCTATTGTAAGATATAACCAGGCAAATGACCATAATCCCAAAGTAAGACAAAAAATAATAAAATTTAAACCATGATTGACAACTTTCCCTCCCTTTGAGAGAACTGCAAAAAGAAATTCATCGTTTCTCTCCTCTAATGTAAAGCCATTATGTACTTTCTTTGATATCATATTAGAAAATACCTGGAAGCTTTGTTCCTGACTAAGTTTACTGTTCTTCATTGTTTGCAAATTAAATTAATTCAATACTATCATAGAAATGTTAATTTATTCTAATATGGATAGGGATTTCCATATTTAAGTAAACACCATAAAATAACTTTTATTGCATTATCTAAGATATTTTCTACAAGACAATAAAAGTACTACCAAATTCTCACATAAATTTAATTTTTATTAATCAAATAACAAAAAAAAAAAATGTTAAAATTTATACATTAAAACTCAATTTCAACAACTTAGCTATTATTTTTAACATTAAATACAGGAGCCTCATAATCCTTTTTTAAATAATTATCAGGAATTGTTGTTGTATTTCCATCCCTTAACGCATTATAATGAGGTGACATGATCTCTATTCCTGCAGCATTAAAGGAATCCTGAATGTTTTGATGCAATGAAGAGTAAATTCGCGGTTGCTTTGTAGGTTCTTTCGTATAAAAATTTATTTGGTATGAAACATAGAAATCATCCAAACTGGTTTGTAAGACAAAAGGTGCCGGAGTCTGTTCTGTCATATCCGTTTTTAAGGCTGCCTCAATCAATGCTTTATGGATATCTTTCCACGGAACATCGTATCCGATGGTAACCGTCGAGTGAATCAGCAAACCATTGGTAGAATCCTTTGTATTTGCAGAAAAATTTAGTTGAAGTACTTGATAATACAGTCGCATTTGGAATTGTGATGTCTTCAAATTTTGGTGTCCTGATCCTCGTTACTAAAGCCGTTTTTTCGATCACTTCACCGCTTACGTCACCAATTTTTATAAAATCACCAATCTTAAACGGACGCATGTAAGTAATTACCAAACCTGCAACCATATTCGCAATTGCATTGGAGGAACCCAGTGAAAATAAAACTCCGACAAATACTGAAACTCCTTTAAAAATGGAGGAATCTGATTCTGGTAAATATGGAAAGATAATAACCAGCATAAATGCAAACATCAAAAATCTGACGATGTTAAAAGTAGGCATTGCCCAATCGCTGTAGAAACCGTCTATTTTTATATTTTCCTGCTTTATTTCATCAAAGAAAAACCTGATGATTTTTATAAATCTATAAAATCTCATTATTACAAATTGCTGCTTTTGCGGAGACAGTATAGTAATGTTATTATAATTAAAACCTCTAAAATATTTATCGCTGTTCCTTAAAATATGAATTTTTATTTTGTTGAAAATCTTACCGACCAAAAACAGGATAATTCCAATAATAAGAATAAGTAACGCAGTATAACCCAATCGTTTTGGAAGTTGGGAATAATTTTCGTTCTGATAGATAATTGCCTTTTTGATTAAAGCCAAATTACGTTTTGCAATATATGGAGCCGAGTACTTTTCGACTTTAGCATCAATCTCCAAAACAGACATAATTACAAAATCACCTTTATAAACAATATCCTGAGTAATATCGGAAGATACAATTTTGAGAGAATCTGATTCAAAAAAGGAATCTAAATAAAGTTTCCTGATTTTTTCTGTAATAGCGTTTGCCCTGTTTTCGGCAGAAAAAGAACCTACTTTATTATACACATAAAAAAGCGTGTTCTTAAAAGGTTTTACCGGATAACCTTTAATCTTCTATTTTTCAGGGATTGATTTTACTGCTTTTTATTTATTATTTTGAGAAAATACGATTGGTGAAAACCAAAAGATGAAAAATATCAGAAAACAAATTAATCTCTTTTTCATATTCTATTAGAAATAAATCAGTTATCCTTTCTAACAAATATAAAAACAAAAAAGATTCAAATTTCAATTATCTTTATTTTCTGTAAAACCTTGTTAAATATTGATTCCCATTCTTTTGAAAAGCCCTTTAATAACCTGATTAATATCCGGAGAAATATTAAATTTATAATTCAGGTAAATATAAAGAATCGTTACTAAAACAGATTTTAGTGCAATACTGATAAGCTGATAAAAAGGAAACTCCCAAAAATAAAACACTAAGAACAAAGCAAATGTTATCAGAATAGAATGTATCGTTTGTTTTGTAAACGGATATAAATGAAGCTTCTTAACCACAAATTGCAGTTTGGCTAAACTGTATAATGTAATGGACAATAATGTTGCAAATGCTGAACCAAAAATACCCCAGATCGGAATAAATATCATGTTTAAAACAAAGGTTAAAAACACCAATAACAATCCTAAATACAACACCATGCGGTAATATTTAGTATTAAATATGATGGCATTATTATTTCCTAAAATCAAATCGAAATATTTTGACATTCCTATCATAAATACAACCGGAATTCCTCCACTGTATTCTTTAGGAACCAGTTCATACAACTGATCGATATTTACAAAAATACACAGCATTACAAAACCACCCACAAATTGCAGGTTTATTGATGTTTTTTTATATAATGAATTTAGTTCATCATGCTTGTTTTCGTGCATTAATTTCGCGGTAATAGGATATACAATCTGATGCATCGCACGGCTTGGAACTGAAATTACCAAAGCAATATAGGTCGCAACCGAGTAATACGCAATATTCTCAATTTTCATATATTGATTCAGCATGAGTTTATCTCCGTCTAAAAGTAAATTCGCTACACTTCCTGATAAAATAATAAAGAAAGTATATTCCATTACACTCTTAACATTTTCAGGGATTGTGATCTGGAAATTTGGCCTTTTTATATAAAAAGCATAGAACATCGTTATAAGAAACGCAATAAAATAAATTACCGCCGTAACATAAACAAATTGTACCAGATTTATCCAGTGAAAATACAGACCAACCAATGCAAAAGAAGAGAATAACCGTAGCCCGACTTCTTTTATAAAATTGCCAAAAACAGAATGCATGTGTACTCTTGCCCACGCATAAAAAATCTCAAAATATGCCATACAGATTCCAATAAACGGAATCAGGTACATAAATTCTTTTACTACAGGATTTTCTTTAGAAACAAAGGCTGTAATATCATCAAAGAAAAACAAACCGATAATACCCAGTGGAATACACATTATGATCGGAAACAACGCTGTAAACGACAAAAATTGTTCTCTTTCTTCTTCGGTTTTATACTGTGAGTAGAACTTAACCAATGTATTTTGCATTCCGATAGCAAACAGAGGCATAATAACATTTGCAGCAGAAAGAATATAATTAGTTAACGCATAATAAGTTGCTCCTAAGAAAACTGGATACAAATAAAGTGTGTTGATAGCTCCAATACCGAAGCCAAAATAAGTTATAATGGTGTTTTTGAAAGACTGATTTAAGACAATACCCATTTTTGGATTTCTGAATTTAGATTTTAGATTTTTGCAGGCTTATGCTTCATTAATCAATTGTACTAATTGTTTAGTAAGGTTTTTTCTTGAATATTGCTGTAAACCAACACCATTAGCTTGTAATTTCCCTTCCAAAAATTGATTATAAAAGTCCAAAATTACACTTTTTAACTTCGCTTTTTCAGAATAATCAAAAAATACTCCGGTATTTGTTTCTTTTACAATAGCTGCAAAATCAGAACCTTCCGGTCCAATCGCGATTATTGGACGATTTGACACCATATATTCAAACAATTTACCCGGAATGATGCTTTTGGTATCTTCTGAATTGATTTCTATGAGAAGCAAAACCTGTGATTTCTTTTGATGCGCAATGGCTTCATGGTGTGAAACATATCCTAAAAGATTTAAATAATCATTCAGATTAAATTGAGCAACTGAATCCAGTACTTCCTGACTTACGGCACCAATTAGTTTAATTTCCAAGTGGGATTTAAAATCCGGAATTTCATTTAATAGTTCTACCAGCGATTCCCATAAGAATTCAGGATTTCTGTCTGATAAAAAAGAACCGATATGCGCCAGTGTAAATTTGGTGTCTAATGTCTGCTTTTCTACATTTTCGATATCATAACCATTCGTAATTACCGAAATTGGTTTATTGGTAATTGCCTGAAATTCGGTTTTTGTAGTTTTACTGGTAACGATTATCGTATCTGCCGAGTTAAGTACTTTATGCTCTAGTTTTTTATGCTTTTTTGCAGCATAAGATGACAATCTCAGTGCTTTATGATACCCAATTGTGGTCCAGGGATCACGAAAATCTGCAAACCATTTTACATTTAATTTTTGTTTTAATTCCAAACCAATTAAATGCAGACTATGTGGCGGACCAGAGGTTACAATGGTATCAATATTATTTTCTTTAATATATTTTTCAAGGTAAGAAACTGAAGGTTTCACCCATAAAACGCGGGCATCGGGAATAAATAAATTCCCACGTACCCAAAGAAAAGCCTTATCTAAAAAAGTCTGCTTTTTTTGATTCGGGATAATTCCTGAAGCAATCTTTTTCGTTTTATTTTTCG
>JBDTNT010000097.1:0-2678 GCA_039933615.1 Flavobacterium sp. | reverse complement strand
GAGCTGGTGTCGAATTAATTAAAATCATAAGTGATTTATGGTATGACAAATCCATTGAAATGGTTTTATTTAAAAACCAGTTATTGGATAAAAATGTCAGCGATATTATGAACTTGCATCAATATGCAGGAGAATTTGTCGGCAAACCAATTACCATTTTTGATTCTGTTGAAATCGCACAGGTCCTTTTATCATTAGACCTTCCTCCTGCAAAATTAGATTTAGGAAAACTAACCTATGAGTATCGTTTGGAAGATGAAAAATATCCAGATGCAAGATATTTTGTACTCGATAAATTGAAAAAGGCAAAATCATCAGAAGAAATTCAGCCGAAAGATGTAGTATTATATGGCTTTGGAAGAATCGGCCGATTATTAGCCCGAGAACTAATGTCAAAAACCGGAAAAGGAAACCAATTGCGCCTGAGAGCAATTGTAACCCGTGACACTAATGACGCTAACAGTTTAGAGAAAAGAGCTTCTCTATTACGATATGATTCTATTCACGGGGATTTTCAAGGATCAGTAACTACAGATCCAAAAAATAATGCTTTGATAATCAATGGAACTACAGTTCATATTATCACAGCAAATTCACCTGAAGAAATAGATTACACAGAATATGGAATCAATGATGCACTGGTGATTGACAACACGGGAGTATTTACAACAGAAGCTGCTTTAAAAAGGCATTTCACCTCAAATGGTGTTCATAAAGTTTTATTGACAGCTCCTGGAAAAGGAGTTCCAAATATTGTTCATGGCGTAAATCATAACGATTATAATCCTGATGAAATTGATATTTTCTCTGCTGCTTCCTGCACCACGAATGCAATTACTCCGGTTTTAAAAGTTATCGAAGAAACTTTGGGAGTTGTAAAAGGTCATTTAGAAACCATTCACGCTTATACAAATGATCAAAATCTGGTTGATAATATGCACAAAAAATACCGTCGTGGAAGAGCTGCAGCTTTAAACATGGTAATCACTGAAACTGGTGCAGGAAGTGCCGTAGCAAAAGCATTACCATCTTTGGAAGGAAAATTAACTTCAAACGCGATAAGGGTTCCTGTTCCCAATGGTTCATTAGTAGTTTTAAGCTTAGAAGTAAAAAAAGGAACAAGCATTGCCGGGATCAATAAAATAATGAAAAAATATGCTCTGGAAGGAGAACTGGTAGAGCAGATAAAATATTCCCTAAATAATGAATTAGTTTCGTCTGACATTGTAGGAACTTCAGCTCCGTCAATATATGACAGTAATGCTACAATTGTCTCGAAAGACGGAAAAAGTATTGTTCTGTATATCTGGTACGATAATGAATATGGGTACAGTCATCAGGTGATTCGTTTAGCGAAGTATATTGCCAAAGTAAGACGTTTTACTTATTATTAAACCGAAACCAATTGTACTTAAAACCATCAGGTATTACTGGTGGTTTTTTTCATTTTAAATAGGTAAGACTGTTGTGCTTTTTACTTCAGAAATAACAAATACAGTATTAATAAGAGAAACTTCCGGTAAAACGGATAATTTTTTCTGGTGAAAATGATGGTAGCTTTCCATATCCGGAATAATAACTTTAAGCATATAATCAAAGTTTCCGGAAACATAATTACACTCTACAACTTCAGGTAAATTTAAAATCGACTGATTAAATCCTTCAGAAGTATCGTAAGTCTGTTTTGTCAAGGTGACCTGGCAATAAACGGTGAGATTATTTCCTAATTTTTTCTTATTTAAAATCGAAACATATTTCTCAATAACTCCCTCTTTTTCAAGACGTTTAACCCGATCATGAACCGGTGTTAACGATAAATTTATCTTATTTGCAATGTCTTTCAAGGTATAGTGCGCATCTTCCTGCAAAAGACGTAGGATTTTTTTGTCAGTTTCATCTAAAGCCATAACGAAAACGTTTTAAATTTTGAATCAAAAAAAGTCATTTTTTCTTTTTTGGAAGATCAAAACCTTTCCAAAAAGAATATTTTTCTGTAAAAGTACTAAATAAAATAATATTTTCTTATTTATAAGCGAATTATCAATAATATATTCTCTAACTGTAAATTTGTAAAAACAATTTCAAAAAACAAAAAAATATAACAATATGATAATAGGTGTTCCAAAAGAAATCAAGAATAACGAAAATCGTGTAGCATTAACTCCTGCCGGTGTTTCTGAAATGAAAAAACATGGTCATGTAGTTTACGTTCAGGCTACCGCAGGTTTAGGGAGCGGTTTTGCTGATAATGAATATGCGGATGCAGGTGCAACAGTTTTGGCAACTATCGAAGAAGTATATGCAATTGCTGAAATGATTATTAAAGTAAAAGAACCTATTGCTTCTGAATATCCATTAATCAAAAAGGATCAATTACTTTTTACTTACTTCCACTTTGCTTCCTCTGAGGAATTAACGCACGCTATGTTAGAAAAAGGTGCTGTATGTTTAGCTTACGAAACTGTTGAGAAAGCAGATCGCAGCTTACCATTATTAGTTCCAATGTCTGAAGTTGCAGGTCGTATGGCTATTCAACAAGGAGCAAAATATCTTGAAAAACCATTAAAAGGAAGAGGAATTCTTTTAGGTGGTGTTCCAGGTGTACCACCAGCGAAAGTTTTAGTTTTAGGTGGAGGAATCGTTGGAACTCAAGCTGCAAAAATGGCTGCTGGTTTAGG
>JBDTNT010000096.1:0-6641 GCA_039933615.1 Flavobacterium sp. | reverse complement strand
TGTTTTTGGACATATATTCTTATATTTCGAAAAAATTAAAAGTAGCACATGGATCCAAAAATACGTTACGAAATCGAGTTTCCCATAAATTCTTCGCCGCAATTATTATATCAATATATCTCCACTCCGTCGGGTTTATCAGAATGGTTCGCTGATAATGTAAACTCGAGAGGGGAATTTTTCACTTTTATCTGGAATGACTCGCAGGAAAAAGCGCGTCTTGCTTCTAAAAAAACAGGTGAAAAAGTAAAATTTAAATGGGTTGATGAAAGCAGTAAGGATACGGAATACTTTTTTGAACTTCATATTTTAGTCGATGAACTGACTAAAGATGTGTCCTTAATGGTAGTCGATTTTGCTGAAAAAGAAGAAGTGAGCGAAGCTAAACAATTGTGGGAGAATCAAATCTCAGACTTGAAACATCTTATCGGATCTGTTTAGTAAAAGTCTATTTTATGCCTTATATTTGCCCTGAACAAAATTCAGGGTTTTTTTATGATCAATTTTAACGGAAACATAGTAGAGAGGGAAGAGAATATATTAACTCAAAATCGTGCTTTTTTGTATGGAGATGGTGTTTTTGAAACGCTAAAAATAAGCAACAGCAAAATATTGTTTCTCGAAGATCATTACTTCAGGTTAATGGCTTCAATGCGTGTAGTGAGAATGGAAATTCCAATGAATTTTACCATGGAATACTTCGAAGAGCAGGTTTTGAAAGTAGTTCAGGAAAATGGATTTTCGGCATCTGCCAGAGCCAGAATTACGGTATTTAGAAATGATGGAGGTTTGTATTTGCCAAAAACAAATGAAGTTTCGTTTTTAATTCATACAACTGCACTTGAGAATAGGTCATACGTCTTAAATACAGCCCCTTATGAAGTTGATTTATATAAAGATTTCTATGTGGCCAAGCAATTATTATCGTCCATTAAAACGACTAATAAGCTCATTAATGTTACCGGAAGTATTTTTGCCCATGAAAATGGTCTGGACAATTGTATTTTAGTAAATGATACTAAAAATGTTGTTGAGGTATTACAAGGAAATTTATTTATGGTAATCGGTAAAAAACTGATTACCCCGCCAGTTTCAGAAGGTTGTCTGAATGGTGTAATGCGTAAGCAGATTTTAGCTTTGGCTAAGAAATTAGAAGGTATAGAAGTGAGTGAAGAGATAATTTCTCCGTTTGACCTTCAAAAAGCAGATGAATTATTTCTGACAAATGTAATCACAGGCATACAGCCGATAAGTAAATATCGAAAAAAAGAGTTTACAAATAATCTGGCTCATTTATTAGTGCAGAAGCTAAATGAATCCTTGTCTGAAAATTAATTCAGATAAGGATTCTCGGGTGCATTCGACCAAATAAGATAATCTCCGCCCAGCTCAATTATTTGTTCTTTCCAAAAATGAGTGGTGGATTTTCCAATAATTTTATTTTTGTAATTATTATCGGCAATGATCCAGGAGTTGCCCTGCATTTCATTTTCAAGCTGATTTTCATCCCAACCGGTGTATCCTAAGAAAAAACGAATGTTATTTTTGCTAATAGATCCGTCGTTTATCAGGTCTTTGGTTGATTCGAAATCACCTCCCCAATAAATACCATTAGAAATCTCGACACTGTTCGGGATTAATTCCGGAATATTGTGAATGAAATAAAGATTATCCTGTTCTACAGGACCTCCGTTATATATCTTAAAACTGGCATCAATCTCAGGAATTAAATCATTAATAGTGTACTTTAATGGCTTGTTGATGATAAATCCTATTGATCCTTCTTTGTTATGGTCTGCTAATAAAATTACCGATCTGTTAAAAGATAAATCTCCAATTATTGAAGGCTCGGCAATAAGCAGGTGTCCTTTTTTTAATTTTTCTGAAATCATACGGCTACAATTTTTATTAAATTTAATCATAAAATTTTTAAAAACCCAAATAAAATCGATAAACCGCACAAAAAAACCCTCCATGAGGAGGGTTTTAATTATATTATAAGTTTAGAGAACTTTTCTTACTTAGTTCACTGCACCTTCTAATTCAGCACCAGCTTTAAATTTCACTACATTTTTAGCAGCGATTTTGATAGTTTTTCCAGTTTGTGGATTTCTACCATCTCTTGCAGCTCTAGCAGATACTGACCAAGATCCAAAACCTACTAATGATACTCTTCCTCCTTTTTTCAAAGTTGTTCCTACATTACCTAAAAAAGACTCTAAAGCTAATTTAGCCGCAGCTTTTGTAATTCCTGCATCAGCAGCGATAGCATCGATTAATTCTGATTTGTTCATAATAATTAGTTATTAATTGTTGGTTAAAAAAAATTGTTAATACACAAATTTAATAGGAAATCCGTTCCTTGCAAGTGTTTTCTTTAAATTTAGCAAAAATTGTTAATAACTTGTTTTTTTTGTTCATAAAACATGTTGTTTGTCGACAAAAACAGGTAAAAACCCCCGTTTTATTGGCCTTAATAGACCTTAGCCATTTCTGAAAAAGTAATGCCATTTAGCAATTCTGCTACCTGCATTCTCTTTTTTCCAGGTAATTGTAAACTCAAAAGTTGAACAAAGCCACTTTTAACGGCAATTTTGATTTCTTTTTTGCTGCTGATCAGACTTCCAATTTCATAAGTATGCTCTTCTTCAATCAGTTTTGCGTCGTATATTTTGATGCTTAATTCTTCATTTTTGTCTTTTAGAAAACACCATGAAGCAGGATATGGGCTTAATCCTCTAATTAAATTATTGATTTCTTCCCCGGATTTTGTCCAGTCGATTTTACAATTTTCTTTATTAAGTTTGTAAGCGGTTTTAATTTCTGCATCGTCTTCCTGAATTGTAGTTGTCACATTTCCTTTCTCGATAATCTGTAAAGTATCAATTACCGTCTGGCTGCCTAAATTCATCAATCGGTCGTGTAATTGGCCGGCATTTTCTGTTGGTTCAATTGCAATTTCCGAATTTAAGATCATCGCTCCGGTATCTATTTTATCGTCTATGAAAAAAGTGGTAACACCGGTTTTGGTTTCTCCGTTAATTATAGCCCAGTTAATGGGTGCTGCACCACGATAATTGGGCAGTAAAGAAGCATGAAGGTTAAAAGTTCCCAGATTTGGCATTTCCCAGACTACTTTTGGCAGCATT
The DNA here is from genome assembly GCA_039933615.1 of Flavobacterium sp. Taxonomy (GTDB): domain Bacteria; phylum Bacteroidota; class Bacteroidia; order Flavobacteriales; family Flavobacteriaceae; genus Flavobacterium. Next base: position 3,492 of record JBDTNT010000096.1, on the reverse strand, counting down.
CTAAAAGCGACCACAATTTGTAAATTAGCATTTAAGGTTTTTAATTCTTCAAGGAAGTTTTCGTCTTTTAGATTTGTTGGTTGTAATAAGGTCAGGTTGTTTGCCAATGCATATTCTTTTACGGCTGAATATTTTATTTTCTGTCCGCGCCCTGCAGGTTTATCCGCAGCTGTGATTACGCCCACGACATCGTAATTGTTTTTTATAATGGTATCCAGAATGCCGACAGCAAATTCGGGAGTTCCCATAAATATAATTCTTAATTTTTCCATTATGATTTTAAAGTATATGTATTATTGGATTGGATGATGATGTGATTGTTCTCTAATAATTCCTGAAGTGCCAAAATAACATCATTGGTATCCGAGTTTATTTGACTTTGAATTTCCCTCGAAGTCAGAGAAGCTGATTTTAATAAGGAAAGAATTTTGTCTGCTATCAAATCAGATTCAGTGATTTTTCCTTTTTGGGTAATGCAATAAGAACAAACGCCACAATTGGATGCTGTTTTTTCTCCAAAATAATCCAGAATCAGTCGGTTTTTACAGGTTTTGTCTTCCTTTATATAATGAAGAACAGATAAAAGCTGATCTTTTTTTAACTGGTTTTGTTTTTCCAGGTATTTAGCCACTCTGTTTATGGTACGGTCATCTTCGCGGATTTCATTAAATAATATAGTAGCGTCGTTGTTTTTGGACTTATATTCGATTATTTCTTTTTCTCTTAATTTCTCTAAAACAACAGAAACCTGTTCCTCAGAATGATTTGATTTTTTTGCTACCAAGGAAAGATTGAATGGAACTTTCATTTCGTAAATTCCCGGATAGGTTCTTAAAATGGCCAAAACAATTTCTTCGTCATTCGGATTCAGGCTCATGTATCGAATCACTTCTTTAGACTCGATTAAAAATTGCATGGTAATTTTTTCAGAGAATTCCTGTGACATGGTAATAATTCCCTGTTGATTTAGGAACTGTAAAGCATTATAGGTCTTTAGAGTAGGGAAGTTGTATTTCTGGCAAAAATGATTGAGTTTAAACGAAAACGAATCGTCAATACCTTCTCCATAAGCAATCTGAAAATAATTGCAAAGTTTTACATAAATCGTATTCAGGAATTTTTTATCGGGCAAAATGCTCAAAAACTGCTGCTCGGTTTGGTTGGTGTCTGATGAACTGGTCAGTAAAACAGCAAAAGATTTTCCTCCGTCCCTTCCTGCTCTTCCGGATTCCTGATAATAATTCTCTATGTTTTCAGGAAGTTGTGTATGGATAACCGTTTTTACATTGGGTTTGTCAATTCCCATTCCAAAAGCATTTGTAGCCACGATAACCTGTGCCTGCTCTGACATCCACAACTGCATGTTTTTGTCTTTTTCTTTAGACGAAAGTCCACCGTGATAATAGGTTGCCTTAAAACCGAGTGACTGTAATTGCGTCGAAATGTTTAGGCACGATTTTCTGTTTCGTACATATATAATAGAAGGCTGTGGGTTTTTCTTCAGGATTTGTTCAACGCGATACATTTTGTCTTCGACATCAAAAACCATGTAGGCGATATTTTCCCTTGCAAAAGACTGTTGAAAAAAGTTAGTGTACTTTAGTCCGAGTTCTGTTTTAATGTCCTCAATAACTCTGGGTGTAGCGGTAGCAGTTAAAGCTAAAAATGGAATTTTAGGAAAGAACTTTTTAAGCTCCGAAATCTTCAGGTAAGCGGGACGAAAATCATGTCCCCATTGCGAAACACAATGCGCTTCGTCTATTGCTATCAAACTTATAGGTAAGTTTTTAATGCGTTCCAGAATCCAGTCGGACTGGAGTCTTTCCGGTGAAAGGTACAAGAATTTATAATTTCCGTATTGGCAATTGTCGAGAAGATCAATGATTTCTTCGGTGTGAATTCCTCCGGTAAGGGCAATGGCTTTGATTTCTCTTTTCTGTAAATTGGCAACCTGATCTTTCATTAACGCGACCAAGGGTGAGACTACCAGGCAAATTCCGTCCTGCATCATCGTTGGAACCTGAAAACAAATTGATTTTCCACCACCGGTTGGTAACAAAGCGAAAGTATCCTGACCATTCAAAACCGAATCAATAATTTCTTTTTGAAGAGGTCTGAAACTGTCATGTTTCCAGTATTTTAAAAGAATTTCCTGTGCTTCCGGCATTGGTCTTGTTTTAAAGTTAAAAAATTTAGAAGCAGTTTCTAGTTTTGCAACTTTAAAACAAGCCTAAATTTTATCTAATATATAAAGAATTCTATTGTCCACAGTATCTTTCGGTACTTCTATTAAGTCGTAACCGTATTTTTTATAAGTTTCAACAAGGTGATTCTGAATCGTAACTGCCTGCTCAAAATTCTCGTAACGCTCAGTGTCGCTTTCGTAAATTTCTTCCCAGGGTGGTAAAATAAAAATTTTAGAGTATTTAATGTCTTCACAAGCTTTTGTAAAGGACGCCGGATATTCATCTCCAATATAATCCATATAAGCAACTACATCCGGAATACCGCGATCTATAAAAACCACATTGTCAGGTTCCTGAAGTGCATCTTCGTATTGTTTGATACGCCCTTCAAGTAGCATTTCGCTAAATAATAAAGGCTGTTCCAGGAACAATTGATCGATACCGCGCTGTTGGGCTTCAAGAGTAACCTGTCTTGAAATTTCAGGATAACAGCAGTAACCACGAGCTACCAATTCGTTGATAAGAGTAGATTTACCCGTTCCCGGGCCACCAATGAGAACTATGATTTCTTTTTGCACTTTCTAAAAATAAAGCGCAAATTTACCTAAACTTATTGGGAATTAAAAAGAATATTTATCAGAAACGAATGATTTCGCAATTTCAGGAAAAAAGGTTTCTCTTTTTGATCTTAAATATTAATATTTTGAAATAGAGATCGGGGACTACAAAATGAGTATATCTTAATAATAATCAATGGAAATTATTTTAGGTGAATATTAATTTAAGTAATTAGTTGACTTTTTCAATTTTTAGTTTTTTCTCAAAAACATAGCTCAAACAAACTAAAATAGGAAGTGCAATCCATGCTGTAAATGCTAATTCAAGACCATTTTGGCCACCACTTTCATAACAAATTATTGATTCGTTGGTAAAGAAACGCGCTAAGCATATCTGCAGGGACATGTATTCTGTAATATTGAATAAGTTAAGTTTAAATAGTGTTGGATTATTGGTTTTTTTAATATTTCTAATAAAAATACAAGGAGAAATTAGTGCTGTTATTGTAGTTAAAGCCCATAAATAATGCCAGAAAGTGTCACAACGAACACCGCTTTTTTCAAAAATAAGTTGAAAGCCGAAAAATACAATTGCTGTAAATCCAGGGATAAAAAAACCTATTGCGCAAAATTTTATTGTGGCGCTAGTAAAGTCGTATTTCATTTTTAATATTAAAGTGTTTCTAATCGCAAAAAGGATATTTTCCAGATCCCACAACTTTTTTATCAGATGGAATAATCAAATGGGA
>JBDTNT010000095.1:0-33168 GCA_039933615.1 Flavobacterium sp. | reverse complement strand
TTTTATTTATTAAAAAACAGGCAAGTTGAATTCATTATAAAAAATCCCAAACTTCATTATTGAGGTTTGGGATTTTTTTTGGTTTATATAAATAATTATTTCCTAAAAATAGTACAAATTCGCCTGTTGAATTTCCATCGACAACTATTTTTTACTTCTCCTGAAAAGGAATATTCTTACATATAGAAACTTTTTTTTCAAGCCATTTTTATTTTCTTAAGATTACTTAACACATCATGTTTAACTAAAAATATTCTTCTTAATAATGCCTGTCTAATGGTATAATCAGATCATTTTTTACCTTTCAGATAATTATACTAAGTATATATTCCTAATTAATAGCGTGCATAAAAAACTACTTTACTACTTTTTAATTCTTACATAAAATATTTTATTAAAAGTGGGAATTATATAACATTTTAGTGAAAATTATGTAAGAGTATGCGGATTTATGGGGGTAAGTTTGAAAGAAAAAAAATGTCTAATTGTAATAAAATAATTACATCTGTATTTATATGATTGTTGTTTTGTTCTCATAACTAGTAATTTATGATTTTAGTTTGAGTTTTACAATACGACCTTAATTCTATCCCCAATTTGTGCTTAAAATCCCCCTCCCAAATCATGAATAAATTAATTTTTTATGCATTCTTGCTAATTCCTACAATTTCATTTTCTGCAAATCCACCACCGCCAGGCCTCCCTGTACCGCCAGCAGTTCCTATAGATCCAATAGTGTATCTATTGGCTGCAACCGGTCTCAGTTTTGGATTTTACATCATAGCAAAAAGAAAAAAAAGAAGTAATTAGGTCTTTAACCGACCAAAAAATACTCCTTTAATCTGTAATATTAAACATTAAGAAAATATGAAAAGAACACTACTGCTATTATTGTGTGTTTTGGTTTCTATTCAGGCCTTTTCACAATTATATGTCGGTGCAAGTACGCCGGTTTATGTGAAAAATCAGGTATTGTATGTTGGGCAAAATATGAATTTAGCCGCTAATTCTACTGTATATTTAAGAAATCTGTCGCAACTCGTTCAGGGAACAACAGGTGTATCCGCTAATACGGGTACCGGAATCTTATCGGTATATCAGGAAGGAACTTCAGATAATTTTGATTATAACTATTGGTGCTCACCCGTTGGAACTGCAACGGCAACTACCGGCAATACCAATTTTGGTATTACCATGTTAAACAGGCCAACTTCTGCCACGGCAGCAGTCGTGGCAACTGCACTTCCGATTGGAAGTTATGACGGAACTGCAAATCCACTGGCAATAGCTTCACATTGGATTTATAAACTGACGAATGCCAATAACTACTCGCAATGGGTTCAGGTAGGAAGTGCAACAACGATTGCACCGGGTGAGGGTTTTACAATGAAAGGTACCGGTGGTTCAGACACAACAGATCCTGAAAGTACCGGAGTTGTAAACAATCCCGGAACAGGTGCTCAGAGATACGATTTCCGCGGAAAACCAAATGATGGTACTATAACCGTAACCGTAGGTTCGGGAAATGCTGCAACCCTGACCGGAAATCCTTATCCTTCTGCAATACACTTAAACGCTTTCCTATTAGATGCTTCTAATACTGCCTGTACCGGTATTGCTTATTTTTGGGAACAGGATAAAACGGTAAACTCGCATTATCTTTCTGCTTATAAAGGAGGATATGCCTCTTATTCTCCCGGAAGTCTGGGATCAAACGGAGTATATGTTCCGGCAACTTTTAGTACGTATAATAGCGATGGAACTGTAAATACCGGAGGGGTTTCCTCAGGAACAGCAATACCCCGAAAATACAGTCCAATTGGTCAGGGCTTTTTAATAAACGGCACAGCAAACGGCACAGTTACTTTTAAAAACTCACACCGCGTGTTTGACAAAGAAGGTTCAGGCCTGTCACAGTTTGCAAAATCGTCTAAAGATAAAACGGTAACAGATAAAGATAAACCTTCAGCTGATAAGAAAGAAGAAGTAGTGCCGGAAATGTCCTATTTCAGGATAAATACAATCATTAACAATCAGTTTACCAGACAAATTGCCCTGGCATTTTTACCGGAAGCGACAGATGGCATCGATATCGGAATTGACGCATTAAACATGGATGAAGATCTTCCTAATGATGTTTCTTTTTGGCTGGAAAATGGAAATTATGTGATACAGGGAATCAATTTTGATATGTCAAAAAGAATACCGCTGGCTGTGAAAATAACAACCAGTACCACACTGAAATTTGGTATTCCTGAAATTACTGATTTCGATCCTTCACAAAATATTTACCTCTACGATGAGCTCGATTCCTCTTATCACGATATTAAAAATGGATCGTATCAGGTAACTATTGCGCCAGGTACCTATACCGACCGGTTTAAAATAACTTTTACAAATCAGACGCTGGGTGTGAATGAAGAAACTAGAAGCGATTTCGTTATTATTCAGGACAATCAGAATCAGGTGTTAAAAGCGGAGAATCCTACTACTATAGCCTTAAACTCATTTATTCTGTACGATATTCTGGGTAAAGCAGTATTGTCCAAAAAAGACCTGGGAGCACAGCAAAATTATAACTTCTCTACTTCTGGTTTAAGTAACGGAATTTACATTGCAACCTTCCTGACAGCTGACAATGAAAAAATAACCCAAAAAATAATTATTTCAAATTCAGGAAAAAGATAACGTTCTAATTTAACAACAGGCTTAGAAGAATACTTAAAAATAAAAAAACTTAACTACTTAATAATAAAGATCATGGTGAATAAATATACGCTGCAAAATCACAAAACATATCTATTGCTAATTTTTTTCTTGGTTTCTTTTTTTGGAAATGCCCAAATCGGAATTGGAACAATAACACCCAATGCAAGTTCTATTTTAGAAATTAGTTCCACTTCGCAAGGTCTTTTGACACCACGTATGACAACTGCTGAAAGGACAGCCATTGCCTCACCTGCGGATGGACTTATTGTTTATGATACGACTTTAAAATCTTTTTATTACTATATCTCGACTACATCGACGTGGACACTTGTCAATAGCGGAACAGCTCCAAGGTTAAATTTTAAACGTATCAGAGCGGGTGACAATTTAGCGGTTGTTCTTGCAACTGAACTGGCAGCGGGAAGTGGTGCCAAATATGTTTTAACTGCCAATACTTTATATGAAATTAATGGTCAGATCACCTTTAATTTTCCAATAGATCTGAATACTGCTTATATGGCAGGTTTAGATGCCAATGAAGATATACTCGTTAAAACAAGTGGGTTTCTTTTCGATGGGACAACCGGTGGAAGCCTTAAGAATCTTACCATTACAACACCGGGTGCGACTGTTTTTAATCTAAATGCCGCGTCAGCTACTTCAACTTTTTTACTTAGGGATACGATAATTGCCAATTCAGCGAGTGTTGGTACTATAGCGGGTTATGGATTGGCTTTTCTTAGTATTGTTAATTTCTCAGGAAATACAAACGGCATAACCTATACCAATATTGGTCAGTTGCTTTTGAGTAACCAGGCCTGGTTTAGCAATAACAGTGGTACTTACGAAAAATTTACAGGAACATTCAATCTGATTGAAAAACAAGGAGGTTTCTCGAATGTTAATACGGGAGCTTTCGGTCTGGATGTCTCTACAGCCGGTCTTACAATTACAGGAGATGCTATTTTGGAGTCAGTTGTTTTTTCTGGACCAACCCCGGCCAACTATGTAAAGCCTTATACTACAGGAACATATACAGGTTATAATTTCAATAACAGCTGGACAGTAAGAGCTGCCGGAATACCTACTGAGGCAGATGCAAATGCTGTTGGTGATTTTTCGATGGATTATGCAGTTGGTAGCGGAGCCTCAACAGCTTTTAGTAATACAAATCCAAGTACTTCGGTAAAAGTATTAGGTACGTCAGCATCAATGAATTTATTCAGGTTTTCTACTGATGGCGGACTGAATAACAGGTTAAAATATTTAGGTAAAAAGAAAAGAATCTTTCAGGTTGCCGGATCTATTTCTTTTCAGGTTCCTGCCGTAGGAACTTATATCATTTATATTGCCAAAAATGGTGCAATTATTAGCCAGTATAAAATTTACGGACGTGGTCTGGCTGCGAATGATATTATTGTACTTCCGTTGAATGCTTCCGTTGAATTAACCAATAATGATTATGTAGAGGTTTATGCGCAGCGTTATACCGGAGGTACCAATGATGCCATCATTGTTCCCAATATGACAGTAACGATTCGATAGATTTAAACAAAAAAGGAACTTAAGTATTAATTTTTATGATTTAAGTTCCTTTTCAAAAGCTAACTTTACAATTACCCCGTCTTTATTTTCTATAGATAAATCGCCCTCAAGCGTATTGCTTAAACCTTGTATAAGGGTCATACCGAAGGAGTTGCTGTTTTGTAATTCTGAAACGCTGGAGATCCCGATTCCGTTATCAGAAATAATCAGGATATAGCAGTTTTTGGTAATTTCCAACAGTGAAATAGTAATGATACAATCTGTTTTTTCAGGAAAGGCATATTTTATGGCATTGGTTACCACTTCGTTCATAATTAACCCCAGCGGAATCGCCTGCGAAATATCCAGTTCAATCGGATCTATTTTCATTTCAAAATCAATGCATTGCCCGACATTAAATGAATCTTTCAGGTATTCGATCAGATCCCTGCAATAATCCGGCATATTTATGGTCGACAGCGTATCGCCCAAATATAATTTCTGATGGATCAGCGACATGGCGTGTATCCTGTTCTGACTGTTTTTTATAGTTGAAATTGCAATATCATCTTTTAAATAAGCCGATTGGGAATTCAACAGACTAATGACAGTCTGAAGATTATTTTTGACCCGATGGTGAATTTCTTTTAAAAGCCATTCTTTTTCCTCAACCAAATGCTGAAGCCGTACATTTTTAGCTTTGATTTCTTTTTCTTTAAGCTCCAACCGAAGATTATTACGCTGCTTGATTTTAGATCTGTTGTACAGCAAAACAATAATAATCAGAAGCAAAACCAAGGAACTGACAGATATTATATTTAAAAGTTTTGACGTATTTAATTTGTTTTCCTGAAGTTTAGCCTGTGCTTTTAAGGATTTGATATTCTGTTCTTTATGGACAGTTTCGTATTTAAATCTTAAATTTTCATATTCTTTGTTTTTCGCAATATCAATAATCGAATCTTTGATATCATTATAAATCTGATAATGTTTTATGGCACCCAAATAGTTTCCATTAAGCGAATCAATTTTAAACAAAGAAAGTTCCAGTATTTGTTTATCAAAACGTTCCGGATTGTTTTTTGTAATGTCGATTATTTTGTCTGCAATTACTCTGGCTTTTTCAGGTTTGTTTATTTTGGCGTAAAATAACGCCATATAGGAATAATTATAAGCAACATCTTTCAGCGTTTCTACAGAAGTTAATTTCCGGGCATAATAATCCATTTTTTCATATGATTTCTCAGCAGCTTTCATTTTTCCTAATTGCTCATAAGAATATGCTTTAATTTTATAAAGAATCATATGGTCTAATGGATTTTTAGGAGGATATTTTTCTGAAACTGAAATCAGGTAAGTAAGCGCTTCATTGTATTTTCCTTTATCGTTTAAAGCATCTAAAGCACTTAGAAAACTTTTATACCAAATACTGTTATTAAGCTCGTTATTATTGAAGTTGATTCCTTTTTGGTAAAATTTAATCGCCTCTTCATTGTATCCCATCCGGTTGTAAATATTCCCCAAACGCGTGTAGAAAGTATAGGAGAAAGCATAATCTTTGGTTTTTTCCATCGAATTGATACTCTCTAAAGCATAGAAAAGGGCATTTTTTACATTGTCCTGAAGCGTTTCGATATAAGCAATCGTTGTCTCCGTATATTGTGTATAGGCAAAACCAATTTTTTTCTGAAGGGCGAGGCTTATTAAGAGTTCCTGTTTCGCAAGTTTGATATTTCCGGCCCAGAAATGTACCGTAATTATTTTCATCAGGGTTTCAATTTCTTTTTCCCTGAGCCCATTTTTTTTATAAATGTCCATTGCTTCAGATAAGATAACCGCTTTTTCAGGATTGTCGTTTGGCATCGAGGTTCCCTGATTATCGACTGCTTCAGCAATAACTAGATCGTTTTTTGTTTTTCTGCTTTCCGAAACAACCTGAGCGAAAATTTTTTTGCTTAAAGAGAAATTTCCTGCCTGATAATAATATTTTGCCAAAAGAAATTTACTTTGAAAATCCCATTTTTGAATTCTTATATCTTTCGCAAGCTTTTGGGATTTAATGATGTATAAGAAAGCATTATTCATATCTTCCTTTTTTGCCCCGGGTTTAAAAAGATAAAAATTTGCCAGTTGCAAAGTCAGTTTGATCTGATCTGCAGGCTTTAATTTGGAAAGTAATTTAACGGCTCCGCGAATATTATCTGCCGCAATCAAATCGTTTCCGGGAAAGTAGGATCCATCATTGTACCCTTCGTCATTCACTAAGGTGTATGGAATTTTATTTGCTTTACACACCAGAACCATCGCACTGTCCATATCGATAAGCCCCTGATTGGCGCTGTGTATATAAATACCCATATCCTGAACCATTAATCTCATTTTCTGCAGCTTTAAACTATTGCCGGCAATTAGATTCTGACCAAAAGAGGTAAGAGAAAAAAAGAATGAAATACTGAAAAAGAGTAGTTTTTTCATGGTTTTGGATTTGTTTTGGAACAGTAAAGCTAGTAGTTTGTTAAGTTTAGCAGCGCCTTTTTTAGATAATAAATCACAGCTGTTTTTCTGAAATACCCCATACTGTTAGCGTAACTGTTGAAAATCAAAAAGCTGCCTTAAAAACAGACAGCTTTTCAACAACAAATTAATAAAGAATAATGATGGCATAAAACATAGTTTTTAATGCTATGATTCTACTGCCGGATTGCGCCTTTCAGCATTAATTAATTTTAACCAGATGAGCTTCAATTGCAGCTCTGTCTGATTCGTATTGTGCAGGAAGTTTTAAGTTCAGACCTAATTCCTCTAATTTTTCATCAACAGTAAATCCGGGATTTTCTGTAGCGATTTCAAATAAAACTCCGCCCGGCTCTCTGAAATACAAAGAGTGGAAATACTGTCTGTCAATCTGTGGTGTAATTGACAATCCGTATGCTTCTATTTTTTCACGGAAGTGCATTAAAATTTCATCATTTTGCACTCGGAATGCTACGTGATGAACAGATCCGTTGGCTACATGACCGCGTTTTTCCTCCGCTAATTCTACCAGGTCAACAATGGCTGCATTTTCTACAGCATCAGTGGCATAACGGTAACGGTTTACATCCTGGTCGATCAGTTTATAACCAAATATATCGGTTAAGATTGCTGCGGTAGCTTTAATATTGTTTAAAGTCAAAGTGATATTATGAAAACCTTTTGTTGCCACATCAGCTTTTACTTCTTCCGTTTCCCAGGCTTTTCTGCTGTCCTCTGTTTTAGACTCGATTAGTTCTAATTTTAGTCCGTCCGGATCTAAGAAAGTAAGATATTTTTCCCCGAATTTTTCAGCAGGTTTATTGTAGATCACATTGTACTTATCAAAACGCTGCTGCCAGAAATCAAGGCTTCCTTTTGGTACAGAATAGCCAATTTCAGTTGCCATTCCGGAACCTTTTCTGCCTTGTTGGATTCCTTCTCCCCAAGGGAAAAAAGTTAAGATAGTTCCGGCACTTCCAACTTCGTCACCAAAGTAAAAATGATACGTTCCCGGATCATCAAAATTTACTGTTTTTTTGATAAATCTTAATCCTAATATGTTAGAGTAAAAGTTGAAATTACGTTTAGCGTCACCTGCAATTGCAGTAATATGGTGTAAGCCTAAAATTTTATTTTCCATGATATTTATGTTTATTAAGTTGTTATTGATTTTCTTTTACAAATTTACTTCCGTTATGACTCTGCATCGATTAACCTAGATTAAGAAATAAAAAGCCGGTAATTTTTTTATCGAACAAATAATAACCAAATAATATTCCGTTTCATTTAATGTGCTGTAAAGTAGTATTTTAATGGTTTTTTATGAATTTTAATTATACGATATATCGTAATTTTATGAATCATAAAAAAGTTTATTTAGAGAATCAATAGTAATTTAATAAAGGCTATTGCTTAAATTTACCCTGTTACCGAATTACAATACCACACCAATTATTAGTTATGGAAAAGCAGACCGATCAGACCGCAGTTATAATGAACAGACTGCAGGAAAGAGAAAGAGAACAAATACTGACTTTGTCAATTTGCAGCGCACTTGCCCAGGCTTTAACTAAAGAAGAATTTCATGCTGTTGTGAACGGTTTATTAAAAGAACAATTCCGTTTTGATGATTTCATTTTCGTAACAGCAGATGAAACGGAAAAAGAGTATCAAATTTTCCATCAGTATTCACATAAAAAAGCAGAAGCAAAAAGTTATTCCGGGAATGATGGTTTTTTTGATGTTTGCATGGATTCTGCCGATACCGTAATCTTCGATTTAAAATCCTTAACGGACAAAAAAAATCCTTTTCCGGATTACATTCAGACCATAGAGAACAGAGGTTTTAAAAATGGAGTAGGGATTTGTCTTCCGTATACTAAAGGAAACCGAAATGCAATTTTCCTCTTTTTTAAAAATGCAACGACTTTTAGCAGGGAATCCAACCGAATCATTCGCGGTATTGCGATGCAGCTTTCTATCACCGCCGCAAATATCAGAATGGCAGAAAAATACGAATCCCGGATTGCGGAACTGAAAATTTTGAAAAGCAATTTTACGGAAAAGAAAGTAGAGACAATAGCTGTAAATAAGGAAGGCTTTTACGGAATTGTAGGCAACAGTGATGCTATGCAAAAAGTGTATGAATTAATCCGTCAGGTCGCATTTTCGGAGTCTACTGTTTTGATTTCCGGTGAAACCGGAACCGGAAAAGAATTGGTGGCAAGTGCCATTCACAATTTATCATCGGTTTCCAATAAAAGAATGATTAAGGTAAATTGCGCTTCGATTCCTGCCAATCTGATTGAAAGTGAATTATTCGGTCACGAGAAAGGAGCTTTTACCGGAGCGACAGAAGTAAGGATCGGTAAATTCGAACAGGCCGAAAACGGGACTATTTTTTTAGATGAAATAGGAGAGCTGCCTTTGGAATTACAGGGAAAACTGCTTCGGGTTTTGCAGGAAAAAGAAATAGAACGAATTGGCGGTAAAAATACCATAAAAGTAAATGCACGGGTGATAGCTGCAACCAACAGATCGCTGGAAAAAGAAGTTGCCGAAGACCGTTTCAGGAGTGATTTGTATTATCGCCTGAATGTCTATCCGATTCCTTTGCCTCCTCTGAGAAATCGTCCCGAAGATATTCCCGTTTTAGGAAATTTTTTCCTGGAAAGACATTCAAAGAAAATCGGCAAAAAGATAAAAGGCTTTTCCAAAAAAGTCCTCAACAGCATGATGGCAAATGCATGGCCCGGAAACGTGAGGGAATTAGAAAATATGGTCGAAAGAAGCATTTTGTTTGCCAAAGAAGAGGTGATAAAAGAAATGACCTTTCCTCAAATTTTTCTAACAGAACCTACTAAAACCGAAAGCGAATTTTATCCTAAAACACTACAGGAAGTAGAGAGGGAACATATTTTGAGAGTAGTTAAAAAATGCAACGGAAGAATTTCGGGACCACAGGGCGCCGCTGTTTTATTAGACTTGCCCGGAACAACACTGATTTCAAAAATGCAAAAACTAGGAATTAAAAAAGAGCATTTTTTAGATTGATGTTTAAGCGTTGAAGATAAATCCTGAAAATTTATTTATAACATAGAAACATAGGTTTTATCAAAAAAAAGAAATGTATTTCTTTCACAGAGATAAGTCATGTATGTTTCAAATGAGTGAAACGCCTGCTTTTAAACTTACAGGATCTAGGTGTTATAATTATTACATCCGACGGGTTCGTTTTATTCCTGGACAACATTTATTTTTCCGGAGGATAGGGCCCAAAAAATCAATAAAATCATATTAATAGCCAAAGCAATTGCCGGAAATTCAAATGAAATTCCGAACGCAATTAAATAAGTTGGCAATCCGTACAAATAATTATTCCTGATTTTTCTGATGGCCGAACTGGTAATCCCTGGCCGTAAAAGTTTCTTATTTCGACTGGCAATAAACCACAAAAGATTGTATGAAATATTGATAAGAACAAAAATTCCGGTATAAACAGCTACTGCAATATTCGACGCTTCGCCATCAAAAAAACGAGCCAGTAAAGCAGTTGGATAAGATACAGCAGAAACCAGAAAAAGAATCAGTCCGTTCGCAAACATGATTGCCGTATTACGACTGTAAATCTGTTTGAAAATCTTGTGGTGATTGACCCACATGATAAAAATACTGAAAAAAGAAAGCGTAAAAGCAAGATACGTGGTCCATCCGTCTTTTAAATATACCAGAAGTTCTGCGCCATTTTTTACAGCATTTGCTCCCGGAACATGAAGATCCAGAACCAATAACGTAACGGCAATAGCAAAAACGGCATCACTGAATCCTTCTATTCTTACGGTTTCTTTTTCCATTTTTTATAATTTTATAAATATTGATTTTCGCAATTTCGTTTCCAGGTTTTTGGTTTTATGACCTTTTCCGGTAGTGTCTTCTACCAACAAAACAGAACCGGTATTAAATGTTCTTTTTTCTCCCAAAGACGTTTCGATTTCTACACCGCCTTCCAGTAAAACAATATACTGACGGTCTGGTGCATTATGAAAATCATAATCGTAAGAAGGTTTTACTTCCCTGAAAACTATTGATTTTACAGGTTCATCATCAGATAAAAAACCGATATCACCATTGTTTTTTAGCGGAACTTCGAAATCTTCAAAATGACTTTCGCCATGGACATCGCTATAAATTCTTGTAATTTGTATCATTGTTTTTTAGCAAAAACAAGTTCGTTTGCCAAATCAATTTCATCGGGACTAATGGTATGCCCCATATTGTTGTAGATTTTTTTGGTAACAGCTGCACCCATTTTTTTAAGGAGCGCTTCGGTTTCATTGACTCTTTCAACAGGAACATGAAAATCAGGATCGCTCGTACCGATGAAAATTGGCGTATTTTCGAAATTTCCACTATAGTGATTTTCGTAGACTTTATCTCCGATCAGACCACCTGTAAAAGCGACAACACCACCATATTTAGCAGCATTTCGCGCCGTAAATTCCAAAGCAAGGCAGGCACCTTGCGAAAAGCCTAAAAAATAAATATTTTCCTTTTCGATGCCATTCTGCTGAACTGCCACGACAACCTGATGAATAGCCTCTAATGATTTCGAAAAAGAAGGTTCATTTTCTTCAATGGGAACTAAAAACGAATACGGATACCAGGTTCTGTTTTCTGCCTCAGGGGCAACCAAGGCAAAATCCTTCACCTTAAGGTGTCTTGCAACCGAAAGAATATCATGAGCTCCCGCACCACGTCCGTGAAGGAGGATCAGGGCTTTTTTTGCCTCATTCAGAGGCAGTCCGTCTGTTATAATTTCTAAATTCATAGTCGTATATTCTTTAAATTATTTTTTCCAGATATCCTGATATTCATCGGGATGTTTTTTGAATTGTGCATGCACGTACGGACAAAGCGGTACAACTTTCAGGTTATTGGTACGAACGTAAGCAACCATTTCTTCCAGAAGTTTCTTTGCGTACCCTTTTCCTTCGGCTTCCGGTTCAACCCCGGTATGGTAAACGGTCAGTAAATCGTCTTTGATGCTTACCGTCATTTCACCTAATTTTTTAGCTTCCACATAGAGATTGAAGGCTCCATGTTGCTTCTCGTCTAATTCCAGTTTTATTGTTTCCATATTATAAGTTTTATTCCGTTGCGTTTAATTTTTTTCTCTCGGATTAAGCTGATTTTTTAAACTTTTCAATCCTTTAATCTGTGGTTTTTTATTTTTAAAAACTTAATTATATCCTTGTTTGATACCTAGTTTTTTCATTTTTGAATACAAAGTCTGTGGCTGCATTTTCAGGAGTTCTGCAGCACCTCCGGGTCCGGAAACTTTTCCGTCGCAGGTTTGCAGGGCATTCATGATGTGATCTTTTTCCATTTCCTCCATAGATTTCATTCTGCCGGAATTCTCCTGTAACGGATTTGTGGAATTCGCAGGCAGGTCAAACTTTTCGATTTCATTGGTTTTGGCAAGAAGTACATTTCGTTCTATCAGATGTTCTAATTCCCGAATGTTTCCCGGCCAGTCGTACTGCATCAATTGTGCTAAGGCTGCTGCACTGATGCCAGTGATGTTTTTTCGGGTCCCTGCAGCATATTTCTTTAGAAAATAATAAGCCAAAGCTTCAATATCTACTTTTCGTTCTTTTAAGGTTGGTAATTGAATCGGAAACACGTTTAATCTGTAATATAAATCAAGCCTGAATCGTCCTTCGGCCACTTCTTTTTCCAGCGATCGGTTGGTTGCGGCCACAATACGGACGTTAATTTTAATGGTCTTATTGCCTCCAAGCCGCTGGATTTCTTTTTCCTGTAAAACACGCAGTAATTTAACCTGGGAATCTAATGGCAGTTCACCGATTTCATCCAGAAAAATAGTTCCGTCATTTGCCTGTTCAAACTTTCCGATCCGTAAAGTATTTGCTCCTGTAAATGCCCCTTTCTCATGTCCAAACAGCTCCGATTCTATAAGCGAATGGGGTAATGCGGCGCAATTGACCACCACAATTGGATTTGATTTATGAGCCGAAAGATCGTGTATGGAATGTGCTACTCTTTCTTTTCCTGTACCGCTTTCGCCAAGAATCAATACAGAGGTTTCGGCTGGAGCTACAATTTTTATTTTTTCAATTACGTCTTTCAATAGCGGACTGCTTCCGATAATACCGTCAATTTCCTGATTTTCGGTTACTGCCTGAATGTCTGTCAATGTTCCTTTTTCCTGATCAAATCTGTATTTGGCAATGTCCAGCATTACAATAAGATCTCTTTCGCGGAAGGGTTTGACCATAAATCCATAGGGATGTGTGGCTTTTACCGCTTCAAGTGTGGTCTGGTTGGTATTTGCCGAAATGTACAGAAATGGTACTTGCATTTCCCGTAGTTCCCACGCCAGATCAATTCCTGTCAGGTCACCTTTTAGCATAATGTCGAGTAGTACCCAATCCGGTCTTTTTTCGCCGATTAATTTCCGGGCCTGTACCACAGAAGAAGCAATACCGGTTACCTGATACCCCGCTTTAATCAGCATGATTTTTAAATCATTTGCGACAATAAACTCATCTTCAACAATTAGAATTTTCTCCTTCATTACCTAAATTTATATTATTTCAGAATTTTCAGAAGTGCCTTCAAATTCCATGTTTCTTGTAAATGTAATGGTGATTTTAAGGCCATTGTTATTTTCCATGTCGAAAGTTCCGTCAATCTGATCGCTTAAACCAATCATCAGGTTCATCCCAAGCGAATTTCTTTCTACAGTTTCAAAATTTTCAGGAAGACCAACGCCATTATCGGAAATGATAAGCTGATAGTCATTTTCTCCGGTATTTTTCAGCGAAACATTTACGTCACCTTTTCTTCCGGAAGGAAAAGCATATTTTATCGTATTATTGATGGCTTCATTTATAATCAGTCCAAGCGGAACAGCTTGTGCAACATCAAGATACACTTTTTCTGTGTCCAAAACAAAATTGATATTCCTGTCGGTATCAAAACATTCTTTCATGTAGCTGATCAATTCATAAATATACCAGGACATATCTATATTGGCCAGATTGTCAGATTGATATAATTTCTGATGAATCAGCGACATGGCGTGCATCCGGTGCTGGCTGTTTTGTATGGCCATTAAGGCATCTTCATTATCCAGATAAGCAGATTGTGTATTTAATAAACTAATCACAATCTGAAGGTTATTTTTGACGCGATGATGAATTTCCTTTAAAAGCCATTCTTTTTCAATCAGCATTTTCTTGTTCAGTTCATTCTGCTCGTTAATCTGCTGGCGTTTGATTTCCAGTTGTTCATTCGTTTTCTTTTTTAATCGGAAACGATTGTATAAAAGCATTAAAAAAAGCACTAAAACAACAACACTTCCTATAAAGACATATCGGATTACAAGGTCTTTTTGAATTTGTATTTCCTGTAATTTTCCCTGCTGTGTCAGCAGTTTAATATTTTTATCTTTCTTTTCTGTTTCAAACTGAAGCTGCAATGCTGCGGACTGTTTTAGTTTTTCAACATTAAAAAGAGAATCTCTTAAACGCTGGTGCTGCTGTAAATGTCTGATAGCAGATTCGTACTTTTTGCTCGCATGATCGGATTGAAAAGACAAAAGCTCAATCTGGGAATAAAGAATCAGCTTATTTGATTTTTTAGCGAATTCCTTAAATTTTTCAATATAGGCATACGTCTTTTCAACCTGCCCGGACTGCTGAAGATAGATTATAATTGCGGTCAGTTTATAAGCCAGGCCGGCATCAGATGCCTCATAATCTTTCAGTATTTGTTCATAATAGGGTTTTGCATTGTCCAGCTGTTTGAGCATCGAGTAGCAAACTGTAAATATAAAACGCTGTCTGACTTTGGTAATGTCATCTTTTGGAGGATAATCCTTTGCAGTTCGTTTGAGCGTACGCAATGCCTCACGGTAATTTTTTTGCTGACAATACAAAGAAGCCAGATTATAACTTATTGTATTGATGTCACCAACATTTTTACTGTCCAATGCAATGTTAAGTGCTTTTTCGAAATTAGAAAAGGCCAAATCATATTTCAGCAGGTCATAATAAGCAAGAGCAAGATGGTTGTAAATGGTACAGAGCTGGTAACTCGTATCATGTACTTCTTCGGCTGTTTTTTCAGCCATAAGGGCATATTGCAATGACAATTGTGTATTTTGTAATATCCCGTAATTGTCGGACATTAAGGTATAAGCACCCTGAAGTTCTTTGAAACCGATCGCTTTATAAATGGCAACAGCATTTTCCAGAAGCTGCAATGCTTTTTGGTTTTCCTCTATACTTCCGTAATAATCAGCAAGATCTTTTAGGGCATCCGCCTGTTTTTTGAAAGCCCTGTTTTTCCTGTAAAGCGGAATTGCCGTTTCAAGATATTTTATTTTTTCTTGTATGTCTTCTTTTTCATAGCCTTTGTAAGCACAGAGTTCTTTGTACGCATCTGCCTGAAGAACGGGTACATTGTTTTTTTTGGAATAGGCTAGGGCGTTATTGGTAAGAATGAGTGCTTTTCTGGAATCACCGCTTTCTCTGTAAATTTGGGCTTCCAATAGTATTGTTTTGCATTTCCCAGCTTTATAATCTAAACTGTTGCTCAGTTGTCTTGCTTCTGAATTTAGCGTATTGGCGCTGTCAAGATCTGCTTTGAATTCGCCCGGCTTTGTCAGGTAATAATTGCTTAGCGCCAAAAGCAATTCAACCTTTTTGGAATCACTTTTAGCGGCAGCGATTTTCTTTTTCAACAGATTAGGATCCTCTTTTGACTGCGCAGTTCCCTGCATGTTCATTAGAAAAAATACAACAGTCGTACATAAAATGTAAACTCGGTTTCTGACAGTAAAGAGAGGGCTAAAATTCATTTTTTAAAGATAATCTATTATCAGAAATCTGCAAATTCAGATTTAAATTTGTCTATTTTTCCCGGTGGTACAGGTAACAGATTATGATAGCCACTCCGGGTAGAATCAAAGTTCCCAAACCAAAAAACTTTCCGGCAATGGCTCCTAAAAAACAGCCGACAAGGAATCCAAAAATGGTAACCAATTGTTTCTTAAAGCTTAGCACCGTTTCCGGATCTTTTACTCCGTTTTTCAACAGGTTTCCCAAATCAAGGGAAGCCTGAGTTACATTTCCGGTCATCATGGTGGTAGGACCATGTGTTTCTTTGCTGTACAGTTTTCCAAAAGCATTCTGAAGTCCCATTGCAAAAACAGTTGTCATTGCCACAGTATACATCGTCCATTCGGAAAAGATTTCTAAATAGCCAAAAACATAAGAAGCAATCCCGCTTAAAACCAATAGGATACCTTCCCAGAATAAGATGGTGTACCGATTGGTACTTTTTAACGCAATTCTTCCTCCGGTAATTACAGCCATAATAAAAATCGGAAAAGTCAGCAGCTTAATCCAGGCATGAACATCCGAACCTTTAATAATCTGATAAGCAAAGACAATAAAGTTGCCCGTAACATGTGCCGAAAAGATTGAATCTGCCGCTACAAAAGTCACGGTGTCGCAATACCCGGCAATCATGGTGAGGAGCAGGGTGACATACCAAATGTTTCTTTGTATTTCCATAATTTAATTATTTAAGGTGTGCACGAAGCATCCATGCCATTTTTTCGTGATTTACTAAAAGCCCCGTGATGTAATCACTAGTTCCGGCATCGTGTAATTCTGCAGCAAAATTGTTGATATTTTCACGTAAGTGAATCAAAATACTTTCGTGGTCTGCCAATAATTCTTTGATATAACCGGTGCTGTCGTTTTTTTCTCTTGACTGTTCAGTAAGATGCGTCAGTGCCAGATATTCTTTTAAAGTTCCGGGAGCATAATGCCCTAACGTCCTGATTCTCTCCGCAACCGTATCTACAATTTCGTCAAGGGTTTCGTATTGCTGTTCGAAGAAGATATGTTTATTGTAGAAATCCGGGCCTTCCACATTCCAGTGTGCTTTTTTTGTTTTGGTATAAAGTACGAATTCGTCAGCCAGAACTTTAGATAATACATCTGCCACTTTTGAGATGCTTTCTTGTTTGATTCCGATGTTTGCTTTCATTTTAAAGGAGGTTTAATAAATAATAATCAAGTGAATATTTTCCGGCACCAAGTGCTAAAATCAATAATAGGGATAAGGTGTACATATACGGAACGTCGCGTACTTCGAGGGAATCTTTTCGGTGTACGACAAAATAACCTACGGCAGTAACACCAATTGTCGGCAATACTACAAGTCTGGTTCCGATACCTAAAATTATCAGGAACGGCACTACAGTATCAGAGAAGGTAGCTACTAATCCGTTTAGTTTTTCCGGCAGATGCAGCGGATTCGGAACGTGTTCTCTTTGTCCGTTTTCAACGCGGAATTTTTTCATTCCATGTACTCTGAAAAGCTCAACAGCCAGTAAGACTCTGAAAATCAAAAGTGCTGCATTATTGAATGCTGTTCCTAAATCGGAATACAGGATTTGGTTTATAATTTCTGTCATTTTATTTCAATTTAAAAAGCAAAACAGGAACAGCCCAAAGCTCCCCAGAATGCGTTATAGTTATTTACAGGAACATTGCTCATTCGGGCCACATCATGTTTGTGGGCGTGTACATCACAGCTTCCGCTGCAACTGTGTATCTGAGAAGTCAAACCTGGTTTTGCATCGGCTTTTGAATTCTTTTCGATAGCACTCTGCAAATTGCTTCTGGTTGGATATCCGTTGTAGATATTAGTAGGCGACCAGTCCGGTAAAATCGGAATATGCGGTGGGGAAAACGAAGAGAAATCACCATTGGCATATACAATTTTCCCGTCGACAATAGTCAGATCGGCTTCTATTTTTTTAATGTCTTCATCGTCAATATTAAAATAATCACGGTCTAAAACCACTAAATCTGCAAACATTCCGGTTCTGATATCGCCTTTTTTAGCCTGTTCCTGAGAGAACCAGGCACTTCCTCTGGTGTATAATTCAAGGGCAGTTTCTCTGCTCAGTCTGGAATCGTTGTACAATTGTAAACCTCCAACGGTTTTTCCAACGGTCATCCAATACATGGAAACCCACGGATTGTAACTGCTGACTCTCGTAGCATCAGAACCACCGCCGACAGGAACTTCCATTTCCAGCATTTTTTTGATTGGAGGGGTATTTTCGGCTGCTTTTGCTCCGTATCTGTCGGTGAAATATTCTCCCTGATACGCCATTCTGCTTTGAACAGCGATACCACCGCCAAGATTTTTTACACGTTCGATGTTTCGTTCGTCAATAGTTTCGGCATGGTCAAAAATCCACGGAAGTCCATTAAACGGAATCTCCTGATTGATTTTTTCAAAAACATTCAAAAACCTGGTAATACTTTCGTTATAAGTCGCATGAAGTCTGAACGGCCAGCGGTTTTCTACCAAAAGGCGGACTACTTTTTCCAGTTCTGCTTCCATGTTTTCAGGAAGATCAGGTCTTGGCTGCAGGAAATCCTCAAAATCGGCAGCAGAAAAAACCAGCATTTCACCTGCACCATTATGGCGGTACATGTCATCACCCTGGTATAATTTTACGGTATCTATCCAATCTTCAAAATCCTCAAATTCGTGTTTTGGTTTTTGGGTAAATAAATTGTAAGCAATTCTTACCGTAAGCTGTTTTTTTTCATTCAATTCATTGACCACTTTATAATCGTCCGGAAAATTCTGAAAACCTCCGCCGGCATCAATAACACTTGTGATTCCGAAACGGTTCAACTCTTTCATGAAGTGACGTGTCGAATTGATCTGATGTTCATAAGAAAGCGTCGGACCTTTCGCCAGAGTCGAATACAAAATCATGGCATTTGGAGTGGCAATAATAAGTCCGGTTGGTTCTCCGTTTGAATCGCGTTCAATCTGTCCACCGGGAGGCGCCGGTGTGTTTTTAGTGTAACCAACTGCTTTTAAAGCCGCTCTGTTCATGATTGCCCTGTCGTATAAATGCAGGATAAACACGGGAGTTTCCGGCGCAATAGCATTGATTTCTTCTAAAGTCGGCATTCTGCGTTCCGCAAACTGGAATTCTGACCAGCCGCCCACAACACGAACCCATTGCGGATTTGGTGTGCGGTCTACTTGTTCTTTCAGCATTCGGAGTGCATCGGCAAGCGAAGGAACTCCGTCCCAGCGTAATTCTAAATTATAATTTAAACCACCACGAATCAGGTGAATGTGTGAATCGTTAATTCCCGGAACAACCCTTCTGTTCTGAAGGTCGATTATTTTCGTTTCTTCAGATGCAAATTCCATTACATTGCTGTCATTTCCAACGGCAATAAATTTACCGTCTTTGATGGCTACGGCCGTAACATTTGGAGTTTCAGCATTGAAACTATGAATTTTACCATTGAATAAAATTAGATCTGCTTTCATAATTTCAATTATTTAGAGTTAAGCTTCGTAATGGCTTCTTTGATTCCTTCGCCGGCAACATTATAAAAAGCAGGTCCTGCCAGCAGAATGATTTTGGTTAAAGGCTTATTGTCGGATAATTTTTTATCTTTTAAATAATTTTGTGTTCTGTAAGCTTCAAAAGAACCTAAAACTACATTTGTAGCTACCAAAGCCGTTGGAGAATCGATTCCCGCATCTTTGATATCGCTGGCAAAAGAATAATCACTTACACCCAGACGCAAAGCTTCACGCATCGCAACACTTCCCACACTAATCATTAAATCAGGAGTAAATTTTGTACGGTCACCAAGACCAATAAGCAATAATTTTTTGGATGCCAAAGTCCCTTTAGGAGGTGTGATCAATAAAGTTTCCAGTGCATGACCGGTGAATTTTCCGCTTTTGCGTAATTCGGTAATAATGCCTTTTAATGCATCGTCTAAATGTACCATTCCGTTTAGGTTGGCGGGAAGGGCAGGAGGGTTGAAGATGTCACCTTCGGTATACTCAAAAACACAGGCAACCTGTAATTCTGCTACTGCAGCAGAGGGGCCCTGAACCAGTCCGTTTATGGCAACGCCGTCTACTTTTCCCCAAGTAACTGTAGCGCCTAATGCGGCCATTTTGGTTTCGGCTGTTTGAGCAAATGCAGTAGTGGTAAAGCCTGTAAATAAAAATGTAATTAAAAGAAATAGAGCTGTGTATCTAAGTCTGTATGTTGTAAAAGCAGTTATGTTTTTCATAGTTAAATATTTAGTTATTAAAATTTAAATCCGAGTCGGGCATTAAAGAAAACGCCGTCTTTAGAATTTGGAATTATGTCGTTTATAAAAGCGCCGGTCTTAAAATATTGAATCCCGCTGACCACCGAAATATATTTGCTTATGCTATAAGAAAAATTGGCAAGATAAGCAGTCCCGATATAACGTTCTGCCGAAGCACTTCCGGGAAGGTTTAAAGTTCCGCTTGGTCTGTAAACACCGTCCTGCAGTGAATATCGCCAGTTAAATACCACATCGACCTGCATCTTTAGAGCTGGCATTAAATCCAGCGTGGCATAAGGATGAATATCGATAAGGTTTACCGGACCCACTTGCGGGCTAAAACCAAAATAACCTCCTTTTGGATACAACGGATTAAACGTCTGCAGGCTGCCATTGCCTTTGTTTTTGTCTCCTGAGATATAATCATTTCGAAGATTTATCGTGGGTTTGAATTTTATGTTTTCAAAAGAATATCCCAAATCGATTGATCCTGTCCAGGCGTTGATATTCCCCGAACCAAAACTTCCAAACTGATAGGCAGCTTCCAGATTATAAATAAAACCACCGCCGTATTTCCAGAGTCTTGTTCCTATTGTATGTCGTTTTTCCGGTGCAATTCCTTCTTCAAAAAGAGATTCATCCCTTCGGATTCCGATATAATAAAGGTCAAGGTTTCCTGCTTTTGGAAATATTATTTTAGAATAAGCCCCCCAAAGGTTCAGCTGTTTTGATATTTTATTGTCAAAAGCACCTGTATTTATAGTATCTGCCATCATAGCAAATCCGTCAATGGAGAATCGGGCAGAGGAATACATTATTTTTCCTCCTGTAAAATAAAGTCTCGCATTTGGGCCTTCTCTCACAGAAATCAATCTTCCGGAACCATAGTCCAGTTCTTGTCTTCCGGCGCGGACAATCAGTTTTTTGTCTTCTTTTTGCCATAAACTGACATCCAAAAAAAGGTTCTGAACATTTAATTGATCTTCGTCAATACCTCGTGGGCCGTTTACTCTCCCGTCCTGTAAAGCACTTCTGAGCTGTGCAAATACTCTAAAGGTTTTCCCTAAATGAATGTCGGCATGAAGATCATAACGCTGTAACAGGAAATTGTTATGGCCAATATTGAGCCTTCCCCAATCTTCATTGTTGAAATCGACATATTCATATCGGGCTTCCCCTCCAAAAGACATATACATATCTTTCTGTTGGTTTAACGGAACGAATTTTAGATTCTCATAAAAGTTTCTGGTCGAATCTTTCAGGAATTCATAATTTTCATCGTAGCGCAGCAGCTTAAAATTCTGAGCAGATGCGATGCTTCCAATCAATAGAAAAGAAAGAAGGACTATCCTGATGTGTTGCGATATGGATTTTGATGATTCCAACATAATGAAGCGTAAGAGATTTATAATAAAGTAAGTGGAGTTGATAATTAGTGTTTCAACATGTTGTGTGCATAGTGAATTCCCAATCCGTAAGAACCACCGTGTTTTTTCATCAGGTTCGTTACCGGAACATAGGTTTCCTCACGTGCCCAGTCTCTCTGAAGTTCTAATAAATACTGAATAGAAGTTATAGGCTGTGCACCAACCTGAATCATTCTCTGAATCGCACGTTCGTGAGCTTCCTTGCTTACATCGCCACAGGCATCTGTGATTACATACACTTCATAACCTTCTTCGATTGCTGATAAAGCCGGACCAACAATACAAACGCCTGTCCACAATCCGGCAAGTACTATTTTCTTTTTATTCTTACCTGTAATTGCATTATAAGCTGCTTCGTCTTCCCAGGTATTCATCGTTGTACGGTCGATATATCCTGAAGTTGCCATTGGATAAAATTCTTCCACTTCCGGAAAAACAGGACCGGAAAAGCTTTCTTCGGCTACGGTTGTAACCACTGTTGGGACATTAAAAATTTTTGATGCACCGCAAACGATGGCAACATTATTACGTAATTCGCTTAATGCAATATTATTTGTTGCAAAAGCCATTTGTCCTTCAAAATCTATTAAGACTAATGCGTGATTATCCGGTGATAATAAGTTAACTGATGGTTTCATAAAATTGAGATTTAAATTATTTTAGTATTGGTTTTGCCAACGGAATGCCAAACTGCTAAGTTGCATTATCGTAAGGTTTTATGTTTTTAAAGTGAATTTTAGCTTACGATATTTCGTAAAATTAGTATCGCTTTCTGATTTTCTAATGTTAATGTGTCGAAAGCTTTCTGATCATTTCGGCGGAAACAGCGTCGGCATAGATTCCGAAAGCGCTTGTCAGAACACCTTTAATCGCATAAACTTCAGAGATGATTCCGTAAACGATATCTTCATCTCCAGGATCGGTATCTCCTTCAAAACGGAAAAGATATTCGATTTTGAACTCTTCCGGAGACATGGTTTGTGTGTTGTTGTTATAACGGATACAGTTTTCGTCAAGATTGAAGTTTTCTGTAAAACCCTGCTGATTTAGCCATTGTAAAGCTTCTGTAACGGTATCAAAAGATGGCTGTTGAAATGAATTCATAAGTTGGAAGATTAAAACTGCCTGTAAAAGCGGACCATTACAGGCGGTTTTGATTAATTTTGAGTATCTTTTGTTTATGCTTTAATAAAAGCCAAAATATCATTATTGATTGTTTCCGCTTCTGTAGTTGGCATACCATGTGGAAATCCAGGATATGAAATCAGTTTTCCATTTTTCAAAAGTTTTGCTGCCCTTGGTGCCTGCCCAAAAGGTACAATCTGATCGTCTTCTCCGTGTAAGACCAGAACAGGAATGTCTAAGCTTTTAAGGTCTTCTGTAAAATCTGATTCAGAGAAAGCTTTTATTCCTTCGTAATGTGCCAGAACAGAACCCATCATTCCCTGACGCCACCAATTGTGTTTAATACCTTCCTGAATTGTTTTTCCTTCACGGTTCCATCCGTAAAATGCAATTGGGAAATCATAAAAATATTGCGCTCTGCTAAATCCGGTACCTTTTCTGATTTCATCAAAAACAGACAATGGCACACCTTCCGGATTCGTTTCATTTTGAATCATTATTGGTGTAACAGCACTAATGATTATGGCTTTTGCAACACGTTCTTTCCCGTATTTTGCAGCATAGCGTATAACTTCCCCGCCACCGGTCGAGTGTCCAATATGAATAGCGTTTTTCAGGTCTAGTGCAGCTGTCAATTCAGCAACATCAGCTGCATAAGTTTCCATAGTGTTTCCTTCTGAACTTTGTCCTGAGCGGCCGTGCCCACGACGATCATGTGCGATAACTCTGTAGCCCTGCTGAAGGAAAAACATCATTTGTGCATCCCAGTCATCACTGGATAAAGGCCATCCATGGTGAAAAACGATTGGTTGCCCGGTTCCCCAATCTTTGTAATAAATTTCCGTTCCGTCTTTTACTGTAATAGTGCTCATTTTTTTTGATTTTAGATTAATAAATGTTAAGAGATATAGGTGGTATTTAAACCTGAATTTTTAATGCTTTACTTTGTTGATTCTAATATTGTTTTTTTATACTACAAACTTATGATGGCATGGAACAGGCATCGATTAATCTAGGTTAAGAAATAAAAGTGACCTCAGTTTTGTACTTCATTTCCTATCTGAAGTATGCTGTGTCTATACTATGTTCAACAATTTTTTTAATTAATATGTTTGATGCACAACAATAGCCAAATAACATGCCTTGTTTATTAAGTATTTGATTTACAGTTGTTTTTGTTTGTGTGCAATCTTTTTTGTTTACGATATTTCGTAAATTTATTATTTGATTGATGTAGTTTATAATAAAATCTGATCGGTAGGATTAAATAGTTCCAATTTAAATGGCCATGATTAAAAATTGTGCACATTTATTTTTCACTGAAAACATTTTGTTTAATATTAATTAAAAACGGTTAAACAATCCTTACCTTTAACAAAGGTTATTTGATCTGTAAAATCTAACGATTGAATATTAAATCACGCTATTTGAGTCGTCAATAGATTAAAATATAAAAGCAGAATAGTTATTTAAACTTTGAAAAAATGGGTAAGATTTTAATTATTGGAGGTAGTAAAGGAATTGGGAATGCTATTTTAACACAGCAGTTGGAACATCATTTAGTTTATAATATCAGCAGGACTGCGCCGGCTATTTCTCATCCGAATTTAATTCATTTTCAGGCTGATGTTTTACAGGATGCATTACCGGATATTGAAAATTTGGATGCACTGATTTATTGTCCGGGATCCATAAACCTAAAGCCAATTTTGAGTTTGAGTATTGATGATTTCAGGGAAGATTTTGAGATTAATGTGATAGGCGCCGTAAAAGCCATTCAAAAATATTTACCCGTTTTAAGAAAAGGAAACAGTCCGTCGATTGTTTTGTTTAGTACGGTTGCCGCAAAACTGGGAATGCCTTTTCATGCGAGTATCGCCACCGCTAAATCGGGTGTTGAGGGATTGGTAAAAACATTAGGGGCTGAACTTGCACCTGTAATAAGGATAAATGCGATTGCTCCAACGATTACGGAGACATCGCTGTCAGCATCTATTCTAAGAAACGACCGAATGAAAGAAAATATGATAGAGCGCCATCCCATGAAAAACTATTTGAAGGCTGAGGAAGTGGCTCAGATGACTCATTTTTTAATTTCTAAAAATGCAGGATCAATTTCAGGACAGACTTTCCAAATGGACTATGGTTTGGTAAGCTTTAAATTATAATTCTTAACAAATGAGCCATGAAAATTCTACTAACAGGTGCAACAGGTTATATTGGAAAACGAATTTTACCCTTATTATTAGAGCAGGGGCATGATGTGATTTGCTGTGTCAGAGATAAAAACAGATTTTATTATCCTGAAAAATATGAGAATAACATAGAGGTAATTGAAGTCGATTTTCTAAATCCGGAGAGCCTGACCTCTTTTCCGGTTGATATCGACGCCGCTTATTATCTGATACATTCGATGTCCGGTGCTGCAGATAATTATGATGAACTGGAAAGTATTTCAGCGAATTATTTCATAGAAAAATTAAATCAGACAAAGGCCAGGCAAGTTATTTACCTGAGCGGGATTGTCAATGATAAGACATTGTCGAAACACTTATCTTCTAGGAAAGCTGTAGAAGGTATTTTAAAAACAGGATCAATCCCCACAACAACGCTGAGAGCAGGAATTATTGTAGGTTCGGGTAGTGCTTCATTTGAGATAATACGCGATTTGGTAAATAAACTGCCTGTTATGATTACTCCAAAATGGCTTAATACAAAATGCCAGCCGATAGCCATAAGTGATGTTTTGGAATTTTTAATTAAAGCATTACTGAATCCAAAAACCTATAATCAGAGTTTTGATATTGGCGGGCCGGATATCCTGACCTACAAAGAAATGTTACTGCAATTTGCCCAGGCTAAAAAACTCAAAAGATACATTTATACCATTCCTGTAATGACCCCGAAATTGTCATCTTACTGGCTGTATTTTGTAACATCGACTTCCTATAAATTAGCTTCCGCGCTCGTTAGCAGTATGAAAGTAGAAGTTGTCTGTAACGATACCAGGATCAATACAATTTTGAATGTAACTCCCATTCCTTATAAACTCGCTCTTGACAGGGCACTTATAAAAATAGACGAAGACAATATTGTTTCAAGCTGGAAGGATTCTTTAGTAAGCGGTCAGTTTAAAGGAAATTTAGCCCATTATCTTAAAGTTCCCAAAAAAGATTGTTTTATCGACAGAAGAAAAAAAGAAATTATAGACAGGGAATATACTATTGCAAGGATTTGGTCGATTGGCGGAGAAACAGGATGGTACTACGGAGACTGGCTTTGGAGCCTGCGTGGATTTATCGACAAGATTTTTGGCGGGGTAGGTGCAAGAAGAGGAAGAACACATAAAAATACAATACACGCCGGTGATGTTTTAGATTTTTGGAGAGTAGTATATGCCAACAAGGATCAGGGAAAATTGATTTTGTATGCAGAGATGAAATTACCCGGTGAAGCCTGGCTGGAATTTAAGATTATAAACAATACCTTATACCAGTCCGCTACTTTCAGACCCAGAAAAATGTTAGGCAAATTGTATTGGTATAGTGTTCTGCCTTTTCACGGTTTTATTTTTAATGGTATGCTCAACAGACTGATCCGATAGTTTTATATTTTTGTCGTAGTTTTTCAAAGTCATAATCCATTGGATAATCATAGTTATTTAAAACGGCAACAGATTTGATTTAACTCCTAAAATCATTCAATTATCAACCCGTTGGTTGCAATTCTATTTTTAAAATGCAACGTAATAATTTAGAACACTGATGACACCCATTTGCTACCGCAAAAACGCGGATTTATACGGATTTTAAATGTAGAATCTAAAAAAATCCGTTTTTGTCCGCGTCTTCGTGACAACGAATCGGTAAAATCCGCGTCAAAATATAGTATTTTTTAAGTACACCCAACTGGTAATTATCAATTTAAAACAAAAAAGGAATGAGAATTTCAGTAGCACAGATAATGCCTGTTAAAGGAGATGCAAGTGTTACAATTGGATGATAAAAGTTAAGGTATTCTAATTTTTGATACCGAAACAGAGGAAGCAAACAAAGAAGATTTTTTGTAAAAAAAAATAGTTTTCAGTGCTGTCAATAACCGTAATTATCATAAAATACCATCGCGAAAGTGGAAGACTGAGTGCAATATATTCTTAAAGAAGAAAATATTCCAAAAGAAGTAAAGCAATGGTTTAGGTTCGAAAAAAAGATAAAAAAGCTCATTTCGAAAGAAATGAGCTTTTAGTTTTACTGCTAATTACAAACTATTTAAAAAAGGGATTTTCTTAATTATGTATCGTTGTATGGATGCTTAGCGTAGAAGCTGACGATCCGATCAGGTAAACCGTATAAATTTTACCAGCTGCAAATTCTTCAGCGGCTAAAGTTGCAAGGATTTCCGATTGTCCGGCTTCGCTAACTTGTATGGCTATCGAACCAGCGGTGATTTCGGTGTAACCACTTTGGTTATAACGTCCCAGACTGGAAGTAAGAACAGTACCTTTATCATCGCTGAAATTCAAAACGGAAGGTGCACCATTACTCAAATGAATGAATTTAACTTTTGCTTTTCCACTGGCTGGCGCAGTTAAATTATCCTGGAACAATCTTACAGAAGCTTCTTCCCGGGATTCACCAATTAAATATACCGTATAATGTTGGTCATCATCAAGATTGAATTTTCCTTCTGCATATTTATCATTATCATTTTCATCTCTGTATTGTGCAATTAAATCCTTTCCGGAACTCACATTCAGATAGGAAACGGAGCGGTCTAAAAAGTCAAGATCACTGATGTAAGGGATGTTTGCCAATACAAATTTCTGAGATCCGGAATTTGGCGCAGCATTTACCACTTTTAGTTTTGCAGAGCCAAAAGGGTCTACATTATTACTGTCGCAGGATAATACAACTATACCCAATACAGCGATTAAGAATCCATTTATAAATTTATTCATCGTTTTCATAATTTTAATTTTAATTAATTGTTTTTATAGATTACATGTATTTAACTTTAATACTGATTTTGTTTTTATTATTTCTGAGATCCACTTTAAAATCATCAAAAGCAGGCTTCTTCATTTTTTCCATAAAAAAATTGGAGAAGCCAAACCCTTCTTTTGGAATCCCTAAAATATTTTTATTGAGTTCGTTGTTCGTGTTTTCATCATCAATAAGGGTAATTCCATAAACACCAGGTTCAAGAGCACAGCTTACCGTCATTTTGCCATTAATCAGGTTCTTTTTATCAAATACAAATTTTTTAAAAGCACTCTCTTTTTCATAAGATTCACTGTTTTTAAATACATTTAGTATAATTTGTCCTTTTGCCGACCGTATATCAGAAACTGTCACAGATGAATCCTGGGCATGGGCAAAAGAAGGAATAAGTACCCAGAAGAAGAATCCCATTGTACTGGAATACAGAGCGTTTATTGTTTTCATAAATTTTAATTTTTAAAGTTTTACTTCGACGAAAGTAGTACAGCAGTGATCTAAAAGAAGAAATTATTCAGGGCAAACGGACAATTTTGTAAATGAAGCGGTTTTTAAGATTTTTTTAAACAGCAATTCACGATTATTCTCAGGATATTTTCTTCTGCCTGGTTTTCTGCTTCCATAAATAATACCATTTTTGACGTATTTACTGAGGCCTTTCCGCTTCGCCTTTGTTTTTGTCCGCTTGGTCCTGATATCCTGTAAATATTGCAAAGTTCACTTTTACATTTGCTCCGGTATAACATAAATGGGACCAGAAATGGTTTTATAACTTATTTAAAAATTAAAGTATTATGAAAAAATTAGCGCTTATTTGTTTGGTTTTAGCCGGAACAAATTCTTTCAGTCAAAGTTTTTTAGACAAATTTCATTTCGGATTAAAAGCAGGTTCAAATTACAGTGACTTTACAAATGCAGATTTTGACACAGAAGGACTTGTCGGATTTCATGCGGGAGCTATTGTTAATTTCGAGATCAATGAAAAGTTTTCTATTCAGGAGGAGTTTTTATTCTCTACTCAGGGAAGTAAAATCAAAGACGGTATCTTTCAGGGACAGAAAATAGAATTGTCTTATGTTTCAGTCCCTGTTTTATTTAAATATACTTCGCCAATTGGAATTTATGCAGAAGCCGGCCCGCAAATTGGAATATTGGTTTCTGAAGATGTAAAAGGTATAGACTCCGCAGACAAATTTGCAGAAAAAATAGATGGTGGGTTTACAGCGGGAATTGGTTATCAATTCAGGAATGGATTTGGGATTGGGGCCAGATATTACTTTGGATTAACAGATGTGAGTAAAAGTAAAACAGCAACTGTAAAGACAGATTTTCAAAACAACTCGGCACAAGCCAGTATATTTTATATTTTCTAATACAAAAGAATATAATAAAATTGCTTTTATAATGAAATTCAGGAAATACCGGTTGCATAAAGTGACCGGTTTTTTTACATAGATAAGATACGTACCAGTTTGAATTTCAGTTGTCGGATAATGATTTTTTCATTCTTACAAAGAGTTAAAACGGTATAAACTATATTTACACCAATTCTTTGTGCGGCATATAAGCTTAGAATAGTAGGGATCAAAATATACTTAAAAATAGCATGATTAACAATATTATAAACAATCTCACGCCGAAAACCTTAAAGGAAATTTATAAAATGAATATTGGCCTGACCTTTATTACTTTTGTTTTTTCGTTGTTGTTCCTGCAATTGTTTGACGAACCAATGCCTATTTTAATTTCAATGGCATTCAAAAGCGGTTTCTACATGTTGATTCTGAGTTTTACACTTTCATTCATTTTAAATGAAACAGCAAAACGCTTTCACAATGATTTAATCAAATACAGGATATGCCGTATTACACTGAGTTTTTTAAGTGCAATTGTAATACAATTGATAATATGGCCGTTGTTTGCCCATTGGGGAAGTATTTATTGGGAGTATGATAATTACAAACTACTTTTAATTTTTGTAACAGAAGCTCTAATATTAGCGACCTTAATTCTCTTATTGCAGGATTTTGCCATATTAAGATATGCGAAAGCAAAAACCGAATTAGAAAATGCAAAGCTGGAAATGCGTACCGCAGAGGCTGAAAATTTATTACTCAAACAGCAGATTCATCCCCATTTTCTTTTTAATTCACTTAATACGTTAAAAGCATTATACAAGAAAGATTTGGTTTTAGGAGAGGAATATCTCATTCAGCTGGCCAATTTTCTAAGGGCTGCGGTTTCCCACAACAGCAGTCTGGCTACGACACTAAACGAAGAATTAATTTTCTGTACTAATTATTTAAAGATGCAGAAAATACGATTTAACGAATCGCTCGATTGGGAGTTAAAAGTTGAAAATGAAGTTATGCTTAATGGTTATGTACCCACATTCTCTATTCAGCCTTTGCTGGAAAATGCAATAAAACACAATAAACTCACCAAACAGCAGCCCTTGAGAATTGTAATCGAACAAAAAGGAGATTATATTAGTGTAACCAATTCCATGAGTAATAAAGCAATAAGTGACAATTCTATTAAGAGTGGACTTGAAAACTTATCAGAACGTTATTTTTTATGGTCTGGTGATACAATAAATATCAAAAATGACGGTATTACTTTTTCAGTAAGTTTTAAAATCAGTTCCCATGAAAATAGTAATAATTGAAGACGAAATGCTGGTAGCAGAAGATCTCGCGACCACACTCCGGCAGATTAAATCAGATATAGAAATTGTATCCATTTTAAATTCTGCAGCTGAAGCTATAGACTATTTCAGCAAAAATATACAGCCCGATCTTATCTTTAGTGACATACAGCTTGGTGACGGACTTAGTTTTGAAATTTTTAAAACTATAACTTTAAATGTTCCCGTTATATTCTGTACTGCATTTGATGAGTACGCGATTGATGCTTTTAAAGCAAATGGCATTGAATATATACTAAAGCCTTTCAATACAGAATCGCTGGAAATTGCACTTACAAAATTCCAAAGTCTTCAGGAAAGTATGAGTACAGCTGTCTCAAAAAGATATGAAGCGGCAATGGAAGCTTTAAATTCGATAGAATCCAGGGGCAGCAGTACAATTATGATTAAGTACCGGGATAAGATTTTACCATTCTCATTTGATAAAATAGCAATGTTTTTTTTGGAAGATGAGTTAATGTACCTCTACACTTATCATGGTAAATCGTATATCATATCTGAAAGTCTTGATGAGATGGAGAAAAGAACCCATGAATTGTTTTTTCGTGTAAACCGACAGTTTTTAATCAATAAGAATGCGATTGATTTTGTTACAGATTACTTTCCCCGAAAATTGAAAGTCAACTTGAATTTTGAATTTAAAAAAGATATTATAGTCAGTAAGGAAAAAAAAGGAAAACTATTAATCTGGTTGAAAAATTAGTTTTTAAAAAACAGTTTTCGGTTAATTATGGGATAACGGCCACCATCCTGAATACTTTAGATATTTCCAAACAACAATAAATCTTCTATCTTTGAAATGGTAAAAACAAACTATGGAAAAGCTTAGAAAACATATTGAAGAAATCATTCCTCTTAGTGATGAAGATTTTGAGTCCATTAAACCATTTTTCACGATAAGAAAGGTATTAAAGAATCAATTTCTGATTCAGCAGGGAGATGATGCCAAGTATGAATATATTATTATGAGCGGTATTTTCAGGGTTTTTTATCTGGATGAAGACGGGAAAGAACATATCGTTCAATTTGCCACTGAAAATTGGTGGATGTCTGATTATATTTCCTATTTCAATCAAAAGCAGGCCAACATGTATGTAGTTTGTATGGAGGCCGGAGAAGTTTTATGCCTTACCCTTGAAGGCCGGGAACAACTCTCTGAAACGCTGCACAAAATGGAACACTTTTTTAGAGTAAAGCTTACCAAAGGCTACATTGCCCTTCAGCAAAGGGTTATATCGTTACTTTCTAATAAACCGGAGAAACGATATGAGGAATTTGCAGCTCTTTATCCCAATCTTATGCAAAAAATTCCCAAGAAATACATTGCCGAATATCTCGGGGTCAGCCGTGAAACTCTAAGCAGGCTGTACTCTAACAACAAATAACATATCGTAATAATTCTAAAAGTGTGATTCCCGTCACACTTTTTTTGTGACTTTGCTCCTCGTATTGAGGGGGAGAGCTGCTATAAATTTGTCCTGTAAATAATTCATACCAACTTAAAATTTATACCAATGAAAAAACTTATGATTACCACAATGGCACTTGCTTTTTTTTGTTCTTATGCACAGAATAAAAAAGAAAATACAATAGTAAAAGAAAAACCAACCCTTAAAAACGAAACTAAAATGAACAAGAAAATTTTAATCATTGTGTCTAATGCCAATGCGATTGGACCAAATAACAGAAGAACAGGAATTTTTCTTCCGGAAGTAGCACATCCTTATGCTGAATTCGACAAAGCAAATTATCAAATTGACTTCGCCAGTCTGACAGGAGACACTCCTTATCTGGATGCCCTTAATTTGGCAAATGATCCTGAAAATCTTACCTTTCTAACCGGAAAAGGATGGGAAACCATGCAGAAAGCCGTAAAATTATCGGATGTTGATGTTAGTAAGTATGATGCCATTTTTGTACCTGGTGGATTGGCACCAATGGTCGATATGCCGCAAAACGAACTTCTTAAGAAAGTGATTAAAGAAACTTACGAACGAAATGCGGTTGTCGGAGCAGTCTGTCACGGCCCAGTTTCCTTATTGAATGTAAAACTTAGCAACGGATCTTATCTCGTAAACGGTAAAAACATCACTTCTTTTACAGATGAGGAAGAAAAAGGATACGCCGTAGCCGATGTTCCTTTTTTATTGGAAACTGCATTGACCAAACAAGGAGCCAAATTTCATGCTGCCGCCAATTGGTCAGCACACAGTATTGCGGATGGCAATCTGGTTACGGGTCAGAATCCTGCTTCCGCAAAAGGAGTAGCTGAAAAAATGATTACTATTTTAGAATCTCCTAAAAAATAATATTTCAATTGTATTGACCTTCTTCAAATTCTGATGAAGGTCAGTATAATTTTTAGCCTCAGGAATTACTTTTAACACATACATCTAGTTTCTAAAATCCAGAAAAGACGTTTCCTTAAAATACGTTAATTTATGAATTCAAAATCTATGTTCCTTCTATGTGTTAAAAATATTTTTTTTGAATTTCGCCAACGAGTTAAAATAATATAATTATAAAAAAATCAAAATGGAAAATCAAAATCCAATTCATGTTTTTGCAACATGGAAAGTAAAAGAAGGTCAGATTGAAAACGTTTTAAATTTGCTGAAAACGCTACATGACGAAAGTGTTAAAGAAGATGGAAATCTGTTTTATAAGATTCACCAAAGCAATTCAGATTTAAATACATTGGTATTATTTGAAGGATATACAAGTGAATCTGCTGTAAGAGAACACCGAAATTCAGGGTATTTTCAAGATTTGGTTTTAGGAAAAATTGTCCCTTTATTAGAAAACAGAGAGATTGTTTTAACAACTCCTGTATCTTTTTTATAAAATAATTAACGTCAGTATTGTGGGATAAGAAAGTATATCAGTGATTATTTGACTAAATTTAAAGGAAAAATAATAAAAATGGACTTCAAGCCCTGACAAGATGCATTGTGCAGGCACATTTA
>JBDTNT010000094.1:0-17880 GCA_039933615.1 Flavobacterium sp. | reverse complement strand
TTCGATACCATCATAATTTATTTTGATATTTTTATACATAAAATCATAAAAAACCACTTTATTTTGTGAAATATTCAAATAATCGTAAAATCTATTATCAACTAAATCGTTTTCGGAAAGTAATTTGAAAGCCGAAATAAGTGAGAAAAAGATGAATTTTCTAGTGATTTCACGGTTGTAGTCGTTTGTATAGTGGCCTGCTTCAAATAAGATTGTCGGTACTCCCAGAAACTGAAATGTATCCCCTATGCAATTGATATTAAATGAATCATCAAAACGGCCTACCTGCCCGGGAATATAGGTCTGCAAAATATCATTTATTCCCGCGATTACGTTAATTGATTTTAATCTATTATCATTTACATCTCTTTCTTCATTATAAGAAGGAGCCAAAAACGAAACAGTTGCCGGCTTTCCTGTATCTCCTGCACCAAAAATGGTACGCTGATCATGAAGGTTAAAGCAATAATGAGGTTTAAAAGATTCAAAAACATCCCTTAATATGTTACTTTCAGGTTGTGTGAGGTTTTGAGAATCACGGTTCAGGTCTATCTTATTCGCATTTTCTCTTGTATAAAGAGCCGCGCCGTCTGGATTTAATATCGGTATACAATAAAAGGTAAAGGTTTTAAGCATTTTATCTGCAAAATCAGATCCGCTGTTTAAAACATTGATAAAGTCAAAAAGTGCTTTAGTAGTTGTACTTTCATTCCCGTGCATTTGCGACCAAAGGTAAATCCTTGTAGCTCCGGTACCAATTTGGTAACTATATATAGGTTTATCCAAAACTGATTTACCTATAATCTTAACTTGATTATTAGTATTTAATCTCTCTAATAAAGGTTGAATGTGATCTAAAGTAAGATAACGACCCGCTATGGATTGTTCTTTGTATAGGTTAAATAATTCTTCTAAATTCATTGTCTTTCGATTAGTTTACAAAAGTAAACATCTTTATTTTTACAATTGTAAACAATGAAAAAGAGCATAAATTTAGAATTGTAAACTGGGAATTAGAGATTAATAAATACTTTTGTAATCTTATTATTGACAATTGTTATCCGTGTTAATTAAAATAGTTAAATTATTAATTATCAAGTATTTAAATCATATTACTTATAGTTAAAATCACCCGAAAAATACCTTCAAACACTAATTTACAACTGTAAAATAGGTTATTCAAATTCTTTTAGTTACATTTGTAAACACATGAATCAATTATAATAATTTACAATGGTAAACATCGATGATTTTGTAAAAAGGCTTGAAGTTATACTCGATTATTATGGATTAAATGCCTCTGCATTTGCTGATAAAATTGGTGTACAGCGTTCCAGCATGTCTCACCTGCTTTCGGGGAGAAATAAGCCAAGTCTAGATTTTGTATTGAAAATTTCAGATATTTTTCCAGATGTAGATCTCTATTGGATCTTGAACGGAAAAGGAAGCTTTCCTAAAAAAGAGGATGAACCCAGAAATAATACAATAGCGTTTACTTCTGAAATTGAAAAAACAAACACTCCTATTCCGCTAAATGACACTCTCAATTCGGGAGATTTATTTTCGGGATTCAATTCTGATGAAAATATAAAAGAAGAAAAAAGAAATTCATCTGAAACAAAAAGTTCAAATAGTACTTTGAATGAAGACGGAATCGAAAAAATTGTCTTCTTTTATAAAAACGGGACATTTAAGGTATATATCCCGTAATTTGAAATTATAGCGTATTTGAAAAATTTTGAAAATATTTTTCATTTAAGCGATTCTCACGCAAGTTAAAAAATACTGAAAATTTAGAGCTTAAACCCATTTTCAGGGATTTTGCCCAAAACGCCATCGTAATGTTTTTTCAGGACTTGCAAATCGGCTTCATAATCTCCTGTTGGAAAAAATGGCTTCCCTAAGTTTACTTCTTTTTTACCCCAGTCAAAAGCAACAGGTACAATTGGCACATTCGCTTTAAGCGCAATATAATAAAAACCACTTTTTATCTCACTAACTTTTCTTCGTGTCCCTTCCGGAGCAACAGCCATCCGAAAAACTTCTTTTTTGTCAAAAATCGCTGCAATGGAATCGACTTTATTTAAACCTCCCGAACGATCCAATGGCTCACCTCCTACACTTCTGAAATAATATCCAAATGGAAATTTGAACAATTCTTTCTTTCCAACCCAATTCATTTGTAAACCGGAAATTCCTCTGGTAAAAATTCCTAAATAAAAATCATGATTGCTTGTATGAGGCAGTACCATCAATATACATTTTTTCACTTCCGCATTTTCAATCCCCACTATCTTCCAGCCCATTAGCTTAAAGAAGATAAATTTATACAATTGTTTCTTCATTAAAATTTATTATTTCCGGCAAAATAAAAGATTTAAATGTTATTTTTGAGTAAAACGACGATAAAATGATTCAAAAATTATTTAGTTATCTGATTCCTGTAAAAATATTCAAAAAAAAATCGACCCTAAGCAAAACTATTGAAGTAACCTGGGCCAATGGAGAATTAGTTCTGGATTCTGAAAACACCAATTATTCTTATGGAAGCCTGCAGCGTATATTAAGGTACGGTTTGAGAAATATAGGTTATAAAGCTATTCTTGAAATGGATCACATTTTATTGTTGGGAGTTGCCGGTGGAAGCGTAATTAAAACTTTAGTGGATGAAATTGAATACAAAGGGAAAATTACGGGCGTTGAAATTGATCCGGATATGATTCAGATTGCTAACGAATATTTCAATCTCGATCAGATTCAGCAGCTTGAAATTATTATTGATGATGCTTTCGAATTTGTTTTAAAAACTAAACAGTATTACGATTTAATTATAATAGACGTTTTTGAAGATATAAAAATGCCTAATTTTCTATTTGAAAAGTTTTTTAGCGAACGGGTCTGTTCTCTTCTGAAAAATCACGGTTTCATACTTTTTAATACTATGATTTTGGATGAAGCACATAATGTGAGAAACAGGAAGTACATATCAGAAATAAATCCTAAATTGTTTACGTCAAAAATGTTGCCCAGAATAGAAGTTCATAACGAATTAATAATCATTGAAAAAGTAGCTTAATTTACCCATATGAAAACCCTTACCTCCATTTTAAAAGCCTTACCTTCTACAAAAGTTATAGACTCCAGTATTGATTTTTCAAAATATATTCCATTAGATTTATCAGTTACAAACAAAGAGCTAGTCAAAAACAAACCAGTAAACGCTTCAGAATTTGAAATTTTTATTTCGAACTGTTTGAAAAAAAACAATGCTGAAATTGCATTCGGAGGCTATATTGAAGGGCGGAATTTATATCAGAGAAGCAGCATTTTTAAAGATGGGGCAAGTCCGGAACGCAACATTCATATTGGGTTAGATTTATGGGGAAAAGTTGGCACAACTATAATAGCTCCGCTTGACGGAAGAATTCATAGTTTTAAAAATAATCTTGGCCTGGGTGATTATGGGCCGACCATTATTATGGAACATGAAGTCGAAAATGAAAAATTTTATACTTTATACGGACATTTATCGTTAGAAAGTATAGAAAACCTTACCGTTGGGGACATTTTCAAAAAAGGTGAAAGCTTTGCTGCTTTTGGAGATTCAACAGTTAACGGAGATTATGCACCTCATTTGCACTTTCAGATTATTAATAATATTGAAAATTATAACGGTGACTATCCCGGAGTTTGCAATATAAATGACTTAAATTTTTATATTGAAAATTGCCCCGACCCTAATTTATTATTAAAAATAACATAAATAGTTATGAAGAAAGCAATATTGATTATATGTTTGTCCTTATTAGTTGGATGTAAATCAAAAACAGTCAGCAGAGATACTGAAGATTTGAAAATTACAAAAATCGAGAGTTCTGAAATTAATTCCAATCAGCAGAAAAAAGCGTATGATTTAGGTAAAAGAGTCTTGGAAACCTGTAATACATCAAAGTTCAAACCATTTGATGAAACTGAAGTTACCAAATCTGTAATGGATAATACAACTGAGGAACGTCTGACAAAAACCTGCCAACGATTCAGACAGTATTACGGAAGTTTTATTGATTTGAAATTAGATGGTGTTTACAAAACAAAACAAGAAGTGATTTACCGTTATCATGCTACGTATACAAAAAAAGTAGCCAACAAAGAACTTCGTGTTTTTGTAAACGAAGAAAATTTAATCTCAGCCATAAAATCAATGGATTGGGAAGAAAATTTCGAAACTAAATTAAAAGAATAAAAATATGAATTTAAAATTCCCTCTTTTTGTGTTGCTGTTTATTTCAACTTTGGCAAATGCGCAGACAACAATGACAGTTAGCGGCTCTAAACCTTTTCCGGCTACACAGGATTATACATTTATCTGTGAAAAATATGCTTATACCGGGGAGACAAAAGTTCAGGTTGCCAAAACAGAAAAAGGCGGAATTTTAAAATTATCAATTGCTACGGCCAATGAAAAATCCAGGATTTCAGGTGGCGTTTACGTTGATTTAGCTAATGGTGATGTTATCCCATGCGTTGATAAAAACACCAAAGAATCTGCAGATGGTAAAACAACTTCCTATTATTATTTTACACCATCTGAAATGGCCAAGCTGAAAAAGACAGATATTAAAGGAATTAGATTTATAATCGTCGGAGGCACCAATACTTTCGGAAATCAAACCGGCTATTTTACAACTGTAAATAAAATAACTTATTTTTCCACAGCATTCGATACTTCTAAAAAATCATACGATACAGCAAAAGAAATTAGTAGTCTATAAATAATCTTTCCTAAAATAAGTCTTATATTTATGGTCTAATTTTATCAAATAATGAATTCAAACGAAAACTTAATTGCTAAGTTCTATACTGCTTTTGGAAATGCCGATTACAAAACAATGAGCGAATGCTATCATCCAAAAATACATTTTATCGATCCTGCTTTTGGTTTGCTAAAAGAAGAACAAGTTTCTAAAATGTGGGAGATGCTGCTTTCAAGAAGCAAAGGGAATATAAAAATTGAATTTTCAAATAGTAAGGCAGATGAATTTTCCGGTTCTGCCAATTGGGTTGCTACCTACAATTTCAGCAAAACAAACAGAAAAGTTGTAAATCGAATATATGCTGAATTTATTTTCCAGGATGGTTTGATTATTAAACACACAGACAACTTTGATGTTTGGAAATGGTCAAAACAAGCTTTTGGTTTAACGGGTTTT
This sequence comes from Flavobacterium sp., assembly GCA_039933615.1. Lineage (GTDB taxonomy): Bacteria > Bacteroidota > Bacteroidia > Flavobacteriales > Flavobacteriaceae > Flavobacterium. The sequence goes on along the minus strand of JBDTNT010000094.1, from coordinate 12,670 downwards.
TTAATGGGTTGGACAGGCTTTTTTCAGGGCAAAATTCAGAAACAGGCTTTATTGTCTCTCAAAAAATTTCAGGAATCTAAATGATTAAACTAGCTATAGTAAAATTCAAAATAGATTAAAATTATTTTGGTTATTATCAACATATTTCCTTCCTAAATTTTCACTAAGAATCTGATTTTACGGATTATAAATTTAATGATGCACCTAAATAATAAAACCCGACAGGCTTTTGAAACCTGTCGGGTTTTATATTTACTTTAAAATATCTTAGGATTTAAACCAGCCTGCAACTAATTCATCTTCAAATGAAGTAGCATTTTTATGGATAAATTCATTTGTGCTTTTATTGTATGAATAATCCAAAGCCCAGTCTTTATGATTTTTAGCCATGTTTTTGATACTTTCGCAGACATAGGCAATTTCATCATCAGTTGTTGTTGGATGAATAGACATTCTGATCCAGCCCGGTTTTTTGATTAAATCGCCAATTGTAATTTCGTCAACTAATTTATTTGATGTTTCCTGATCGACATGCAATAAAAAATGACCGTAAGTCCCGGCACAGCTGCACCCTCCTCTAGTTTGAATTCCAAATTTATCGTTTAATAATTTTACACCTAAATTAAAATGAAGATCTTCGATAAAAAAAGAAACAACCCCTAAACGATTTTTATGTTGTCCTGCGAGAATTTTAATATTTTCAACAGAATCGAGTTCATTAAAAACAAAATCAACAATTTCATGTTCACGTTGTAAAATGTTTTCAATTCCCATTTCCTCTTTCAGCTCAATTGCTAAAGCCGTTTTTATAACTTGCAGAAATCCAGGAGTTCCGCCATCCTCGCGATCTTCGATATTATCAATATATTTATGTTCACCCCAGGGATTTGTCCAGCTTACAGTTCCACCTCCCGGACAATCGGGAATCATATTATTATATAATTTTTTATTGAAAATGAGAACACCTGAAGTTCCCGGGCCACCTAAAAATTTATGTGGAGAGAAGAAAATAGCATCTAAGTAAGATTCCGCATCTTCAGGATGCATGTCAATTTCTACATAAGGTCCTGAACAGGCAAAATCTACAAAACAAACACCATTATGCTGGTGCATCAATTTGGCAGCATCATGAAAAGGGGTTTTCAATCCCGTAACATTAGAGCAGGAAGTAATAGAAGCAATTTTTATTGTCCTGTCGCTATATTTCTCTAATAATTGCTCCAGATTATCCAGACAAAAAAGTCCTTTTTCGCAGGATGGAATAATTTCAACATCTGCAATCGTCTCTAACCAGGAAGTTTGATTCGAATGGTGTTCCATATGTGAAATAAAAACAATTGGCTTTTTTTCAGCAGGAACAATGGTACAGTCTTTTAAATTCTCAGGTATTTTTAAACCTAAAATGCGTTGAAATTTATTGACAACACCTGTCATTCCTGTACCATCAGTGATTAAAACATCATCCTGATTGGCGTTCGTATGACGCTTTATAATGTTTCTGGCATGATGATACGCTTTTGTCATGGCAGTACCTGACACAGTAGTTTCAGTATGAGTATTAGCTACAAAAGGGCCAAATTCATTCAGAAGTTTGTCTTCTATCGGGCGGTATAGCCTTCCACTGGCAGTCCAGTCTGTATAAATGATCTTTTTTTTGCCATATGGAGAAGTAAATTCCTGCTCTACGCCAACAATATTTTTCCTAAATTCCTGAAAATAGGTCTCTAAAGTGATGGTACTATTTTTGCTATTCATTGGTGTTCTTGTATTTGATTGCAAATATATTGCTTTTTTATAGAATTGAGAATTTATCAATTATAAACTTCAAACATTAGATAACCTTTTGTTATCTTTAATTAAATAGTCTTTTTTATAAAAAATTGTCATAATATTCTATCGGATTAATAGGGCAATAGAACTTAAACTATAACATTTATGGAAAATTTATCAGTTGCAACTTTTGGTGGTGGATGTTTTTGGTGTATAGAAGCTGTAATTCAGCGTTTAAAGGGAATAGAAAACATAAAATCAGGATTTTCAGGAGGTTTTATCAAAAATCCTCCATACCGAGAAGTTTGCACCGGAAGAACTGGTCATGCCGAAGTGATTCAGGTAACGTTTAATCCTGACATAATTTCATACCATGACTTAATTTCTATTTTTATGACAAGTCACGATCCTACAACTTTAAACCGTCAGGGTGGTGATAACGGAACACAATATCGCTCTATTATTTTATATCATGACGATTCTCAAAAAACAATTTCAGAACAGGTTTTAGAAGAAGTTCAACCTGTTTATGCAGATCCAATTGTAACGGAATTAAAACCTCTTGAAGTGTTTTACGATGCTGAAGATCAGCATCAAAATTACTATAATAACAATCAGGAAGCGAGATATTGCCAAGTTGTAATTGATCCAAAAGTGCAAAAGCTAAAAAAAATGTACGCTGACAAATTAGTTGACTAAATTGAATTTAGGCAGCAGATTTTGCAGATAAGTCAGATTTTTTAATTTAAAATCTGTCCTCATAATAAAATAACAACAATGAAAAATTTAAAAATAAACAACAGATTTACTGCTGAATTACCTGCAGATCCTGATGAAACCAATGAAACCCGTCAGGTTTCGAATGCGCTTTTTTCCTATGTTAATCCGACAACACCTTCGAATCCAAAACTAATCCATGCCTCCGAATCCGTGGCGGAATTGGTAGGGATTTCTAAGGAGGAAATTCAATCCGAATCCTTTTTAAATACTTTTTCAGGAAAAGAGATTCTTCCTGAAACCCGTCCATATGCCATGTGTTATGCCGGGCATCAATTTGGAAATTGGGCTGGACAATTGGGCGATGGCCGTGCTATTAATTTAACAGAAGTGGAACATAATAATCAGTTTTTCACACTTCAGTTGAAAGGTGCCGGAAAAACTCCATATTCCAGAACGGCAGATGGTTTAGCGGTTTTGCGTTCTTCCATTAGAGAATATTTATGTGCCGAAGCCATGTATCACCTGGGTGTTCCCACTACCCGATCCCTTTCTTTGATGCTTTCCGGCGACGAAGTTTTACGTGATGTTTTATACAACGGAAATCCTGCTTACGAGAAAGGTGCGATCGTTTGTCGTGTGGCTCCCTCTTTCATTCGTTTTGGAAGTTTCGAAATGATAACTTCCCGTAATGAATTGAAAAATCTTAAGCAATTTGTAGAATACACGATCAAGCACTATTTTCCGGAAATTGATGGAAGCCCTAAGGAACAATATCTGAAGTTCTTTCAAAAAGTGGCGGATACAACGCGTGAAATGATTTTGGGCTGGCAGAGAGTTGGTTTTGTTCATGGTGTGATGAACACGGACAATATGTCTGTTCACGGAATCACGATTGATTACGGTCCTTATGGTTGGTTAGAAAACTACGATCCAAATTGGACTCCAAATACGACTGACAGTCAAAACAGAAGATATCGTTTTGGCAATCAGCCTCAGGTAGCACAATGGAATTTGTATCAATTGGCTAATGCACTTTATCCTTTACTTAATGAAGCTAAGCCTTTAGAAGATATATTGGAATCTTTTATAATCGGATATAATTCGGATTATAAAAACATGTTCCTAAGTAAATTAGGTATATTTGCTTCAACCGAAACTGACAGTGATTTAATTACTGATTTAGAAGAAAACCTGCAATTATCAGAAACTGATATGACTATCTTTTTCAGGAATTTAAACCGAATTAAAAAAGATGATTCTATAGAAAATGCATTTGCAAAAATTAAAGATGCCTTTTACATTCCGGAAGAAATTACCAATAACGTTTTAGAAAATTGGACAAACTGGTTTTCTGCTTATCTAAAAAGATTAAATACAGAAACACTTTCGGATGAAGACCGTGCTGCAAAAATGAATACTGTAAATCCGAAATACGTTTTACGAAATTACATGGCTCAATTAAGTATTGATGCTGCTGATCAGGGCGATTTTTCTTTGGTCGACGAATTGTATCAGTTATTGCAAAAACCATACGACGAACAACCGGAAATGGAAAAATGGTTTGTGAAAAGACCAGATTGGGCCCGCTCAAAAGTAGGATGTTCTATGCTATCGTGTAGTTCTTAATATTTTTATTTGCCACAGATTAAATAATTACAATGATTAATCCATTAAATCCTTTTAATCTGTGGCAACTTTTTTATTTTGAAGTAATATGATCAACAATCATAATGGCATGAATTCTTGAATTTTCAATAAACCATTTGTGCGTGTGCATTCCTCCGCACACAACGCCTGCCAGAAATAATCCTTCAACATTTGTTTCCATAGTTTCCGGATTATATGTTGGTGTTTTCAATTCATCATCAGACAATTGAATTCCCATATTTTCTAAAAAAGACAAATCTGGTTTGTATCCCGTTAAAGCCAAAACAAAGTCATTTTCTATCGTAACTTTTCCATTTGGAGTTTCTATTTCAACTTCACTATCTTTAATCTCAGTGATATTGGATTCGAAATAGGCTTTTATACTTCCTTCGGCAATTCGGTTTTCAATATCCGGTTTTGCCCAATATTTAACCCGATTGTTAATTTCATTTTTACGAATTACCATTGCGACACTGGCTCCTTTTCTCCAGCACTCCAAAGCTGCGTCAACAGAGGAATTATTAGCGCCAACTACCAAAATATTTCTAAAAGCAAATTCGTGCGCTTCTTTATAATAATGCCTGACTTTTGACAGCTCCTCGCCTTTTATGTTCATTTCAATCGGAATATCATAAAAACCAGTTGCAATAATTACGTTTTTGGCTTCGTATACTTTTTTATCTGTCTTTACTTTGAATAAACCGTCTTCCTGTTTTTTAACTTCCGAAACTCTTTCAAATAAATGAATTGAAAAATTGAAGTAGCGATGAATATTTCTATAATATTCCAAAGCTTCCTGACGGCCTGGTTTTGGTGCCAGACAATTAAATGGAATATTTCCAATCTCAAGTCTTTCAGCTGTTGAAAAGAAAGTCATATATAATGGATAATTGAAAATACTATTTACAATTGCTCCTTTTTCTATAATTAGATAATTCAGGTTTTTCTTTTGGGCTTCTATCGCACAAGCCAGACCAATTGGACCACCTCCAACGATTATTAAATCATATTGTTCTGTCATAAAATTATTCTTTTTCCCAGTCTTTAAACGGGTTTTTACTTAAATAAGCGTTGTAATATCTGGGGTCATTGGTTACTTCTTCTCCCAGCCAATCCGGTTTTTCGAAAGAATCAGTTTCAGATTTTAATTCAATCTCTGCCATAGTCAATCCTTCATTTTCTCCATAAAATTCATCAACTTCAAAAATATGATTTCCTGACTTTATCTCGAAACGTGTTTTTTCGATTTTACCTTTTTCGCATAATTTCAGTAATTCCTGTGCCTCGTCAACCGGAATTTCATTTTCCCATTCAAAACGGGACATTCCACCCTGTTGTCCGATACCTTTAATCGTAATAAATCCCCGCTGGCCTTTAATTCTCACACGAACTGTTCTTTCTGGAATTGAACTTAGATATCCCTGAGCAATTTTATTTTGAGTAAAAGCCTGTTCTTTAAAATCATCTGATTTCACAAGAAACTTTCTTTCAATTTCAACCATTTTGATCTGTAAATTAATTTTTATGCAAGTTACTCAATTTAATTAAGTCTTAAAATTGCCAAATTATAAACTATTTAGTTTATAAAAGCTTTACACAGGTCTAATTCAAATTTTAAAAAAAAAAAAACATTAAATATCTGTTTATTAATACATTATGTATCGTTTTTTTAATTAATTTTGAAAGAATATTAACTTCATACTTATCTAAAAAAGTTTTTCATCTATTAAATATTGCAATAACCATTATTTTAGGTACTTATAATAAAATAATTTATCAAAATATACAATTATGGATATGCCTTATATTTTTATAACTGCAATAGTCGGATTAATCTGCGGAATTTTAGGCTACTTATTAGGACGAATGAATTCAAAAAATGATGATTCGCTGGCAATATCTTTACAGGCTGATTTAGATGTCTGCAAAGCAAATACGAAAAATCTAAACGCACGAATTTCTACTTTAGAAGCTGACTTAGCTGCTAAAGCAAGTATCAATACTACTGCACAATCATTTACTGCACCTACTGCTAAGTTTTTAGTATTTGACAGTGAACTTGCCACAGGTGTACTGGGTAAAAAAACAGATGAAAACGATCTTAAAATTGTGGAAGGAATTGGACCAAAAATTGAAGCTTTGTTCAACCATGCCGGAATTACTACCTGGTATGAATTGTCAGAAGCTTCAGTAGAAAAACTTCAGTCCATTTTGGATGAAGGTGGTGAAAATTATGCCATTCATAATCCAAGTACATGGGCGAGACAAGCTTTGTTTGCCTATGAAGGAAAATGGCAGGAATTAAATGAATGGCAGGAGAATTTAAGGGCCGGAAAAGAATAAAACCAATAACTATATAACCTTAAAAACTGGCTTATGGCCAGTTTTTTTTTATACTTTATCAAGAAAATCAGGTTGCCAGTCCTTAGCTTTATCGTACCACAATTGTCCCTGTGAAACTTCTAGCGGACAATTAAAATTATTGGTATAAAGAGCGCCTGTTCCTAAGCCCTGCGGCATTTCTGAATTCTGTAAAAAAGTCCATTGCGCTATTGCATTTAGTCCAATATTACTTTCCAATGCCGATGTGATCCACCAGCCAATATTGTATTGATCTGCCAAAGTAATCCATTCTTGTGTTCCTCTGAAACCACCAACAAAACTTGGCTTGAGAATGATGTATTGCGGTTTTATTTTCTGCAAAAGTTTTTGCTTTTCTTCCAATGAAAATACGCCAATCAACTCTTCATCCAGGGCGATTGGGAATGGTGTCACTTTGCACAAATCAGCCATTGCCTCCGGACTTCCTTTTTTTATGGGTTGCTCAATACTATGAAGCTGAAATTTATCAAGTTGATTAAGTTTATCTAAAGCTTCACTTAGTGTAAAAGCTCCATTGGCATCTACTCTGATTTCTATTTGTTCAGCAGAAAAATGACTACGGATGAATTGTAATAATTCTAATTCTTTTTCAAAATCTATTGCTCCAATTTTAAGTTTGATACAATTAAAACCATCGGCTAATTTTTCCTCTATTTGTTCCTTCATGAAAGAAGGTTCACCCATCCAGACCAAACCATTTATAGCAATTGATTTTAAAGTATTCGTAAAACCGGAAGGAAACAATAAATATGGATTTTCACTTTTAAGCGACAAAAAAGCCATTTCTATTCCGAATTGTATCGAAGGAAATTCCATTAAGGCTTCCCAAAGTGCAGTTTCTCCGAGATCTATATTTTGACAAGTCCAAATTAATTTTTCTTCATAATCATCACGATCGTCAGCACTTAATCCTCTTAAAATTCCGCACTCACCTATTCCTTTTTTGCCGTTTTGTTCTAAGACGATAAACCATGTTTCTTTTTCGGTCATAATGCCTCGTGACGTTCCTGATGGACGCTTAAACTCCAGCATGTATTTGTGGTAAGTGGCTTTCATTTTTTAGATATTGAGTTACTGAGATTTTAAAAAAGTTTTAAAACTCTTTCGTAGTCTTCAGATTTAATGCCTGCTTTTTGAAATGTCTCAAAGTCTAATTTGGTTTTGTCTGTCCAGCTGAGACTGTCAGTTACATTTTGATTTTGGTATTTTTTATAGATCGATTTTGCTGCACTATAATCGTCGCTCAAAAGATAAACATGGGCTAGATTAAGCTTTACCAGTAATTCTGTATCATCAAGTTTTTCGCCCTCTTTCAGAGATTTGATTGCTTTTGCATATTGTTTGGTCAAAATATAGCAATAACCAATTGAACTATAGTCTACTGCTGTAGCTTTTCCATCGTTGATTATGGTATTTAATTTTGGAATAGCTTCATTATATTTTTGCTTTTTTATTAAAGCAGAAATTTGTGTTCGCAAGTCATTATAAACGTTTTTAGAAATATCGACATCATTGTAACAAGCATTCCCAAAATCTTTATAAACCTTAGTTTTTTCGATAGCTAATAATTTCTGAAACTCCGAATAGCGGTATTGTTTCATTATTTTATTTAAAATACAAACACAAAAATCATCAGAATTGGCCATTTTCTGAGCCATTGTAGAAGTTTTACACAAACTGATAATTTCATTTTTATTATCCTGATTCCATCCGCGGTTGAGTTTCGTATCTACCCACGGCACCACTTCTAAAACAATTTTTTGATTTAAAAGCCAATTTTTGCTTTCAAAACCAAACCAGATTGTAGTCGTATTCTCTTTTAGGCACGAGGATTTATCCAAAGATAATCGTTTAGCGTCTTTACTTACAGGTTCAACCTGAGCAAAACAGGCTGTATCTATTTTTCCGTCACTTACGTACTTTTTAGCATTTTCATTTGAAGTGAAAATAGAATAAGTACATTGATCATCTCCTGAAATTTTTGACATTAAGAAAACGGCTCCGGCTGAACCCTGACCAATTCCGTATGGATCCGGTATTGCTTTAAGCATGGAAACCAGACTATTGGTCATTTCCTGATTTTTGTCTAAAAGAGTAATTCTATAGACAATTTCGGTAGTTCCAACAGGTAAGTCTTCAGTATTGACTGTAATTCGGTCACGGGCAGAAACAATAATTTCTCTTGTGGTTGCGCGTTCTTTATCCCAATAACCATCTTTTTGAGCTGAAACATAAAAAGAAGTCAGCAAAAACAATAGAAATGTTTTTTTTAAAGCCATATGTTATGAATTTTGTTGCGTAGCATTAATCATATTTTGTATTCTGTTTTCGGCTTCTGTTTTTGTAATCCCTTCATAAAAGTCTTTAACAAAAGGATGGTCAAAATTTTCATGAGGAAAAATTACAGGTCTGTTATTTCCTTTCTGAGTTACTACAGTTGTTGGAATACTCGCGGAAAATTCATATTCGTTTATTTCATTAGACAGCCAGCCAAAATATTGTGTTTCATGATCTTCATTATCAAAATTGGCAAGGTAATCTTCAAAACTTTTTTCGCTTAAAGAAACCCAAAGCCCATATTCTAAGTCTTCACAATGATCATTTACTTTTTGGATTAATACGCAGCGTATAAACCTGCCAACTTCATCCGGGTATTTGATAACGCAAAAATCTTCATCAATAACTGCAATTGCCTCCTTTTCTTCATCAGAAAGCCATGAATAATTGTTAGGTGAAATATAGGTTAAAGCGGGCCAGCCTTCATGTTGTTCACCACAGCATTCACAAGTAAATTTTGTGCTATCCATTCTTGATTTTATTATTGTAAATAGGAATAATAAGCTGCCTATCCTTTTAAGTCAGGAATAGGCAGTTATGCGAATTTTATAATTCTATTGATTCACCAATTTGAAGAAGCATTAAATCTTTGCCTTTGTCGAAAAATTTACGAATTGATTCTTTGTGATTAATTTCAATGTAGCCAAAAGTATCAAAATGATATCCCAGAATCTTATCACATTCTACAAAATCTGAAGCTATTATAGCATCTTCAACATCCATAGTAAAATTATTTCCGATTGGAAGAATTGCCAAATCCAGTTTGGTGCGCATCGGGATCAGTTTCATATCCATTGTCAGGGCTGTATCTCCGGCAATGTAGATATTTTTATGTTCTCCTTCTATCACGAAACCACCAGGATTTCCGCCATAACTTCCATTTGGAAATGAACTTGAATGAATAGCGTTTACATATTTTACTTTTCCAAAGTCAAATTTCCAGCTTCCTCCGTGGTTCATCGGGTGTGCTTTGAATCCTAATGTGGCATAATAACTTGCAATTTCGGCATTTGAAACAATAACTGCGTCAGTATTTTTTGCAATGGCTTCAACATCTAAAACGTGGTCACCATGTGCATGAGTCAATAAAATATAATCGGCTTTTAAAGTATCAATATCGATTGCAGAAGCTTGTGGATTACCTGTAATAAAAGGATCAACAATAATATGTTTTCCCCCAACTTCAATCCCTAATGATGCGTGTCCGTAAAAAGTAATTTTCATTTTATAAAATTTAAAGTTGAACTTATTTTATCTTCCGCCTAAGAAAAGATTAACGATAATATCTGAGATTAATGAAATCATACATATAGTCAAAAGCAAAGAAAGCAAAAATGTACTCAATGCTAATTTTTTTAATTCAGGATCTAATAACTTAGGCTCTTTGTTTTTAGAAACGGTAATTAAATGTAAAGTTAAAGGTATATAAGCCAGCAAAAACAAGTATTGATCGAAACGATAATTGCTTAATATGGCAAAAAGAACAACCAATACCATTGCAGTTATAATCAGGGTAAAATGATATATTTTAGCTTTTTTACCACCCATTTGAACTACAATTGTATTTTTTCCGGATTTTTTGTCTGACTCTTCATCACGCATGTTGTTCAGATTTAGAACTCCAACACTTAATAAACCAATAGAAATTGCCGGTAAAATTAAAAGCGGGTCAATTTCCTTAGAGTATAAAAAGTTAACTCCCAAAGTACTAACCAATCCGAAGAAAACAAAAACAAAAACATCTCCTAAACCTTTGTATCCGTAAGCTGAATTTCCAACAGTGTAGCGAATAGCCGAAGCAATAGCTGCAATTCCAAGTAAAAGGAAAAAGATAGAGTAACCAAAATTTGATGCGCCAAAAGCGAAATAAATTAAGGTTATTGCTGATAACAAAGTTAAAAGGGAAGTAATTATAATTGCTTTTTTCATCTCCTGAGGGGTGATAACACCGCTTTGTATCGCGCGTTTTGGTCCAACTCTGTCGTCATTGTCAGTACCTTTTACACCATCTCCGTAATCATTTGCAAAATTGGATAAAACCTGTAATCCAAGGGTTGTTAAAAGTGCAAAACCAAAAATTTTCCAACTAAAAACTTCTGTTGGCGTATTTATGGTTTCTGTTGGGTTGGATAGTGCATAGATGCTGCCAACTATAATTCCAGAAACTGATAAAGGTAATGTGCGCAATCTTGCGGCTTCAATCCAATGTTTCATTCTTTTTTTATTTTAGATTTTAAAGTGTAGATTTTAGATTATTGTATTCTGATTGAAAATGATGGATTGAAAAAATCTAAAATCTAAAATCAGAAACCTAAAATTTATTATGGCAACCATTTATTTTCTCCGAAATTTGGTTTTCTTTTTTCCAAAAATGCATTTCTGCCTTCTTTAGCTTCTTCGGTCATATAGGCCAGACGGGTTGCTTCACCTGCAAAAACCTGCTGCCCTACCATACCGTCGTCAGTTAAGTTCATGGCAAATTTCAGCATTTTTATGGATGTTGGTGATTTTTGAAGAATTTCCTGTGCCCATTCATAAGCAGTATTTTCAAGCTCATCATGAGGAATTACAGCATTTACCATACCCATGTCCATTGCTTCCTGAGCCGAATAATTTCTTCCTAAAAAGAAAATTTCACGTGCTTTTTTCTGACCTACCATTTTTGCCAGATAGGCAGATCCGTAACCACCGTCAAAACTGGTAACATCTGCATCTGTCTGTTTAAAAATAGCATGTTCTTTACTCGCGAGAGTCATATCGCAAACCACATGTAAACTGTGTCCACCGCCAACTGCCCATCCGGGAACCACGGCAATAACGACTTTTGGCATAAAACGAATCAATCGCTGAACTTCAAGAATATTTAGACGGTGCTGACCATCTTCTCCAACATAACCCTGATGTCCACGGGCATTTTGGTCCCCTCCGCTGCAAAAAGAATAAACGCCATCTTTGGTTGATGGTCCTTCTGCCGAAAGCAAAACCACTCCTATTGAAGTATCTTCCTGTGCGTCATAAAAAGCCTGGTATAATTCTGAGGTTGTCTTTGGGCGAAAAGCATTTCTAACATTTGGTCTGTTGAATGCAATCCTGGCAACTCCGTTACATTTCTTATAGGTTATATCTTCAAATTCTCTGGCAGTTATCCAATCCATTTCTATTTCTTTAGTTTAAAATAATTATAGTGTAAAAATAAACCATTTTTATATTTTTACCTACTCTATTTAATTTTAGTCTTCACTAAAATAACTTCTAATGTTAACAATTAGGTTCTGCCTACAAAAAATAACATTATTTAACATTTGGTTTAAAAAAAAATAAGTACTTTTACACCCTAGAAATCAATGAGATACATTTATTTCATTGCTTTATGATTGATTTTCTTTCACTGATTTATTAACCTAAAAAATGACTTTTTTTGAGAAAATTTAAAAAATTTGTCGCTCATTTTTGGATGGTTTTTATTAGTAAACCCTTAATTAATGAGCAAATGATTTATGCATTTGTAAAAACTTCAAAAAGGAAATAGTAACACCTAAGGTTAAAAGTTAGAAATGTTTATAATCAGCACAAGAGGAGAGCGAAAAGAGGAAAAATTTGCTGATTGACTACTTTCTAAAAGTTATTTTATACAACCAAATGGTTAGCCGTGAAATAGAATTTTTGGCTTAATAGGAATGTATTGATTGTTTAAAGACATACCCATCTAAAAGAGTAATTTCAAAAATTTATAAAGCTTTTACTTTTTTAATGGATTCGAATTATTTTATTTCTGTTTTTTTTTAATTACAATTTTTTTTAAAACTAGAATAAA